>DASSOH010000055.1:0-21226 GCA_035700865.1 Candidatus Limnocylindria bacterium | reverse complement strand
GGCCACCACCGGCTCCAACTCAGGCTCGGGCTCGACCTCGGCAACGACCGGCTCGACTTCGGCCACGACCGGCTCGAACTCCGCCTCTGGCTCGACTTCGGCCACGGCCGCCTCTGGCTCGAACGCGGCCACGACCGGCTCTAGCTCGAGCTGGGGCTCGACCTCCGTGGCCGGCCAGGTCTGGTCCTCCACCGGCCAGGCTTCGGTCGATGCGGCCTGCACCGGCTCCGAGAGGTCTGAGGTCGGCCACGCCCCGGCGCTGGACGAGTCGGCCGCGGATCCCCCGTTGAGCGGGATGGCGGCGCCCAGGTCCGGCAGCGGCGAGGACGGGGTGGGGACGGGGGCGGCGCTGGCGAGGGAGGCGGCGAGGCGCTCGGCCAGGTCGTCGGTGCCGGCGATGGGAGCGCAGGTGCGGCATCGGCCGTCGGCGTCGTTCCAGCAGTTGAGGCAGGTGTACTGGCGGCAGTTGATGCAGAAGTTGAAGGTCTCGTGGAACGCCTCGAGCTGGGCGGACGCGAGCGACTCCTCCTCCGAGCGCATGGCGTCGCCGATCGCGTCGCCCAGGGCGTCCTGGCTGGTGAGGTAGTTCTTGAGTCCGCCGAACAGCCCGCGCGTCTTGCGCAGCGGGTTCAGGCGGGTCGGCGCCTTGAATTCGTAGCGCGTCCCGCAGCGTTCGCAGAAGGATTCGGTGAGCGTCTCTGCCAAGCTGGTCTCGTCTCTTCCCGGCCGACCGCGTGAGCGCGAATCGGGGCCCGCAGTATACCGATGCGCCCCGCGGGCGCCCTATGGGCGCATCGGTTCGGGTCGAACGGCCGTTCGTACCCTCCATGCTAGGATCGGCCGCGATGGGCATCCTGTCACGCGTCGAGTCCTTCCTCGAGCGATTCCTGGAGGCTCCGGCGGGACGGCTGGGTGCCTCCATCCAGCCGGTCAGCCTGGCCAAGCGGATCGAGCGGGCGATGGACACGAACAAGACCTACGCGGACGTGGGGGTGATCGTGCCGAACCAGTACGACCTCCACCTCAACCCGGCCGACTTCGGCACCTTCGCCTCGTACCGAGGCGCGCTCGAGGACGATCTCGCGCACGGCGTGCTGGCGCGCGCGCGGCACGAGCGCTACACGCTGGTCGCCCGGCCGCGCGTCCGGATCCTGTCGGACCAGGACACGCGCCGCGGCGAGATCCGGGTGGCCGCCAACGTCGTCGACGAGCGCGGCGATCAGGCACTCGAGGCGGAGCCGATGCCCACCAACTCCGACACCATGGTCTTCCGCCGTCCGGCGGCGGGGGAGGCACCGGACTCCGCGCGCCGCGCGTACCTGCTGGTGAGCACGCGGGGCAGCCGGCCGGTGCAGTTCGACCTGGGCGGCCCGCTGATCGGCATCGGGCGGGCCAGTGACAACGACGTGATCGTGGACGACCCGATGGTCAGCCGCCACCACTGCCAGCTCCGGCTCCAGCACGGCGCGTACAGCCTCACCGATCTGGGAAGCCGCAACGGGTCGTTCGTCAACGGGCAGCCCGTCTCGCAGATCGCCCTGGGCCCGGGCGACCGAGTCAGCATCGGAGACACCGAGATCGAGTTCCAGGTGCGGGCATGACGGGCGACATCCTCCGGGTCCTGCTGCTGGTGCTCCAGCTCGGGTTCGTCGGCCTGCTGTACCTGGTGCTGATGCGATTCGCCGGGTCGCTGCTGCGGGATCTCCGCTCCGCGGAGGAGGCGCAGATCGCGTCGCGGTCGGGGATCGGCCGCCTCTCGGTGCTGGAGTCGCCGGAGGACGAGCCCCCGGCCGGCTCGACCATCGCGCTCGGCCCGATCAACTCCATCGGTCGCAACGTCAACAACACGATCTACGTCGAGGACGACTTCGTCAGCGCCACGCACGCGATGCTCACCTTCCGCGGCCGCAGCTGGTTCGTGGAGGACCAGGGCAGCACCAACGGGACGTACGTGAACGGGCACCGCATCGACCGGCCGGTGGCGCTGAGCTTCGGCGATGAGATCACCGTCGGACGCGTGCGGATGCGGCTGGACCGGTGACCACCGCCTGATGCGCATCGCCTGGCGCGGGGCGGAGCTGCGGCTGCTGCTCCCGATCCTTCTCCTCGTCCCCCTCGGCTTCGTCGTCACGAACATCGCCGTCACGGGCACCTTCGAGCCCGGACCGATGCAGCTGGCCGCCGTGTACGTCGGGATGTTCGTCGTCGCGCACCTGGTGCTGGTCCTCTCGGGCCACCGCGGCGACCAGCTGCTGCTGCCCGCCGTCGGCGCCATGGGCTCGCTGGGCATCGTGATGCTCAACCGCCTGCCGCAGGGCCTGGCCGGCACCAGCGCGCTGGGGTTCGAGCTCGGGATGGCGGCCACCCAGGTGCTGTGGTTCGGCGTCGGCCTGGTGGCGATGTTGGCCGTCGCCATCGGCCTGCGCGACGACGGGATCCTGCGGCACTACAAGTACTCGTGGGCGGCCATCGGCATCCTGCTACTGGCCGCCACGATGCTGGTCGGCTACGAGGTGAACGGCGCCCGCCTGTGGATCGACCTCGGCCCGGTGAGCGTGCAGCCCGGCGAGCTGATCAAGATCACGCTGGTCGTGTTCCTGGCGGGCTACCTGGCCGAGACGCGGACGCTGTTGACCAGCGCGCGCCTGCGCATCGGCTTCATCTCCATCCCGCCGCTGCCGTACTTCCTGCCGATGCTCGCGTTGTTCGGCGTCGTCATGCTCATCGCCGTCCGCCTCAATGACCTGGGGACCGCGCTGCTGTTCTTCGGCACCTTCCTGGTCATGCTGTTCGTGGCCACCGGGCGGCGCAGCTACGTCCTGATCGGGCTCGTCCTGTTCGTGGCCGGGAGCTTCGTGGCGTACGAGCTGTTCGGCCACGTCCAGGCCCGCGTCAACATCTGGCTCGACCCGTTCGCCGATCCGCTGGGCGCCGGCTTCCAGCCCGTCCGCGCGCTGTACGCGCTGGGCCGAGGCGGCATCTTCGGCGAGGGCCTCGGGCAGGGCCTCGTCACGCTGGGCGGCAACCTGACCATCCCGTTCGTCCACACTGACTTCATCTTCACCGCCATCGCGGAGGAGCTGGGCCTGCTGGGCGGGCTGGCGCTGCTGGCCTTCGCCGCCGTGCTGGTCTTCCGCGGCCTCCGGATCGCGGCCCTGGCGCGCGACGACTTCAGCGCCCTGCTGGCCGTGGGCCTCACGGCGAGCCTGGGGCTCCAGACGCTGATCATCATCGCCGGCAACACCAAGCTGGTGCCGCTGACCGGCATCACGCTCCCGTTCGTGAGCTACGGCGGATCGAGCGTGCTCGCCAGCTTCCTGATGATCGGGCTGCTGCTGTCGATCAGCCACCGCACGCAGATCGGCACCGATGCGGAGCGCGGCGAGTGATCGCCACCAACGTCCGCCGGCTGGGCTTCTACCTGATCCTGGCGTTCGCCCTGGTGTCGGGCAGCATGGTGTGGTGGCAGGTCATCGAGGCGCCCGCGCTGGCGGCCCGCAGCGACAACCCCGAGGTCATCGCCGCGCGTCGCAGCCTGCTGCGCGGCACCATCTTCGACGCCTCCGGCCAGGTGCTCGCCTCGTCGTCGCTGGTCGGTGACCTGTCGGTCCGCAGCTACACGGATCCCGCCTTCACGCACGTCATCGGCTACTCGTCCCTCCGCTTCGGGAGCACCGGCCTGGAGCGTGCGTACGAGGATCTGCTGGTCGGTCGCGCGGATCCGAACCCGCTCCGCGATCTCCTCAACGACGTCCTGGCGCGCACGCCGCAACCGCGCGACCTGACGCTGACCATCGACCGTCGCCTCCAGGACTTCGCGGCCGCCGAGCTGGGCTCGGATGCCGGGGCGGTCGTCGCCATCGATCCCACCACCGGGGCGATCCTGGCCCTGGTCTCCATTCCCACCTTCGACGCGACGCCCATCTCCGGCGACCCGAATGCGGCCCAGGAGCCGATGGACGCGCTGCGCGCCGACCCGGCGCAGCCGCTGCTGCCGCGCGCGCGCCAGGGCACCTACGTCCCGGGCTCGATCATGAAGGTGTTCACCGGCGCCGCGGCGCTGGACGCGGGGGTGATCACGCCGGAGACCACCTTCCCCGACCAGCCGCGGCAGGAGACGGATGGCTTCACCGTCGACGGCTTCACCGTCCGGGAGCACGACCTGGGCGGCATCCAGCCGGCGCTCTGGCCGCTGTCCGAGGCGCTGCAGGTCTCCAGCAACATCTTCTTCGCCCACGTCGGCCTGGAGCTCGGCGCCGACCGGTTCCTCTCCTACGCGCGTCGGTTCGGCTTCTGCGACCCGATGTCGATCGGGCCGGATGGCCGGGCGCTGTCCGTCGCCGCGAGCTACGTCACGAACCCGGTCGACGGGGACTGCAGCCCCTTCGACGACGCGGTCGAGCTGGCATCCGCCTCATTCGGACAGGGCGAGGTGGTGGCGACGCCGGTCCAGATGGCGCTGGTCGCCGCGGCCATCGCCGGGGACGGCGTGATGCCCGACCCCTACGTCGTGCGCGACGTGCGCGCCCACAGCGACACCGGCACGCCCAGCGACACCGTGCTCGACCGCTTCGCCTCCGGCGGAGGAACCCGGGTGGTGAGCCAGGCGGCCGCGACCGCGATGCGGGCCGCCATGGTCGACGCCGTGAACGGCGAGCTCGGGCGCCTGTACGCCGGCCAGGGCGACATCACGCTCTACGGCATCAGCGGCAGCGTCTCCGCGGGCAAGACCGGCACCGCGGAGCTCGGCGGGCAGCAGGCGCCGCACTCGTGGTTCATCGGCTTCGCTCCCGCGCAGGAGGGGGCGGCGCCGTCGATCGCCGTGGCGGTCCTGGTCGAGAGCGGAGGATCGGGCTCGGGCCGCGCCGCGCCGATCGCCGGGCGCGTGATGGCCGAGTACCTCCGCATGAGCGGCGGGAACTGACGCCGAAGCCGGAGCGTCCCATCAGCACCCTCCCCAGGTGGCGAATGAACGTCCGCGTAACGGCGGGGAGTATTGTTGAGCACACGGTCGGGTCCCGGGAGCCGGGGATCCGTCGCCACACGGGGAGAGGACCACTCCTGACATGAAGAACGTCCAGCAACCCGCCGAACGGGTGGTCGCCAGCGTCGAGCGGGTGATTATCGGCAAGCACGTCGAGGTGCGGATGGCGCTCGTGGCGCTCCTGTGCGAGGGCCACATCCTGATCGAGGACGTGCCGGGCGTGGGCAAGACCATGCTGGCCAAGGCGCTGGCCCAGAGCATCGGCTGCTCCTTCCGGCGCATCCAGTTCACGCCGGACCTGCTGCCGTCCGACGTCACCGGCCTCTCCATCTTCAACCAGAAGACCACCGAGTTCGAGTTCCGGCCCGGGCCGATCATGGCCCAGGTGGTGCTCGCGGACGAGATCAACCGCGCCACCCCGAAGACGCAGAGCGCGCTGCTGGAGTGCATGGAGGAGCGTCAGGCGACGATCGACGGCGTGACCTACCCGATGCCGTCGCCGTTCCTGGTCATCGCCACCCAGAACCCGATCGAGTACGAGGGCACGTTCGCGCTGCCGGAGGCCCAGCTCGACCGATTCATGCTCCGCCTGCGCCTCGGCTACCCCAAGGCGATGGAGGAGATCGTCATCCTGGACGAGCAGAAGCGCCGCCACCCGATCTCCGAGGTCGAGCAGGTGCTGGGCCTGGAGGAGCTGCGCGAGATGCAGGCCGCCATCAAGGAGATCTACGTCGACCAGGCGGTGGCGGAGTACATCGTGCGGCTGGTGCACGCCACGCGCGACCACCCGGACGTCTACCTCGGCGCGTCACCGCGCGGCTCGATCAGCCTCTACCGCGCGGCGCAGGCATACGCGGCGCTGGCCGGTCGCGACTACGTGATCCCCGACGACGTGAAGCACCTGGCCGTGGCCATCCTGGCCCATCGCCTGATCGTGAAGAGCCAGGCGTCGCTGCGTGAGGTCGACCCGGAGCAGATCGTGAGCGAGATCCTGGCCTCGGTCCCGGTGGCCGAGGCGGCCGCCGCCGCGGAGACCGGCCGCCCGCGCGTTTCGTAGCGGCACCGAACGGCGCGCGCCATGGGCCTCTTCAGCCGGCACCTGCGGCTCCTCTTCCTCGTCACCGCGCTGGTGGTGGCGGCCTTCAGCACGGGGATCGACTTCCTCTTCTTCCTCGTCTACCTGGCGGCGGCCATCGGCATCGGCTCGTGGCTGTACGCCCGACGCGGGCTGCGCGGGGTTCGCGCCGACTACCGCGTGCTGAACCCGCGGACACACGTGGGGGAGGTCCTCCAGGCGATGTACCGCGTCGAGAACCACGACCGATTCGGCAAGCCGTGGGTCGAGTGCTGGAACGAGTCGACGCTGGTCAACAGCCTCCCAGGACGCGTGGTCGGCATGTCGGGGCGCGGGACGCGGCAGTGGCTGGCCAAGGTGACGCTGACGCGGCGCGGGACCTACCGGCTCGGGCCCCTGCGCGTGCGCTCCGGCGATCCGTTCGGGCTCTTCAGCGCGGAGATGGCGGTCGGCCAGCCCACCGGCGTGGTCGTCTTCCCCGAGGTCGTGCCGCTGCCGCACTGGCGGCTGCCGCCGTCGCCCATCGACGGCACCACGCGCACGCGACGTCGCTACGAGGCCGCCACGCCGCTGGTCGCCGGCGTTCGTCCCTACGTGCACGGTGACGCGATCAACCGCATCCACTGGCTGTCGAGCGCCCGCCACGGCGAGCTGCACGTCAAGGAATTCGACCTGGAGCAGGCCGCCGACCTGTGGATCCTGCTCGACCTCGACCGCGGCGTCCACGCCGGCATCGGGACCGATGCGTCCGTCGAGACGGCCGTCACGATCGCCGCCTCGATCGCCATGCGCACGCTGGGCGACAACCGCTCCGTCGCGATGACGGCGTCCGCCCGCCGGCTGCAGCTGCACCAGCCGGACCGCGGGCCGCGCGTCGAGCAGAAGCTGCTGCACCTGCTCGCCAACGTCCAGGCCGATGGGTCCACGCCGCTGGCCGAGGTGCTCAACACCACGCTCACCCAGCTGCGGCGCGGGATGACCCTGTGCATCATCACCGGCTCGACGGATCGGACCTGGGTGCGGGCGCTGGCGGCGCTGCGCCGCCGCGGGGTCGGCGCCCTGGTCATCCTGCTGGATCGAGCGTCGTACATCGGCGTCGATCCCGACGACCGCGCGCGCAGCGAGCTGATGGCCGTGCGGCACGCCCTGGCGGAGTACGACGTGGAGCACCGGCTGGTCCGGCGCGGTGACGACATCGCCGAGGCGATCGGCGGGAGGGTGCGTGGCCGTGCCTGACCTGCGCGAGCGCGTGCTGTACCCGATGGCCGGCTGGCTCAGCCTGGGCCTGCTGGCGGTGATGGTCCTGGCCCTCGGCTGGAGCGTGCAGGGCGCCGGCTGGCTCGACCAGCTCGGCTTCGTGGTGCCGGTCGGGCTGTGGGCGCTCGCCATCGGTGCCGTGCTCGGCGTCCTGGGCTGGACGATCGTCGCCGCCCTGCCGCTGGCGGCGGCGAGCGGCGCCTGGATCATCCTGTGGACGATCGGCAGCGAGTACTACCCGCTGCTGTCGCAGGGCGATCGCCTGCTGGCGCTCCGCACCGATGCGCTCGATTGGCTGGCCGTCGTGCTCGACACCGGCTACCCGACCCAGATGGCGCCGTACGCCATCGGCCTCGGCGTGCTGATGTTCGCGACCGCCTTCATGGCCGGCTTCGCCGTCTACCGCTCCCACCGCGTGCTCGATGCGATCCTGCTGCTGGGCACGGCGCTCATCGTCAACATGTCGGCCACCTACACCGACCTGTTCGGTCACCTGCTGCTGTTCGTGATCGCGGCCCTGCTGCTCTGGCTGCGCGCCGCCCTGGTGACTCGGCGCGAGGGCTGGCAGCGACGGCGGGTGAACGAGAACCTCGAGGTGCCCGCGGCCATCATGCGGTCGGGGATCGTCTTCGCCGCGGCGTCGGTGGCGCTCGCCTGGATCCTGACCAGCGTCGCCGTCGCGGCGCCGCTGACCGATGCGTGGCGCAGCTTCGACGGCGTCTGGACCGGCGTGAAGGAGCAGTTCGACGGCGTCTTCGGCAGCCTCACCAATCCGCAGTCGCGCATCACCGGCACCAGCTTCGGTCCCGGGTTCGCCGTGCGCGGCGAGTGGATCAGCAACGACGAGGAGGTCCTCGTCCTGGCGGCCTCCCGCCCGCTGTACCTGCGCACGGCGACCTACGACGTCTACACCGGCCGAGGCTGGGAGCGTTCGGACGGACCCAGGCGCCAGGTGGCGGCCGGGGAGAACCTGTTCGACGTCGCCACCTCCGAGCGACCGACGGTGCGCGAGGCGGTCGAGATCGAGACGGTCACGGTGCAGATGCGCCAGGCCATCGGCCGCAACCTGTTCACGGCCGGATCGCCGCTCAAGGTGTACGCGCCGGTCGTGATCCACGAGTCGGGTGGCCAGCCGGTGCTCGGTGGGATCGACGCGGCCAACGCGTTCGGCGCCGGCGAGGCGTACCAGGTGAGCGTCGCGCTGTCCGAGGCCACGGAGGCGCAGCTCGCGGCGGCCGGCACCGACTACCCGGCGTCGGTGCGGGCGCTGTACCTGTCGACCGCGGGCGTCACCGACCGCGTGCGGCAGCTGGCGGAGGACGTGACGGCGGGGGCTGCCAGCCCGTACGAGCGGGCGAAGGCCCTGGCGCGCTATCTCAGCCGGGACGACTCGTTCCACTACTCGACGCGCGGCGCCCTGCCGAAGAGCGGGCAGGACCTGGTCGACTTCTTCCTGTTCGACGAGACGGCGAACCGAACCGGTTACTGCGAGTACTACGCCAGCGCGATGGTGATGATGGCGCGGGCGGTGGGACTGCCGGCGCGCGTGGCCGTCGGGTTCGCCCCGGGCGAAGCGGCCGCGGATGACAGCTACGTGGTGCGGGAGTCGGACGCCCACGCCTGGGCCGAGGTCTACTTCCCGGGCTATGGCTGGCAGATCTTCGAGGCCACCAAGTCGATCAATCCCCGGTTCACCCGGGCGTCCGGCGATCCGACGACGGTCGGGCCGCCGGTCCGCGGTCGCGATGAGCTCGACCCCCTCTCGGAGTGGGAGCTCGGGCAGGAGGACGATCCCGTCACCACGCTGCCGTCCTTCGATCCGATCGCCGGCGGCTTCGACGCGACGCGGGGCGAGCCGGAGCCGGCGGCCGAGCAGGCACGCACGGGGAACGCCACCCTCATCCTGGCGCTGGTGGTGTTGGGCGCCCTCGTCCTCTGGTGGCGCGTGCGCACGATCGAGCGCCGATGGCGGCTGCTGCCGGCCGGCGATCGCGCGTGGCGCCAGCTGACCGCGGCCGCGCAACGGGCCGGCGTGGGGCCACGTCCATCGGAGACGATCTACGAGTACGCGGGCTGGCTCGAGGAGCAGCTTCCGAGTCACCGTGAGCCGATCCGGACGGTGGCCGACGGCAAGGTGCTCCAGGCCTACTCGGGGCGCCGCATGACGACGACCGCCAGCGATCGGCTCGACTCCGCCATGGCACGCCTGCGGCTGCCGCTCATCGGTCTCGCCGTGCGGCGTGGCGCACGACGATTGCTGCGTCGCGACCCGACCTAGCGGGCGGGAACCGGGCCTCGGTCAGAGCGCGAGCGGCCGTCCGTCGGCTTCGTCGACGTGCGTGGGCTCCAGGCCCAGCAGGTGATGCGTGTCGTTCCAGCGCTCGGCTCGCCAGCCCCGCACGCCCGCGGAGGCGACGCTGACCGAGGCGTTGTCGACGTCGAGCGCCCAGGCCCGCTCCAGCCCGATGCCGAAGAGGAGCGCGGCGAGGATCCGGATGGAGCCTCCGTGGCTCACCACGCAGATGGTGTCGCCCTCGTCCTGCCCGGGCCCGAGGCTCCTGACGAACGATGCCAGGCGCCTGGTGGCTGACGCGGCGCTCTCGCCGCCGGGCGGCTGCTTCAGGCCCGCCGAGCTGCGCCAGCGGCGGTAGCCGGCCGGATCCTCGGCAGCGATCTCGTCGTGCGTGCGGCCCTCCCAGCGGCCCTGCCCGATCTCCATCAGGCGCTCGTCGCGCTCGAGCGGGATCCCGCACGACGTCGCGATGGCCGCGGCGGTCTCGGTGGCCCGTGCCAGGGGTGACGACACGATCCGTCCCGGCCGCAGGTCCTCATCGTCCGCGAGGCGCTGGGCGACCAGCGTCGCCTCGCGCCGGCCATCCGCGCTGAGCGGTGGGTCCAGGTGGCCCTGGAAGCGACCTTCGCGGTTCCAGGCCGTGACGCCGTGGCGGACGACGACCAGGCGCGCGGCTCCCGTCACCGGGTGGCCAGCACCGCCGCCTCGAAGGCGGAGCGAGCCGCCTCGGCCGCCGCCGGGCCATCGGACTCGTGCCCCAGCGCCGTCAGCTCCTCCCCGAGCAGCTGGAGCCCGTCGGCCATCTCGTGGATGCTGATCTCCCCCATGTGGCCGAAGCGCAGGATGCGTCCCGTCCACTTGCCCTGCCCGCCGGCCAGGACGAGGCCGCGAGCCAGCAGCGCCGCATTCAGCGCGCCCCACTCGATCTGCGGCGGGACCCAGGCGGCCGTGACCGTCGGGGAGCGGTGGGCGGGTGGCGCCACGAGCGAGAGGCCCAGCCGGTCCAGGCCCGCCGCGACGCCCTCGGCCACGGCGCGGTGCCGCTCCCAGGTGCGCTCGCGACCCTCGGCCACCAGGCTGGCGACGCCGACGCGCAGGCCGTACAGGACGCTGATGGCCGGGGTCCAGGGCGTCTGCCCCTTCGCCGCCCAGCGTCGGGCCTCCTCGAAATCCCAGTACACGCGCGGCATGCGTGCCGATGCGGCCGCGGCGCGCGCGCGCTCTCCGACCGCCGCGATGGCGATCCCCGGTGAGGCCATCCAGGCCTTCTGGCTGGCGCTCACCACGAGGTCGATGCCCCAGGCGTCCATCTCGAACGGCATGGCCCCCAGGCCGCTGATGCCGTCGACGACGAGCAGCGGATCGCCGGGCGCGGCACGCACCACCCCGGCCAGGGCCTGGAGTGGATTGGCGACCCCGGTGGACGTCTCGTTGTGGGTGATGAGGACGGCTCGGTACGGCTCCGCGCCGGCCAGCCGGTCGCGCAGGACGTCCGGATCCGCGGCGGTGCCCCACTCGAAGTCGAGGACGTCCACCGCCGCGCCGAAGGCCGACGCGATGTGGGCGAACCGTTCCCCGAACGAGCCGATGCTCACGGCCAGCACCCGGTCGCCGGGCGACAGGGTGTTGACGATGGCTGCCTCCATGGCCCCGGACCCCGAACCGGTGAGCAGGAAGACGTCGCCGCTCGCGCCGATCAGCTCGCGGATGCCGGACGAGATCTCGTGGAGCATCTCCGCGAACTCCGGGCCGCGGTGGTTGATCATCTGCGCCGACTGCGCCTCGCGCACGGACGGCGGGAGAGGGGTGGGCCCCGGGGTGCGGAGGTTCTGTTCCATGCGCCGGATCATAGTCGGCGGAGGCGGTCAGCCCTCGGACATGTCCAGCAGCTCGTACAGCCGCACCGTGGCGGCCTTGCCCTTGAGCTCGTGAGGACCGAGGTCCCGCACCGTCGCCTTCTCCCCGAGCAGCTCGCGCGTCCGGGGCCCGATGACGATGCTGCCCGCTGGCGCGACCGACTGCAGCCGAGCCGCGAGGTTGGTGGTGTCGCCGATGGCGGTGAAATCCTTCAGCTCGGCCGTGCCGATGTTGCCGACCAGGGCGAGTCCGGTGTTGAGACCGACTCGGAAGCGCGGATGGGCCGGATCGTCCGCGAAGTGCGCGGTCGCCCGCTGGAGGCCGATGGCCGCTCGCGCGGCCAGCTCTGCATGGTTCGCCTGCGGCGTCGGGGCGTTCCAGATGACCATCATGGCGTCTCCGGCGAACTGCACGATGGTGCCGCCCGCGGCGCGCACCACCGGCACCGCGGCGGCGAACGACTCGTTGAGCAGGGCCATCGCGGCGGCCGGCTCCACGCGGTCGCTGAAGTCGGTGAAGCCCGTCAGGTCGGCGAACATGACGCTCACCTCCATCTGCTCGCCGCCCAGCTCGCCGCGCGCCGGCTCCGCGAGGATGGAGTCGACGACACCGGGCTCCAGGTACCGGTGCAGCAGGTCGTCCACCTGCTGATGGAGCGCCGCGATCAATCGGGCCTGCGCGAACTCGCGGCGCTCGCTGTCCTCGACCATGTAGTTGCCGGCGACCAGGACGGCGAGGGCGGAAGCCAGCAGGACGAACTGCAGGGGAAGTGCGGCAAAGCCGATCACGAGCCCCGCGACGGTGAACATGGCGAGCTGGCCAAGGATGGCCAGGACGGACGGGATGAACGAGATGCGCTGGACGGCGAGCGCATTCACCGCCGTGAACAGCAGCAGGAACGCGGCGTAGGACTCGAAGCGTCCTGACGCTGCGGCCATCAGCGTCAGGATCAGTCCGCCCGTCAGATCGAGAGCGAGGTACACGCCGTCGACGGCGCGACGGGAACGCGATCCGCGGCGGGCCCAGATGGCACCGGCGACGAGACTGATGCATTGGCCGATGGCCAGCAGCCAGATCGGCCGATCGTAGATGCCAGGGATGACGAGCCCGGCGGCCGCGGTTCCGGCGATCCACACCGGGACGTTGGCGACGGCGTTGAGGACCAGGCGCCGTCGCGCGGGCCCCGCCGCTGCGGCCTGGAACGCGCGCTCGAGGTCGTCGTCGGCGAAGGTGAGCGTCCGGCGATCGCGTCGGTCCCATCCCGCGGCAAGCGTCACCGGCGGACTGTACGGCCTCGCCTCCAGTGCTCGGCCCATAATCCGCGCATGCCGCGCCGTCCGAAGCCGCCCGATCCGACCGAGCCGTTGTTCGAGGCGGGGACCGCGCCGGACGCGCCGCTCGCGGCACGCATGCGGCCGCGCACGACGGAGGAGTTCGTCGGGCAGCCCCACCTGGTGGGACCGGACGGCGCCCTGACGCGCGTGGTGCGTCCCGGCCATCTGCCCTCGTTCGTGCTGTGGGGACCGCCGGGCAGCGGCAAGACGACGCTGGCGCGGCTCCTCGCCGAGCGTTCCGGCGGCTCGTGGCGACCCCTCTCGGCGGTGACGAGCGGCGTCGCTGACGTGCGCGCACTGGTCGCGGAGGCGAAGGCGCTGCGCTCGGCCGGCGGGCGGACGGTGGCGTTCATCGACGAGCTGCATCGGTTCAACAAGAGCCAGCAGGACGCGCTGCTGCCCCACGTCGAGGACGGGACCATCGCGCTCATCGGTGCCACCACCGAGAATCCGTACTACGAGATCAACTCGCCACTGCTGTCGCGGATGCGCGTCTATCGCCTGGAACCGCTCGACGCCGATGCGCTCGGCGAGATCGTCGACCGCGCGGTGACCGATCCCGATCGCGGCCTGGGCGGCCGCGTCACGCTGACCGGGGAGGGCCGGGCGACGCTGCTCGACCTCGCCGGCGGCGATGCCCGCCAGGCGCTCAACGTGCTGGAGTCCGCAGCCGTCACCGCGGGGGAAGGCGGCCGGCTGGGAGCAGAGGAGATCGCCGAGGCGGCGCAGCATCGGCTGCTCGCCTACGACCGCGTCGGGGATCAGCACTACGAGGCCGCATCGGCCTTCATCAAGAGCATGCGGGGCAACGATCCTGATGCCGCGCTGTACTGGATGGCGTCGATGATCGCGGCGGGGGAGGACCCGACGTTCATCGCGCGCCGGATCGTGATCGCCGCCTCCGAGGACGTGGGCAACGCCGATCCCCGTGCCCTGCAGATCGCCGTGGCCGCCATGCAGGCGACCGAGATGATCGGTCTGCCGGAGGCCCAGTACGCGCTGGCGCAGGCGGCGTCGTACGTCGCATCGGCCCCGAAGTCGAACCGGGCCGGGGCCGCCTACTTCGCCGCGCTGGCCGAGGTGCAGGAGAACGGCCGGCTGCCGGTGCCGCTCCACCTGCGTCCCTCATCGCACCGGCGGCTGGCGCGCGAGCACGGCTACGGACGCGGCTACCTCTATCCCCACGACTACGCCGATGCCGACGTCGAGCAGCAGTACCTGCCGGACGAGCTGGCGGGACGGGTCTTCTACGAGCCGTCGGACCAGGGGCTGGAGATCAAGATCGGGGAGCGGCTCCAGCGCCTGCGCCGCCTCCGGTTGGAGGAGCGCCGGTCGAAGGGGTGAGCGGCACGGGTCAGCGGCGTCCGCGCGTCCAGTCGACGAACCAGACGATCGCCACGGAGATCACGGCAGCGGCGCTCCCGAAGACGAGTGTCGCCTGCACCGATTCGGTGCGGAGCCACGTCGTGAGGACGCTCGCGACGAGGGCGATGACGCCGACCCAGAAGAGGCGGCGGCTGGACGTCGTGATGTCGCGGGTGTTGCTCATCCGACCATGGTAGGAAGCGGTCGCGGGCGCTTCAAACCGGGAGGTAGGCCTCCGCGAACCGTGGGCCGGCCGACGTCAGCCCAGGAGGCCGAGGACTCGGAAGACCACCCAGGCGAGGAGCAGCAGCGCGACCATGATGGCCGTCAGCACCCCGATGTTGCGCAGGTCGCGCTCGACGTAGTGGTACTCGCTGCGCTCGCGGTCGGTCAGCGTCGAGCCGAACGCGCTGGCGGCGACCGTCCGGCGCGTCGGCGGGTTCAGCGAACGGGCAGCGCGGGCGTCGGGCGTGCCGACGGGCGGGATCGCGACGGCGGAGGTATCGGCGTCCGCGACCGTGTCGGGCGACGGCGGTGCCGATGGCGGTGCCGGCGCGGCGGGTCGCTGAGATCGGGCGGTATTGCGCTGGCGAGCCTTGCGGCTGGCGGCCTTTCCTGCTCGACGGGCCATGGGTACCTCGGAGTCGTGGACGTTGCGGATGACCGCGCGGCCGGACGGGCCGGCCGGCGTCGGCGGGACCCCTATGATACCGCCCACCCATGACCGATCTGAACCAGCTCCTCTCCGACAACCTCGCGCTCGTCGTCGGCGTGCTCGTCGGGCTGGTGGTGGTCCTCCTGCTGGTCGCGATCGTCCAGGGCATCCGGCTGGGTCGGGCGGTGCGGGCGTACCGCGACCTCGTCCGCGACGCCGACGGCGGACGCTCGCTGCACGACCTCCTCTCGGGCTACGCCGCCGCCATGGAGCGCGCCACGGAGCGGATGGAGGAGATCGACGCCGCCCACGGGCTGATCGAGGGGCGCACGCGACGGAGCCTGCAGCACATCGGCCTGGTGCGCTTCAACCCGTTCGAGGACACCGGTTCGGATCAGAGCTTCGCCATCGCCATGCTCGACGACCAGCGCGATGGCCTCGTGCTCAGCAGCCTCCACGGTCGCTCGAACACCCGGGTCTTCGCCAAGCCCGTCACCGGCGGCACGTCGCAGCACCACCTCTCCGAGGAGGAGTCGCAGGCCATCCGCATCGCGCTGGAGGGCACGTCCCGGCCGTGACCGGTGGGCCGATCGATCCGGAGCAGCGGCGGGTCGCGGAACGGCTGATCCTGGCCGCGCTGCGCCGCTTCCACCGCGAGCAGCCGCTGTCCGCCGACATCCGGACCGATGCGCTGGTGGCGCGCGTGCGCGACGCCGCCCGGCGGAAGCCGCCACCGCGGCATCGCGGCGCGACGCCGCTCGAGCTGGACGACGCGGACCTGCGGTCCGTGATCGAGGGGATGGTCGAGGACGGTCGTGTCCGGCGCATCGGTCGCCGGGTGCGCCTGGCGGACCAGGAACCCGGGCTCGCGCCGGAGATGGCGGAGCGCGTCGACCGGCTCCTGGCCGGCCTGCGGGAGGCAGGCGCCTCACCGCCCCGGGTCGAGGGACCGGCCGCGCGCGTGGGGATCCCGCCGGCCGTCCTCGACCAGCTGCGCACGGGTGGCGTGCTGCGGCACGTCGCCGATGGGATCGACTACCCCGGCGACGTCTGGGCGGCCATCGCGGCCCGCGTGGAGGAGATGCGAGGCACGGTCACGGTGGCGCGCCTGCGGGACGAGCTGGGTACCTCGCGACGCCATGCCGAAGCGATCCTCGCGGCGATCGGCAGCCGACCGCGCCCGACGCCGGGGCAGCGTGGCCCTCGCGACAGACGAGCTGTCCGGTAAGCGAGCGATAACGGCGGGGTGAACCCCCCAGCCGCTACCATCGAGGACGTGCCACCCGTCGTGCCGTCCCCGGACCAGCTGCCGATCTTCGAGGAGCTGGTCCCGGCGTCCCGACCGCGCCGGCCGCACCTGCGCATCCAGCCGCCGCTGCTGGCGGACCTCACCGCCCGGCAGCGCAAGGCGGTCACGCATGGGGATGGCCCGCTCCTCATCGTGGCGGGGGCCGGGACCGGCAAGACGACGGTCATCACGCGTCGCATCGCGTGGCTGATCGCCGAGAAGCGGGCGCTGCCGTCGGAGATCCTGGCGCTGACGTTCACGGACCGCGCCGCGCTGGAGATGACCGAACGGGTCGACCGGCTGGTGCCGTACGGCCACAACGACGCGGTCATCAGTACCTTCCACGCCTTCGGCGACCGCCTCCTGCGGGAGCACGCGCTGGAGGCCGGTCTGTCGGACCGCTCGACCGTCCTGTCGCGCGCGGAGCAGGTGATCTTCCTGCGCGAGCACCTCTTCGAGCTGCCGCTGGACCGCTACCGCCCGCTGGGCGACCCCACCCGCTTCCTGTCGGCGCTGGTCACCCTCATCAGCCGCCTGCGCGACGAGGACGTGCCACCGGCCGCCTACCTCGAGGTCGCTGACCGACTGCGCGCGGAGGCGGAGGCGCATCCCGCGGACGAGGCGCTGGCGGAGCGAGCGGCCACGCATCGCGAGCTGGCCGCCACCTACGCGGCGTACGAGGGGCTGATGCGGGCCAATGATCGGCTGGACTTCGGCGACCAGGTCAGCCTGGCGCTCCGCCTCCTGCGGGAGCACCCATCCGTGCTGGAGGAGGAGCGGCGGCGGTATCGGTACATCCTGGTGGACGAGTTCCAGGACACGAACCACGCGCAGTGGGAGCTCGTGAAGCTGCTGGCCGCCGAGCACGGCAACGTGACGGTGGTCGGGGACGACGACCAGAGCATCTACCGCTTCCGGGGAGCGGCGCTCGGCAACATCCTGGGCTTCCGTCAGACCTACCCGAAGGCCACGAGCGTGGTACTGGTCGACAACTTCCGCAGCCGGCAGCCCATCCTCGACGCGGCGCATCGGCTCATCCGCCACAACGATCCGGACCGGCTGGAGGCGCGCGAGGGGATCGACAAGCGCCTGCGGGCGCGGTCGCGCTTCGCGACCCCGGAGCCGGAGACCGGACCGATCGAGCTGAGCGGCTCCACGACCGTCTCCGACGAGGCCGATGCGGTCGCGGACCGCATCGCCGGCTCCATGCGAGCCGGCCGCCGCGCGGGCGACCACGCCATCCTGGTGCGCGGCAACCGCGACGCGGATCCGTACTTGCGCGCGCTCAACATGGCGCACATCCCCTGGCGCTTCAGCGGCACCGCCGGCCTCTACCGGCAGCCCGAAGTGCGCGTCCTGATCAGCTTCCTGCGCGCCCTCAACGACCCCGACGACTCGGTCAGCCTCTACGACCTGGCCACCAGCGAGATCTTCGGCCTCGCCCCGGCCGACGTGACGGTTGCCCTCTCGCGCGCCCGCCGGCGTCGCTCCAGCCTGGCCGATGCGCTCGCCGAGGCGGCTCGCGATCCGGACGGCTCACCCTTCGGCGCCCGGGCGCTCGAGGTCGTGGGCCGGCTGCTCGGGACGCTGGAGTCGCACCGCGCCATGAGCACCGAGCGCAGCTGCGGCGAGCTCCTCTACCACTTCATCACGTCCTCGGGCTGGCTGGCCCGGCTGGCGCACGAGGCGCGCGAGACCGGCGAGGAGCGGCTGGCGAACGTCGCGCGCTTCTTCGACATCGTCCGTCGCCAGGGAACCCTGCTCCGGGACGACCGGCTGCCCTTCCTGGTCGCCCAGCTCGACACGCTGATCGAGACGGGCGACGACCCGTCGACCGCCGATGCGGACGCCGACGACGGCGACGCGGTCCACGTCCTGACCTACCACAAGGCCAAGGGACTCGAGTTCCCCGTGGTCTTCCTGGTCGGCGTCACGGCCGATCGGTTCCCGGGGCGCGAGCGCGGGGATGCCCTGGAGATGCCGGACGAGCTGGTGCGCGACGCCGTCGAGCCGGGGGCCGGCCAGCACGCCGCCGAGGAGCGGCGCCTCTTCTACGTGGGCATGACGCGAGCGAAGGAGCAGCTGCACCTCAGCTGGGCCGAGGACGAGGGGTGGCGACGGTCGCGCGCCGCCAGCCAGTTCGTGACCGAGGCGCTCGACCTGCCACCCGCCACGCCGCCCGAGACCGTGCAGCCCGCGCTGCTCGAGCGCCTTGCGCGGCATTCCGGCTCACCCACCAGCACCACGCCGGCCCCGGCCCGGCCGGCACTCGGCGAGCGGCCGCTGATGCTGAGCTACGGCCAGGTGAACGACTACCTCGACTGTCCGGCACGCTACCGGTACGCGCACGTCGTGCGGCTGCCGACGCCGGTCTCGCACCAGATGGTCTATGGCCGTGCGCTGCACGCGGCGGCGCAGGCGTTCCATCGCCGGCAGCTCGCCGGCCGTCCGATGGAGGAGGCCGAGCTGCACGCGGCGCTGGACTCGAACTGGGAGTCGGTCGGCTTCCTGACGCGCGAGCACGAGGAGGCCCGCAAGGCGGCGGCGCACGAGGCGATCGGACGATTCTGGATGGAGCAGCAGCGCGACCCGGCGCGCCCGACGGCCGTGGAGGCGGACTTCACCGTGTCCTTCGGACCGGATCGGATTCGCGGCCGTTACGACCGGATCGACCGGGACGAGTCCGGGCGCGTCGTCATCACCGACTACAAGTCCAGCGACGTCCGGGACCTGGCGACCGCCAACCGACGCTCCCGCGAGTCGCTCCAGCTGTCGATCTACGCGCTGGCGTACGAGGCGCAGCACGGTCAGCTGCCGGACGAGCTGGCGCTCCACTTCCTCGAGTCGGGCCTCGTGGGTCGTTCCGAGCCCACCGAGAAGCGCCTCGAGCGCGCGACGGAGAAGCTCGGCACGGTGGCCGCCGGCATCCGCGCCGGCAGCTACGAGGCGAATCCCTCGGTCATGCGCTGCGGCTACTGCCCGTTCCGGGAGATCTGTCCCGACGCCTCGCGATGACCGGGGCGCATCGGGTGCAGGTGGCGTCGCTGATCCTGCTCGGCACCTTCGGCCTGGTGGTGGTCATCGCGCTGGCCGGCTCCCTGTGCCCCGCCGACGCGCCGGGGCAGTCGTGCCCGGATGCCACCCGCAACGTCGCGCTGGTGGTCGCCGCGGCGGCGACGAGCGTCGCCATCCTGGTCACCCCCTTCGCGTTCCTGGGCGAGGTGCTCGGCCGACGGCACATCGTCTATCGTGGTGCCTGGTGGCGGGCGGCGCGCCGGGGCGCGCTGGTGGGGCTCGTCATCGCGGCCTTCGCGGGGCTGCGCCTGGGCGGCGCGCTCAGCGTTCCGGTCGCCATCTTCGTCGTCATCCTCGCGGCCGCGGTCGAGTGGCTCCTCGCGCGGCGCGATCCCTGAGCCGACCGAGGTACCACATGGCCGATCCGACCCTCGCCAAGGCGGTCGATGCCGTCCTCCCCGACGCCCTCGACCTGTCCCACCGCGTCCATGCCACGCCCGAGATCGCCTTCCAGGAGCGGCAGGCCTCGGCCTGGACCGCCGATCTCCTTCGGAACCACGGCTTCGAGGTCACCGCGCCCGCCGGCGGCCTCGAGACCGCCTTCGTCGCGCGCTGGGTCGGGGATCGGCCGGGTCCCGTGGTCGCCTTCGCCGGCGAGTACGACGCGTTGCCGGAGGTCGGCCACGGGTGCGGCCACAACCTGATGTGCTCCTCGAGCGCCGGCGCGGCCGTGGCCGCGGCGACGGTGCTGGGGCGCGACTTCGGGGGCGAGATCCGCTTCATCGGGACGCCGGCCGAGGAGGCCGGCAACGGGAAGGTGCACCTGATCCAGGCCGGCACCTTCGAGGACGTCGACGTCTGCCTCCAGATCCATCCGTCGGACTCGAACAGCGCCGAGGTGCGAGCCCTGGCCGTGACCGAGGTCGGCGTCACCTTCCACGGCAAGCTGGCGCATGCCAGCGCCGATCCGTGGCTGGGCCGGAACGCGCTGGACGCGATCGTGTTGCTGTACACGATGGTCGCGCAGTGGCGACAGCACCTGCGGCCGGGCGAGCGGGTGCACGGGATCATCACGCACGGCGGGGCGGCGCCGAACATCGTCCCGGACCTGACCAGCGGCCGTTGGTACCTCCGCACGCCGGTGGACGAGGACCTCGACGCCATGATCGAGCGCTTCCGCGCCATGGCCGATGCGGCCGCCGCGGCGACGGGTTGCACGGTCGACCTCGAGATCGACCCCGCCAACCGATGCCGGACCATGCTCAACAACCCGACCCTGCTCGGCATCTGGCGCCGCCACCTGGCCGATGCGGGCATCGCCGACGATCCGGTGGACCCCAATCCGGGCAGCACGGACATGGGCAACGTCAGCCACGAGGTCCCGACCATCCATCCCTACCTGGCGATCGGCCCGCGCGGCACGCCGGGCCACTCCCACGAGTTCGCCGACCATGCCGGCGGGGAGGACGGGGACCGGATGCTGCCGAACGCGATCCGGATCCTGGCCGCGACCGCCGTGGATCTGCTGCGCGATCCATCCCTGGTCGATCGGGCGTGGGATGAGCTGCGGGCGCAGGGCGGCGGCCGCCGCCCGCGGGAGGAACCGGCCGGCTGAGCGACATCCTGGCCGGGCAGCCGTCCGACGAGGCACTGCTGGCCGAGCTCTACGACCTCGAGCACGACGAGATCACCGAGGATCTCGTCTTCTACCGCGAGCACGTGCGCCGGCATCGGGGTGCCGTGGCCGACCTGGGCTGTGGCTCGGGCCGGCTGTTCCGGGCCCTCGTGGATGGTGGCGCCACCAGGATCCTCGGCATCGACGGCTCCCCGTCGCTGCTGCGGCGCGCCGCGGCGCGCGTCGGCTCGGACCCGGTGCTCGAACCGATGCGACAGGCGGGACGCATCGAGCTGAGCGAGGGCGATGTGCGGGCGGTGCGCCGGAGCGATCGGTTTCGGCTCGTGGTACTGGCCGGCGTGGTCGCCCACCTCGACGGCCCCGAGGACTGCCTGCGGGCGCTGTCGGCCGCGCGGCGCCTGCTGGACCGCGACGGCTGGCTGGTCGTGGACACCATCGGTCCCGGCGGCCTGCCGCCCCGTGATCTG
>DASSOH010000054.1:0-4745 GCA_035700865.1 Candidatus Limnocylindria bacterium | reverse complement strand
ACTGGGGTTGATCACAGGGCGCGGGAAGGCCCGGCTGCGTGCCGCGTCATAGCCCCTGAGTGATCATCCGACGCGCGAACGGGCCTCGGTGTGCGCTGTGATCACTGCCACGCATCACCGGCGAGCGGCCGCTGCCGGGATCACCGTGGCTGATCCACGATCACCGGGGTTGATCACAGGGCGCGGGAAGGCCGGGCTGCGTGCCGCGTCATAGCCCCTGAGTGATCAGCCGACGCGCGAACGGGCCTCGGTGTGCGCTGTGATCACTCCCATGCATCGCGGCAGGGTCAACGGTCCTCGCGACCCCGCAGGAGCCGCAGAGCGTCCTCCGGGCGCCGTGGATCGATCCCCAGCTCCACCGCCGCTCGCTGGAGCCGGTACCGGACCGTGTTGCGGTGGACGCCGAGGGCACGCGCGGCCGGGTTGATGCGGCCGTTGGCGCGGGCCACCGCGATGAGGGTGTCGCGCAGCGGGTCGCCGGTGGAGGGTGGCGGCGCGGGCTCGCGGCGCGCGCGCGCCGGTTCGGCCGGGCGCCGACGGAACAGCGCACGGAGCGTGACGGCCAGGGCCTCGAGGCCGATCTCGTCGACGCGGGCGAAGGGAAGATCGTCGAAGAGCCAGGCGGTGGCATCGTCGCCGACCTGCCGGGCAAGGACCCACAGGCCGTCCGCCGTGCGCCGGGCGGCGCGGTCGCCGCCGGCGGTCCCGAGGAGGCGCACGTGCGCCGCGCTGAACCGCGACGCGAGGGCACGGCCAGCGGACCGGGCGTGCAGGGCGACCAGGGCGCCGCCACTGGCCACGGCCACGCCGCGTCGCAGGCGCGCGGCCGCGACGCCGGCTGGTGCCGACGGGCGCGGATCGGCCAGGGCGGCCTCGGCCCCGGCCAGCCGCAGCTCGGCGGTGAGCGTGGCGAACACCGCGGCCTCGTCCTCCAGGTAGCGGCGTGCCCGGTCCAGCACATCGGCCGGCGCGAGGTCGCCGACGAGGACGGGCAGCGCATCGGCCGCTCGTTGGAGCGTGACCGCGCCGGCGACCCAGACGGCGCTGGGTGCCAGGCCCGCATCGGCCACGGCGGCCAGGAAGTCGTCCAGGTCCGCGACCACGGTCGCATCGGCGATCAGCAGCTGGCCCTCGGCGAGGGGCGGCAGGTGCGGCGCGACCGCACGCGTCCGCGCGACGCCGCGGACCGGATGGCGCAGCGCGTCCGGGTCGCCCGACACGAGGCGCGTCGCCGGATCGACGCCTCGCCACAGGTCGAGCACGCTGGTCATGGCGCGAAGTGTCGTCGAAGGCGAGCCGCCTCGTCCGACGGCCGGTCGAACCGCTCGCCGCGGACCACGCCGACCACGCCGACCACGCCGACCACGCCGCCGGCGCCGTCAGCCGAGGGCCGCAGCGTGACGCGGCGGCGCGGCAGCCAGAAGGCGACGGCCAGCGACGCGGCCAGCAGCGCCCCGCCCGCGAACAGCACGCCGAGCCCGGGGTCGCGGCGCGAGAGGAAGGTCACCCACGCGTCGAAGGCCTCCAGCCGAACGACCACCGGACCGATGCGCGCCGCCTCTCCCGGCCGCAGCCGTTCGAGACCGACGACCGACGAGCCGCGCAGGGCGCTGACGCCCAGCTCGTTGCTGGCCGCGTCCACCAGGGCGAGCCCGAGGACGACGTCGGCCGATGGAAGCTCGATCGAGCCCGACGGCCGGCCGCCGCTCTCCTGGTCCAGCGGCACGGCGGCGTCGAGCAGCGGCGCGCCGGCCAGGCTCTCGACGCGCAGCCGCGCGGCCGGCCCGTACGTCCAGGCGTGGACGAGGTAGCCGTCGAACGAGCCCGGCTCGTTGACCTTGAGCGTCTCGGAGCGGACCACCTCGCCGCCGTCGAGGAAGGTGACGTCCACGTCCAGGCGCCGGGGACGACCGTCCGTGCCGAACTCCGCGTCCAGGCGGTCGAGGCGCACGGCGGCGGAGAACCCGGGCCGGGGCGCATCGAGCAGCGACTGGTCGCCGGGCAGCAGCGAGAACGTCAGCTCGGATCCAAAGGCGGCGCCGACCGCGGCCCCCACCACGATCAGCACGAGCGCGAGGTGACTGGCCTGGCCGGCGAAGCGGGACCATCCGCGCCGCACGCCGTGGACGGCCCAGCCACGGCGCGACCGCTCGACGCGGACGCGGTACCCGGCCCCCGCCAGCCGTTGCGCGAGCTGCTCGGGCGGAGCCGGTGGCACGGACCATTCGACGGCGCCGATGCCCGGGCGGACCGGACCGGGACGCCGCCACTCCCGCCACGCGGCCGGGGCACGGACGGCGACCGAGGCGACGGCGGTGAGTGCCACGGCGCCGAGAAGCAGGCTGTACGGCCATCCGCGCAGGAGCTGCTGGCCGTCGGGCAGCAGGGCGGCGCTGACGTTGGCCAGGATGGCGAGGAACAGCAGGGCAAGCCCCAGCCGCGCGTCACCGAGCAGCCGCAACAGCCGTTCGGCGCGGCGGGCCAGCCGGTCCGCCCGAGGTCCCTCGGACGCGGCGGCGCGCGCCACGCCCGCTCAGTCCCCCGGCTGGGCGGCGCGGACGAGATCCTCGACCAGGTCGGTCGCGTCCTCGAGGCCGATCGAGACACGGATCGTGCCGGGACCGAGGCCCGCGGCCGGAAGCTCCTCGTCCGACAGCTGGCGATGGGAGGACGAGGCGGGGTGGCTCACCAGCGACTCGACGCTGCCCAGGCTGGTGGCATGCACGGCGACGCGCACGCGGCCCAGGAACCGCTCCCCGGCGGCCCGTCCACCGGCCAGGTCGACGGCCAGCATGCCGCCGGCCATGCCGTCCCGCAGGGTCCGCCGCGCCAGCTCGTGCTGCGGGTGCGACGCCAGTCCGGGATAGCGCACGGCCTCCACGCCCGGCGCTGCCTCCAGCGCCGCGGCCACCGCCAGCGCGTTCGACGAATGGCGCTCCATCCGCAGGGCGAGGGTCTTCAGCCCGCGCAGGGCCAGGAAGGCCTCCCAGGGCGAGGCGTTGCCGCCGGTCTCGATCATCACGCCCCGTGCCTCGGCGACGCGCGGCGCGGAGCCGATCACCGCGCCCCCCATCAGGTCGGAGTGGCCGCCGACGTACTTGGTGGTGGAGTGGACCGAGAAGTCCGCGCCGTGGGCCAGCGGCGTCGCGAGCGCCGGCGAGGCGAAGGTGTTGTCCACGGCGACCAGGACGCCCCGGGCGTGAGCGAGTTCCGCCAACCGGCCGATGTCGGCCATGGCGGTGGTCGGGTTGCTGATCGTCTCCAGCCACAGGAGCCGCGTTCGCGGGCCGATGGCCGCCGCCACCGCCTCCGGATCGGTCGTGTCGACCGCGCGGTGCGTGATCCCGGAGCGAGCCAGGACGGTGCGAGCCAGCGCAACGACGCCTCCGTACACGGCGCGCGGGATGAGGATCTCGTCGCCGCTGGCGCAGGCGGAGAGGATGACCGCGTGCACGGCCGCCATGCCGGACGCGGTGACGACCGCCGCCTCGCCGCCCTCGAGCTCGGCCAGCGCCTCCTCCAGCGCCGCATGGGTCGGATTCGAGTAGCGCGTGTACGAGTGGCCCGGGCGGGCGAACTCGAGCAGGTCGCCAAGCTCGTCGGCATCGGCGACCTGGAAGGTGCTCGTCGCGTAGATCGGCACGTTGACCGGCGGCTGGGGAGCCGACGGGACGCGGCTGGCGGCCCGGATGGCGCGCGTCGAGAAGCCCGGCATGCGGGCGAGTCTAGCGCGGCGTGGCGCCCGGTCGCGCGCCGGCGGCCGGGCCGGTAGCATGGAGACCGATGCTCCCCCGTTCCCGCGCGGCGCTGCTCGCTGCGGTCGGGCTCCTCCTCGTCATCGTCGTCGGCGTCACGCTGATGGTGGTCGGCGGCCGAACGGAGCCGACGCCGAGCCCTTCGCCCTCCCCCACGCCGACCTCCACCCCGTCGCCGACCGCGTCGCCCTCACCCACCGCCACGCCGAGCCCGACGCCGTCTCCCACGCCCAGCCCGACCCCGGTGGCGGTGTGCCCGATGAACGGCACCCAGCTGACCGATCCCGCGCTCGCGACGCGAATCCCGATCCTGGTCCAGATCGAGAACAACCCGATCGCGCGGCCGCCATCCGGCCTGAACCTGGCGGACCTGGTGATCGAGGCGCCGGTCGAGGGCGACACCACGCGCTTCTCGGCGGTCTTCATGTGCGACGCGGAGGTGGGGGCGGCGGTGGGACCGGTGCGCTCGGCGCGGTACTTCAACCTCGACTACTGGCAGCAGATGCGCGTGCTGACGTTCCACTTCGGCGGTGCCGGCAAGGTCCTGAATCGGTTCATCGACAACCGCATGCCGTTCGTCAACGGCATCACCGGCCAGTTCCCCTTCTTCTACCGCGCCGGCTCGTGGCCCGCGCCTCACAACGTGTTCTTCGACGTCGACGCGGCCCGCGCCGCGATCGAGGATCCGGACCTCGGGGGCCTCCTCGGCCGGCTGGTCGACCGGGTCCGCGACGTGCGGGCGCCGTTCGCGTACGCCGAGGCGCCCGAGTTCCCGGACGGACGAGCGGTGAGCTCCATCGGCCTCACCACCGCCAGCTTCTGGCACTTCGGCTGGCAGTGGGACGCGGCATCCGGCACGTGGCTGCGAACGGACGGAGGGGCGCCGAACTCCGATGCCGTGACGGGCAGCCGCATCAGCGCCACCACCGTCATCGTGCAGCGCGTGCGCCAGGACGTCCTCCCCGGCGAGCTGGACCCGGGCGGCTACCC
>DASSOH010000053.1:0-22887 GCA_035700865.1 Candidatus Limnocylindria bacterium | reverse complement strand
TCCTTCTCGGTTCGCGCTCTAGTGCTCGTCGCCCGCGCGACGAATGTCATCGTCGCTGGCCGGGTTTCCCTGGCGGTGGCCATGCGGCCAGCTGCCGTCCGGCGGCGAGTCACCCGACTCGTTGGCGGTCACCGCCACGCGCTCGGCCCCCTCCTCGAGGTGCTCGCGCACCTGCTCCGTGTTCGGATCTGGATGCTGCCCGATCCACGCACCGCCCTCGCGGTCCGGCGTTTCGTCGGCGCCGCCGGTGCGGTCGTCCATCGGTCGATCGGTCGTCATGGATGCCTCCTTGTGTGGCGACCGAGACCAATGCAAGCGACGGGCCGATCTGGCCGGCCACGTGCACACCGGCTCGGCATGACCCAGCCGCTGGACCGCGACGAGCGCGATGCCGCGCTGCCCGGAGCCGACACGGTCGACGAGCTGCGCGAGCTGGCTCGTGGCTGCCGCGCCTGCGACCTCTGGGCCCGCGCCACGCAGACGGTCTTCGGTGACGGCGCGTCGAACGCGCGCCTGCTGGTGGTGGGGGAGCAGCCGGGCAACAGCGAGGATCTCGAGGGCGCGCCCTTCGTCGGTCCGGCGGGACGCCTGTTGGACGAGGCGCTGGTGGAGGCGGGGATCGACCGTGAGCGCGTCTACGTCACCAACGTGGTCAAGCACTTCAAGTGGCGACGCGCTCCGTCTGGGAAGCGGCGGATCCACCAGAAGCCGGACCGGGGCGAGATCGAGGCATGCCGCCCGTGGCTGCAGGCCGAGGTGGCTCGCGTCCGGCCGGAGCTGATCGTGTGCCTCGGCGCGACGGCGGCGCAGGCGCTGCTGGGAGGCGCCTTCCGAGTGACGCGGGAGCGCGGGCGGGTCCTGAAGTCCGACCTGGGACCTACCCTGGCCACGATCCATCCTTCGGCCGTGCTCCGCGCCCCAGATGCGCGCGACGAGATGTACGCCGGCCTGGTCGCCGACCTCCGCGCTGCGGCGGACTGGCTTCGCGAGAACGAGCGGCGGAGCTAGACGCCGGCGATCTCGACCTCGTCGGTCACGTCCTCCACGCCCGGCACCTCCCCCACGATCCCCAGGATCTCGTCCAGGACGTCGACCGACTCGACCTGGCCGCGCAGGATCACGCGCGACCCGACGGCCGCGATCTGCAGCCGATCCCCGGCCGGGACGTCGGAGGCGCGGAGCCGCTCGACGACGTCGGCCTGCAGCTCCTCGTCGCGCGGTGGCTGTCCGTCGTCCGGCTGGACCATGTCCTCGCGCTCGAGCTCGCCGGCATCGGTCGGATCCGTTCCCGCCCGGTCCGCCCCGCCGTCACCGGTTCGCGCCGTCAGGACGCGGTCGCTGGGCGGGTCGTACGGGACGCCTTCCTCCTGGGCAACCAGGTGGTCGTTGGTCATGCCGCTCGCCGGCTCGTCGACGAGGTCGCCCTCGTCCTCCGACGGCAGGGGCAGCCGGTCGTCTCGCTGTTCCATGCCGGTCGCGAGGGCAAGCGGCGTGCCCGCTAGCATGCGCCGGTGACCCACGAGGCCCTCCTCGCCGAGCTCCGACGCATCGTCGGCGAGCAGCACTGCCTGACCGATGCGGCCCGGCGCGCCACGTACGAGACCGATTGGACGCGCCGCTTCTCGGGCCGGGCGCTGTGCGTCGTCCGCCCCGCGTCCGCGGACGAGGTGGCGGACGTCCTTCGCGCCTGCTCCGCGGCGGGCGTCGGCGTCGTTCCGCAGGGCGGCAACACCGGGCTGGTGGGCGGCTCCGTGCCGCGCGGCGGTGAGGTCGTGCTGTCCACGCTGCGCCTGCGCGAGGTCGGTCCCGTGGACGCCGAGGCCGGCGAGGTCACCGTCGGTGCCGGCGTGACCCTCGGTGCCGTGCAGGCGGCCGCTCGGGCGGCCGGCTGGGACGTCGGTGTCGACCTGGGGGCCCGTGACTCCGCGACGATCGGCGGCATGGTGGCCACCAACGCCGGTGGCGTCCACGTCCTGCGCCACGGACCGATGCGACGGCAGCTCCTCGGCTTCGAGGCGGTGCTGGCCGACGGCCGCATCCTGCGGCGCCTTCCGGGGATGCCGAAGGACAACACGGGCTTCGACCTCGGCGGGCTGCTGGCCGGCAGCGAGGGCACGCTGGCCGTCATCACCGCCGTCCGGCTGCGCCTGGTGCCGCAGCTCGCCCGTCGCGCCGTCGCCGTGGCGGGGTTCGCATCGGCGGTGGAGGCCGTGGCCGCGGCGTCGCGGCTGCGTCGCGAGCTCGCATCGGTCATGGCGCTGGAACTGTTCACGGACGCCGGCCTCCAGATCGTCCTGCGGCACTCCGGAGCGTCACCGCCCATGGCGCACAAGCCGGTCTACCTGCTCGTCGAGGCGGGCCTGGACGGGGCCGATCCGACCGACGCCCTGCTGGATGCCCTGGTCGCGCTGGGCGTCGACGAGGACGCCGTGGCCGTGGCGACCGACGGGGCGGCGCGCGAGCGGCTGTGGCAGCTGCGCGAACGGCACACCGAGGCGATCAACGCGGAGGGCGTGCCGCACAAGCTCGACGTGTCCGTGCCGGCCGCCCGCTACGCCGAGCTGGTGGAGCGAGCGCCACGGGCCGTGGCTGCCGTGGATGCGTCCGCGCGAACGATCGTCTACGGCCACGTCGGCGACGGGAACGTCCATGTCAACGTGCTCGGTCCCGCGGCCGACGACGAATCGGTCGACGACGCCGTCCTGCGCCTGGTGCTCGAGCTGGGCGGCAGTGTCAGCGCCGAGCACGGCATCGGTGTCGCCAAGGTGGACTGGCTGGTGCGTGACCGGGGCGTCGCGGCGGTGGAGGCGATGCGCGCCATCAAGGACGCCTGGGATCCGTCGGGCACGCTCAACCCGGGGGTCATCTTCGCCCGGTAGCATGGCCCCATGAGCAATGACAGCGGCTTCGTGGAGACCAACGGCGCCCGTCTCCACTATGAGGTGGAGGGCAGCGGGGAGCCGGTCCTGCTGATCCACGCGGGCATCGCCAATCTCCGGATGTGGGACGACCAGGCGACCGCCCTGCGCGACCGCTTCCGAGTGATCCGGTACGACACGCGCGGGTACGGCGAGACCGTCACCCAGAAGGTGCCGTTCTCCAACCGTGCCGATGCGGCCGCCGTGCTCGACCACCTGGGCGAGCCATCCGCGCACGTCGTCGGCCTGTCACGGGGCGGGATGATCGCGCTCGACTTCGCCATCGAGCGGCCGGAGCGCGTGCGCTCACTGGTGGTCGCGGCGGGCGGCATCGGCGGCTATCAGTCGCCGGAGGAGCTGCCGGACGAGACATTCGAGGAGCCGGACCGGCTTGCCGAGGCCAGGGACTGGGAGGCCCTCTCGGACTGGGAGACGCGCTTCTGGGTCGATGGTCCGGGCCAGCCGCCCGATCGCGTGGACCCGCAGGTGCGCTCGAAGGTCCACGACTGGATCCTGGCAACGTACCGCGCCGAGAAGGAGGAGGGGGAGCCGCAGCCGCTCGACCCGCCGGCCGTCGGACGCCTGGCTGAGTTGCGCGCGCCGCTGATGGTGGTGCTCGGCACCCTCGACGACCCCGGCACGCAGGACGCCTGTCGACACCTGGCGCGGTCCGTTCCGGGCGCGCGGCTCGAGGTCTTCGACGGCGCCGCGCACATGCTCAACCTGGAGCAGCCGGAACGCTTCACGGCGCTGCTCCGAGACTTCCTCGGCTCGGTCGGGTGACGTGACGTGACGAGCGAGCTCGACCGCATCCTGGAGGCTGCGTCTTTGCTGCGCGACGCCGGTGAGCCATTCGCGCTCGCGACGGTGGTGCAGGTTCGGGGTTCCTCGTACCGTCGCCCCGGCGCCCGGCTGCTGGTGCCCCGCGATGCGGCGCCGATCGGCCTCATCAGCGGCGGCTGCCTGGAGGACGAGGCCGCGCGGCTCGCCCGCCGGGCGCTGGACGAGGACGCGCCGATGCTCGTCACCATCGACCACTCCGGCGAGGGCGACGAGCTGTGGGGGCTGGGCCTCGGGTGCCGGGGCGTGATCGACCTGCTGGCTGAGCCACCGTCCATGGCGCTCGACACGCTGGATGCCCTGCGCGCCGCGCGCGAGGGGGTCCCCGCCTATCTGCTCACCGCGCTGGACGGTGAGCGCCGGCGCCTGACCGCCGGTGAGGCGAGCGGTCTGGGCGAGCGCGCCGCCTCGGCGGTGGCCCATGGGCGCCCGGTCCTGCTGGGCGATGCCGTCCTGGATCCGATCCTCCCGCCGCTCCATCTCGTCATCTGCGGCGCGGGCCCCGATGCGGCGCCCCTCGCCGCCGCCGGCCTGCGGCTCGGTTGGCGCGTGGACGTCGTCGATCCACGCCGTTCGTTCCTGCGCCACGAGCGCTTCCCGGGCGTGCGGCTGCTGGACGCGGAGCCGGCGGCTGCGGCCGAGGCGACCGGCGCCGGGGAGTGGTCGGCCGTCGTGCTGATGAGCCACGACTACCTCCGCGACGCCGCCTTCCTTGGCGGCTTCATCGGACGCGGGGTCGCCTACCTGGGTGTGCTCGGTCCGCGCGATCGGACCGAGCGGCTCCTGACCGAGCTGTCGGCCGACCTCTCAGCCGCCGATGCGGTCGCGCTCCACGCACCGGCCGGGCTGGACATCGGCGCGGACGGGGCAGAGCAGGTCGCGACGGCGATCGTTGCCGAGATCCTGGCGGTCTGGCACGGCCGTGGGGGCGGGGCCCTGCGAGAGCGATCCGGCCCGATCCACGGCTGACGCCGCTGCCTTGCTTCTATCCGGGCCGGGCCGGCCCGGTGGGGGGCTGATGCATGGGGTTGATCACAGCGCACGCGAAGACCTCGTCCCGCGTCGGGCGATCAACCGGGGGCATCGGGCGACACGGCCAGACCGCTTCCGGTGCACGGTGATCACTGGGATGCATCGGGGCAGCGGGGCAGCGGGGCAGTGGGGGGCCGATGCATGGGGTTGATCACAGCGCACGCGAAGACCTCGTCCCGCGTCGCGCGATCAATCGGATGCATCGGGCGACACGGCCAGACCGCTTCCCGTGCACGGTGATCACTGGGATGCATCGGGCAGCGGGGCAGCGGGGCAGCGGGCCAACGGGCCAACGGGGCAGCGGGGCGGCTGGCGCTGCGCCCTCCCCCCGAACCGAGCGACCTAGCCCCCGATGAAGCTCATCTCCACCTTGGGCAGGTCCACCGTCTCGAGGGTGCGCAGCTCCGAGTAGCGGTCGGTGCGGCCGGTCCAGATGCCGCGCAGCGCATCGGCCAGGCCCTCGTCCGAGACGCCGGAGCGCAGCAGGCCGCGGAGGTCGTGGCCGAAGGTGGCGAAGAGGCACGTGTACAGCGACCCGTCGGCCGAGAGGCGGGCGCGGGAGCAGTCCCCGCAGAACGGCTGGGTGACGCTCGAGATCACGCCAACCTCGCCGGCGCCGTCGCGGTAACGGAAGCGTCGCGCGACCTCGCCGGGGTGGGTCGGCTCCGCCGGCTCCAGCAGCCACCGGGTCTCCAATCGGTCGATGACCTCCGTCGCCGGCACCACGTCGTTCAACCGCCAGCCGTTGGTGTGCCCCACGTCCATGAACTCGATGAAGCGGACCGTCACGCCCGTGCCGCGGAAGTGCTCGGCCAGGTCGCAGATGGCGTGCTCGTTGATGCCGCGGCGGATCACGGCATTCACCTTGATCGGTCCCAGGCCCGCCTCCTGGGCGGCCGCGATCCCGTCCAGGATGCGCGCGACCGGCACGCCGGCGTCGTTCATGCGCAGGAAGGTCGGGTCATCCAGGGCGTCCAGGCTGACGGTGATGCGGTCGAGGCCCGCATCGGCGAGGGATCGGGCCTTCGCGCGCAGCAGCGAGCCGTTGGTGGTCATGGTCAGGTCCTCGATGCCCGGGATCTCCCGAAGCATCGCCACCAGCCGCTCGACGTCGCGCCGCACCAGCGGCTCGCCGCCGGTCAGTCGGACCTTGCGGACCCCCAGGGAGACGGCGGCCGCCACCACGCGCGCGATCTCCTCGAAGTCCAGGATCTCGGCGCGAGGCAGGAAGGGGTGGTCGATCCCGTACACCTCCCGCGGCATGCAGTAGGTGCAGCGGAAGTTGCATCGGTCGGTCACGCTCACCCGCAGGTCGTGGAGCGGGCGGTCGAGGGCGTCGCGGACCGATGCGGCCGAGGAGTCGGGCTTCATGGTGGCCCCATGGTGGCAGCGCGACGCCCGACTGCCAAACGGGCCGGCCGGCCGTCCTAGGGGGCGATGGCCTCCAGCATCTGGCCGAAGGCCTCCGCCGGCATCTGCCCGGTGGCCCGCTGGACGACCCGGCCGTCGGCATCCACGAACACGAAGCCCGGGAAGGCGTTGATGCCGAGCGCGTCCAGGGCTCGGCTGTTGCCGTCGTCCACCATGGTCGGCGCGGTCCATCCCTCGCGGTCGAGCCACGTGGACGGCGGGTAGTTCTGCGCCGTCGGGGTGATGGAGGTCGTCAGCGCGACGACCTTCACGCCCTCGGGGACCGGGTTGGCGGCCATCCAGTCGACCAGGGCGGGCACTTCCGCCTGGCAGACGTGGCACCAGTGCGCCAGCACGACGATGGCCATCGGCCCCTCCTCGGGTGAGATGGTCATCGGCTGACCGGTGAGGTCGGTCCCGGTCAGGGTCGGGATCGGCTGCCCGATGGCCGCGTCCTGCGCCTTCGGGTCGTAGGCCGCGAGCGGGTTGCCGCTGACGGCGATGGGCGTCCTGGCTGGCTCGCTCAGTCCTCCACCGCCGCCCGCCGTCAGCAGCAGCGCGGCGACGGCGGCAACGATGACCAGGAGGAGGATCCCGCCGCCGACGAGCAGCAGCGGGGTGCGGTTGGCGCGCGGCCCGGTCGCGGGAACGGTGCGGCGGGGCATGCCCCGCGATCGGTCGGCTCGGGTGGTCACGAGATCGGCTCCGGTTCGGTGGTGAGGGAGTCGCGCGTCTCCTCGGCGGCAGGCGCGGGGCGCGCGTACACGAGCAGGAGCGTCACGATGGCGAGGAAGCCCAGCAGGGCCATGGTCGGGATCGTCACGAACCCGAACCGCTCGACCCAGATGACGTTGCAGGGCGACTGGAGCGAGCACCACGCCGACGGCATGCCGGGGAGGCGCTCGACCCCGATGTGATAGAGCGAGAGGGCGGCACCGATGAGCGCCACCGGCACCGCGTACCACGCCACCCGCGGGTCGCGACGCAGCGCGGCGATGGCGAGGATCGGCGCGAGCGGGTACATGGCGATGCGCTGGTACCAGCACAGGTCGCATGGCACGAAGCCGGCCCCCAGGGAGAAGTAGAGGCTGCCGGCCATCGACACCGCGGCGACCAGGAAGGCGAGCCACAGCGCGGCGGGGCGCACCAGCTCGGTGAAGCCATCCATGGCGTCGGGGACCAGACCGATGCGGTCCAGCACCCACAGCGTGAGCGTGGCGAGCACGCCGAAGCCGGCGCCCAGCGCCAGCAGGGCCAGGAAGGTGGAGACGACCTCGACGCTCATGGGGCGTCGGCCGCCGTCGACCGATGGCGGATCATGGCTCCGATTGTGCCATGTACCCCCGACGCCGCACCGAGGGCCGAACGTCCCCACCGCCCGGTGTCATGCGGCTCGGATCCGCCCTACGCCGACTCCCCGTGGCCGTGGGGATGGTCGACCAGCCGCATCCGCAGCTTGGGAAGCGGTCGCGGATCGGGGTCCGGCTCGTATTCGTCGGTGTTCGGGTTGACCGCGTAGGTCCAGCGCGGGCCGTCGGCCGCGATGGCGCGGAGCGCATCGGCCAGGGCGTCGACGTCGGCGCGCGAGGAGCCAAGGCCCAGGCTCATGCGTGCCGCCCCGGGCAGGCGCTCGTGATGCCCGGCGCGGGTCTCCTCGACCAGCCGATGCGCCTCGGCGTCGTCGACCTTCAGGAGCCGCATCATCAGCGGGTGCGCGCAGAAGCACCCATGCCGGATGCCGATGCCGTGCTCGGCCGAGAGCACGGCGGCCAGCAGGTCGTAGGGGAGGGAGCCCAGGCTGAAGGTCAGCAGCCCGACGCGCGGGTGGTCCGAGGGCCACACCCGGTAGTGTCGGAAGCCGGGGACGTCGCCCAGTCGCTCGCGGGCGTAGGCGAGCAGCGCGCGCTCCTCGTCGGCCACGCGATCCATCCCGGCCGAGGCGAGCGTCTCGCACGCCACCCCCAGCGCCACGGCACCCACGACGTTCGGCGAGCCGGCCTCCTGTCGGTCGGGCAGGTCCGCCCACAGCGTCTCGTCGACGGTGACCAGCTTCACCGCCCCGCCGCCACGCAGGAAGGGATCGCCGGTGCTGAGCCAATCGCGCTCGCCGATCAGCGCCCCGGCGCCGTACGGGGCGTACAGCTTGTGCCCGGACAGCGCCAGGAAGTCGATGCCGTCGCGCTGCATGTCGATGGGCGCGTGCGGCGCGAGCTGGGCGGCGTCGACCAGCAGGCGCGCGCCGTTGTCGTGCGCGATCCGGGCGATGTCGGCGATCGGCCAGATCTCGCCGGTGACGTTGCTCGCCCCGGTGACCGCGACCAGGTGCGGGTCGCCGCAGGTCGGCAGCTCGCGCAGCGTCGCCTCGAGCGTCTCGAGCATCTGCGCCGGGGACTCGGGGACCGGCAGGTAGCGGACCCCGATCCGCTTCCAGGGCAGCAGGTTGGCGTGGTGCTCGCCCGCGAAGCAGACGACGTGCGTGCCCGACGGCAACGTGCCGGCCAGCAGGTTGATGGAGTCGGTGGTGTTGCGGGTGATGATGACGGCGTCGTCGACCCGGGCATTGACGAAGCGGCGGATCGACTCGCGGGCGCCCTCGTAGGCCGTGGTCGCCACGCGGGACTTGAAGCCCGCACCGCGGTGGACGCTGGAGTACCAGCCCAGCAGCTCCTCGACGGCGTCGTGGACCGCGCGCAGCGCCGGCGCGGACGCCGCGTAGTCCAGGTTGACGTAGCGCCGGCTCTCGCCCGTGACGAGGGGGACCTGCACCTCCTCACCCACCAGCCGGACGAGGTGGCTGCCGTGGACCGATGCCGGTTCGGTGGCGGTCATCGGCGACATCCTACCGTGCGCCTCAGGGCAGGAGGACCAGCTTTGCGGCGGCGAGCACCAGGACGAATGCCAGCACCCGCCGAAGCCCCAGGATGGTGAACCGCTGGGCCCCCAGCCAGGAGCCCAGCAGCCCGCCGGCGACGACGGCAGAGATCCACAGCGGCAGCGCCGACGGGAGCACGAAGCCGATGGTCAGCAGGCCCGCAATGCCCGACACCGAGTTCACCAGGATGAAGGCGCCGGACAGGCCGGCCGCGTCGCGGACGCCCGCCCAGCCGGTCAGCACGAGGAGCGGGGTCAGGAAGATGCCGCCACCCGTGCCGCTCAAGCCGGCCAACAGGCCGATGCCGGCGCCGCTCGCGACGCCGGCCAGGGGCGGGATCGCCGCGCGCTCGGGCTCGGCGTCGGTCGTCCTCGCCGTCGCGAGGCGCCATGCGCCGGCCAGCAGCACCACCGCCACCAGCGGGCGGTAGATCTCGCCCGGCAGGTCGATGCTGCCGCCGACGAAGGCCATCGGGATGGAGCCGATCGCCAGCGGGACGAGCTGGCGCCACGGCAGGTGGCCGGCGCGGGCGAACCGGACCACCACGATCGACGCGACGAAGAGGTTGAGGACGAGGGCCGTCGGACGCATGATCGCCGGCACCACCCCCACCAGCGCCATGGCCGCGAGGTAGGCGGAGGCGCCGGCGTGCCCGACGCTGGCGTACAGCGCCGCCGCCGCGAAGAACAGCAGCGCCAGCAGGAGGGCGTCGATCTCCACGCCGGCGCCGCTCAGCCGGCGATCGCCGACGGGTCGGTGCGGCGGAGCAGGATGCCGAGATACTGCTTCCACGGCCCGACCTCGGCATCCCGGGAGCCGGCCAGGCCGGCGACGATCTGTCCCAGGTGGTTGAGGTCGTGGACGGCCCACGTGGCGAGGAGGTTGCCCAGCGTCACCTCGCCCAGCGCCGGGTGCAGGCCGCGCCGCTCCAGGTCGTCCTCGTCCACCAGCTCGTCGAAGCGGGCAAGGTTCTCGCTGCGCAGCGCCGCGAAGCGGTCGAGCAGCTGGTCGAGCGTCGCATCCGCATCACGCTCGAACATGGCGGTGCGGTCCATCGGATCGAACGGCAGTCCCGTGCCGTGCTCCAGGATGCGCTGGGTGCGCGGGAGCCAGTCGTCCACCTCGGCCGTGATGAGGTGGCCGACCACGTCGCGCGGGCGCCAGCCGTCCGGCGTGTCGGGCGTATCGGTCCAGACTTCGGGAAGGTCCGCCAGGAGCACGCGGAGGAGCTCCGGCGTGCGGCGCAGCAGCGTCAGCGTGTCGGCGATCCGATCGGTCATCCCCCGATGCTAGGCGGTCGGACGGCCGAGCTGCCCGCTCCGCGGACGCACCGTCGCGCGCAGCATGCCGCCGGGACGCCGATGTCCGTGGGCCATCCGGGCCGGCGCGCGGGTCGCACGGACTCCCGAGCCGGTGCCGATCGGCCCTTGAGGCGACGTCGTCGCGGGGCGACGCTGGCGCTTGCCCGGGAGGGACGTGAGCGCCGTCATGGAGGTGGTCGCGTCGTGATCGAGCCTCAACGCCGGATCGACGAGCCACTGCGGCGCGCCCTCGACGCCATCCTGGTCCGCTGGCTGGGGCTCTACGTGCTGGCGGGCACCTCGGCCGCGCTGCCCCTGCTGTGCCGCGTCGACCACGCGCACATGGCGCTGTGGCGCGCAGCCCTGCCGCTGTTCCTGCTCGGGTTCATCGCGGTCCACCTGGTGCACCGGCATCGCGCGCGGCGTGACGACGGTTGGGAGCGCGCCATGCGTGCCGATGCGGGGACGGCCCGACTCGCGCTCAGCGTCGGCCTCGCCGGGCTCTTCGCCGTCGCCCTCGCCCTCGTCGCCATCTTCTGCCCGTACGAGAGCCCGCTCGAGGCGATCGCGTTGCTGGGCATCTGGGCCCCGATCCTCGTTCCGCTCTACGCCGTCTCCGCGTGGGTCGCCATCGACTGTGCGCGGCGTCGACTCGCGGCGTCCGCGGACGAGGCGGATCGGCGGCTGCGCGAGTACTGGCAGGGAGTGGCCGCGCAGCGCTGACCTCGGGTCACCGGAGCGGCGATGCATCCCGGTGATCACCGTGCGCGGGAAGGGGGGTTGGCGCGTCGCCCGATGCCTGCCGCTGATCGCACGGCGCGGGACGAGGGCTTCGCGTGCGCTGTGATCAACCCCGTGCATCAGCGCGCGGCACCCGCACCACCCGCACCACCCGGATCACCCGGATCACCCGGATCACGCGCATGATCCGCAGAACCGTGCCGGCACCACGGGACGACGCCCGGTCAGCCCTCCAGCGCGCGGTGGGCGTCGACGAAGGCCGTGCCCAGGACGCGGGCGACCGTCGGGAACGCGTGGATCGTATCGGCGAGGATGCCGAGCGGAACGTCGGCACGAATGGCGAGGACGCACTCGTGGATCGCCTCGGAGACGCCGGGACCGGCCATGAAGGCACCCACCAGGCGGCGCCGCGAGCGGTCGACCACGACGGTCACGTGGCCCTCGGCTTCGAGGACGTAGCCCTTGGCGGTGCGTCCGAGGTCCACCGTGAACTCCTCCGCGTCGATCCGGCGCTCGCGCGCCTGCTCCACCAGCAGCCCGACCGATGCGGTCTCCGGATCGGTGTAGGTCGCTCGCGGGATGGCGTCGAGGAAGGGCCGATACGACTCGTCGCCGAGCGCGATCCGCGCCGCCGCCTCGCCGGTGTAGTGACCCAGGTGGGTGTGCAGTTCGGGTCCCGCCACGTCGCCGGCGACGTACACGCGCTCCGCGATGCGCAGCCGTTCGTCGTGGCGCACGCGTCCGCGCTCCGGGGTGACGCCGATGGTCTCGAGCCCCAGCCCCTCGAGCGGCAGGTCGCGGCCGATGGCGACGAAGATGCGATGCGACTCCACCGGCTCGCCCTGGGTGAGCTCGACGACGTGCTTCCCGTCGTCGCCGGCGCCGGGGTGCACGCGCGTCGCCCGCGTCCCGAGCCGCAGCGTCACGCCGTCCCGCGCCAGGCCGGCCGCCAGCAGCTCCGAGGAGCGTGGGTGCTCGCGGTCGTGGACGCGGTCGTGGGGATGGATCAGCGTCACGGGCACGCCGTAGCGGGCATACACCTGGGCCATCTCGACGCCCGTGGGCCCCGCACCGAGGATCGCCAACGACCGCGGCAGCTCGCGGGTTGTCGTGCCCTCGACGTTGGTCCACGGCTCAGCCTCGGCCAGGCCGGGCAGGTCGGGCATGCGGCTGACCGACCCGACGGCGACGATCACGGCCCCGGCCTCCAGGACGCGCTCGTCGTCGACGCGGACCCGGCCCGGGCCGTCAAGCCGGGCGTTGCCGCGGATGACGGTTGCGCCCGCCTCCTCGAGCGAGCGGACGTGGCCGGAGTCGTCGGGCGCATCGGTCCCTTCGCGGTTGATCATGTAATCGCGGAAGTCCGATGCCTTCGGCCAGGGGTAGTCGCCCCCGCCGTGGTGGACCTGCGCGGCGTGGAGCAGGGCCTTCGACGGCATGCACGCCCAGAACGGGCAGGAGCCGCCGAAGAGGGCGCGGTCGACGATCGCCACCGATGCGCCGCGGCGTCGTGCCTCGTGCGCGGCCGCCTCGCCGGAGGCTCCGGCACCGATGACGACGACGTCGAAGCGCTCCATCAGCTGAACGGCTTGACGACCATGTCGATCACGAACAGCACGAGGATGGCCGCATCGAGCCAGTAGACCGGCTGGGTCGCGGCGGCGATCTCGCTGCGCAGCTCCGGTGAGGGTGCCTCGAGCGGGCTCTGCGCGGCCGCCCTGCCGACCCGCATCATCCGTGGCGCCGTGAGGACGCGCGGCGTCAGCATGGCGACGACGGTCAGCACGTAGGCGATCAGCAGCCACGTCGACAGCGGGTTCCAGCCGCCGACGAAGACGGTGATCAGGCCGATGACGACGCCGACGCCGAAGACCATGCCGATCTTTGGGCCGATCGTCGCGAACTGGCCACCGATGGCGCGGATGGCGGCGACGTCGTTGCGTCGCATCGCTCGATACAGGAGGAAGGCCGGTCCCTGCGAGATCGCCACCGCCGAGAACATCACGGAGATGTGCAGGAAGACCAGGAGGGAGGTCGCCAGGGTCATTCGGTCGCTCCTCAGCTCAGGTTCGCGAAGTGTGCCACTCGGCCGCAACCTCGCGGCCGCCGATCCAGACGCGCCCCGCGCGCACCTGACCCAGCCGCAGGGCGAAGGCGCCCTCGTGCTCGGCGTCCCAGGCGACCAGGTCCGCCGGGGCCCCGGGCTCCAGCCGACCGACGCCGTCGAGGCGGAGGGCCCGCGCGCCGCCCTCGGTCGCCGCCGTGAGGGCCTCGGTCATCGTCATGCCCAGCAGGGTCGCCCCCAGCGCGACGACCAGCGGCATGCTGCCGAAGCCACCGTACGTGCCCGCGTTGGCGTCGCTCGCCAGGGCCACGGTCGCGCCGGCGTCGAGCAGGGCCCGGGCCGGTGGCAGCCGGTCGCGGAGCACGATCGCCGGCGCCGGCAGCAGCGTGGCCACGGTCGGCGAGCCGGCCAACGCCAGGACGCCCTCCGCGTCGAGCTGCTCGAGGTGGTCGACGCTCGCAACGCTCAGCCGCGCACCGAGCTCCGCGGCGCCGGTCCGGGCCAGCTGCTCGGCGTGGAGGCGGACGCCAAGGCCGGCGTCCTGCGCCGCCCGCGCGATGCGTTCCACGGCCCCGAGGTCGAAGAAGCCGCGATCGGCGAAGACGTCGACGAACTGCGCCAGCCCCTCGGAGGCGACGGCGGGGATCATCTCCTCGCACACGCTGCGCACGTACGCGTCCGCGGAGGTGGCCTCGGGCGGCACGGCGTGGGCGCCGAGGAAGGTGGGGACGACGCGGAGCGGCAGGCGCTCCGTGACTCGCCGGATGATGCGCAGGTGTCGCAGCTCCTCCTGCGCCGAGAGCCCGTACCCGGACTTGCACTCGACGGTGGTCGTCCCGGCGGCCAGCGCCGCTCGGAGCCGCGCCTCCACCAGCCGCTCCAGCTCCTCGTCGCCGGCATCGCGCGTCGCGCGGACCGTGCGCAGGATTCCGCCCCCGGCGTAGCGCTGGCCCTCCAGGCGCGCGGCGGCCTCGTCCGACCGATCTCCGGCGAAGACGGGGTGGGTGTGGCTGTCGACGAGGCCCGGCGTGACCAGCGCGTCACCGAGGTCCACGCGCTGCGCGTCGGGCGGTGCCTCGTCGGGCGTGCCCACCCAGGTGATCCGGCCATCGGCCACGTGGATCGCCCACGGCGATCGGCCGCCGGGGGCGAGGCGACCGGTGCCCGTCAGCAGCATCGGTCCCGCGCGCCTAGAAGACGCGGCGATTCGTGACGAGGCGGTAGATGACCACGATCAGGGCCGCGATCAGCAGGATGTGAATGAGGCCGCCGAAGGCCTTGAGCAGGAAGCCCAGGAACCACAGCAGCACCAGGATGACGACGATCGTCCACAGCATGCGCGGAGGGTAGCCGGTCGGCGGTGCGTCCGGCGACGCGCGGCGTACACTCGCAGGCCATGGCGGCACGACCGGTGATCCTCACCGTCGACGACGACGCGCCGGTGCTGCGCGCGGTCGAGCGTGATCTGCGCGCGCGCTACGGCGCCGACTACCGCGTCCTGGCCGTCGACTCGGGAACCGAGGCGCTCGAGGCGGTGCGTGAGCTGACGCGTCGCGGGGAGCCGGTGGCGGTCTTCGTGGTCGACCAGCGCATGCCGGTGATGACCGGGATCGAGCTGCTGCGCGAGGCCCTTCCGCTGCAGCCGGATGCCAAGCGCGTCCTGCTGACCGCCTATGCCGATACCGATGCCGCCATCCAGGCCATCAACGAGATCCGGCTGGACCAGTACATCCTGAAGCCGTGGGAGCCGCCCGACGATCGGCTGTACCCCGTGCTCGACGACCTGCTGGCCGACTGGAACGCGTCCTTCCGCCCGCCGTTCGAGGGCCTGAGGCTGCTCGCCGACCGGTGGGCGCCCCGCGGTCACGCGCTGCGCGACTTCCTCACCCGCAACCAGCTGCCGTACGCCTGGGTCGACCCGTCCGATGAGGAGGGCCGGCGCCTGGCCGCGACCCTGACGCCACCGCCCGCACCGGGCGAGCCGGTGGTGCTGCTCCCCGGCGGGGCGGTGCTGCGCGACCCGAGCACCAGGGACCTGGCGGACGCCGTCGGCCTCTCGACCCACGCCGCCCTCCCGTTCTACGACCTGGTCATCGTCGGCAGCGGGCCCGCGGGGCTGGCCGCGGCGGTGTACGGCGCCAGCGAGGGCCTCAAGACGCTGCTGGTCGAGCGCGAGGCGCCCGGTGGACAGGCCGGGACGACCAGCCGCATCGAGAACTACCTGGGCTTCCCGGCCGGGCTGTCGGGCAGCGACCTGGCGCGCCGCGCCCTGGCCCAGGCGCGACGGCTGGGGGCGGAGCTGCTCTCCTCGCAGGAAGCTGCGTCCGTCCGTCGCGGCGATCCGTATCGCACCGTGGCGCTCGACGACGGCTCGGAGCTCTCGTGCCAGGCGGTGATCGTCGCGACGGGAGTCAGCTACCGGCAGCTGGAGGTGCCCGGCGCCGCCGAGCTGGCGGGCGCGGGCGTCTACTACGGCGCGGCGACGACCGAGGCGATCCTCTACCGGGACACCGAAGTGGCCGTCATCGGCAGCGGCAACTCCGCCGGGCAGGCGGCGGTTCACCTGTCGCGCTACGCGCGCCGGGTGCACCTCATCGTCCGCGGCGATGACCTGGCCGCCACGATGAGCGCCTACCTGGTGCAGCAGATCGGCGCCATCGAGGCCATCGAGGTCCACCGCCAGACCGATACGCGCGCCTTCCACGGAGCCGATCGCCTGGAGCGCGCGAGCTTCGCCACCCCCGACGGCGAGCTGGAGCTCCCGCTGGCCGCCGCCTTCGTCTTCATCGGGCAGCAGCCCCGCACCGCGTGGCTCGACGGCGTGGTGGCGCGCGACGAAAAGGGATTCATCCTCACCGGCTCCGACGTCGGTGCCGCCCAGGGCTGGAACCTGGACCGCGAGCCATACCTGCTCGAGTCGAGCCTGCCGGGCCTCTTCGCGGCCGGGGACGTGCGGCATCGGTCCATCAAGCGCATCGCCAGCGCGGTCGGCGAGGGCGCCATGGCCGTGCAGTTCGTCCACCAGTACCTGGCCGACCTGTGAGCCACCGGTGAGCCACCAGCCGCACCAGCACCTACCGCTCGGCGACATCGCCGAGCGCCTGCGGGCGACGCCGCTGTTCGGCGGCCTCGACGACGACCAACTCGAGCGACTGGCGCGGATGGGCGAGATCGTGGACCTGGCGCCTGGCGACCGGCTGATCACCGAGGGCGACGTGGCCGATGCGCTCTACGTCGTGCTGGACGGCGAGCTCGACGTCACCAAGCGGGCGGGTTCCAGCGAGATCCCGCTGGCGCGGGTCGGACCGGGCGCGCTGCAGGGGGAGATCGCGGCGCTGGAGGGCGGGCGGCGCCTGGCATCGGTGGCGGCGGTCGGCGAGGCGGAGGTCCTGCGCATCCCCATCGGCGCCATCCGTGAGCTCCTCTCGGCCGGCCCGGACGTGGCGCTGGCCGTGATTCGCACCGCCGTCTCGCGGCTGCGCGGCATGGAGGCTGGCCTGCGCGAGCGCGAGAAGCTCGCCGGCCTGGGCACCATCGCCGCCGGCCTGGCCCACGAGCTCAACAACCCGGCGGCCGCGGCCATGCGCGCGGTGAAGTCGCTGGGCGAGGCGATCGCCATGGCCGAATCACTGCCGCGGCCCCTTCCCCCACCGCGACCGCCCAGCGACGCGGGGCCACCGACCGGGGCGCTGGAGCGGGGGGACCGCATCGAGGCGGTCGCCGCGCTGGTGGGGTACGAGGCGGCCCAGGCGCTCGTCGACGACGGCTGGACTCCGGAGGCGCTGGCGACGCAGCCGGCCGAGGCCCGGCCGTGGATCGCCGCCGACGCATCGGTCCATCAGCTGCTGGCCGAGCTGTCGATGGCGCTCGGCCGGATCAGCGAGATCGTTGCCGCGGTGAAGGGCTACGCCTACCTGGACCAGGCACCGGTGCAGCGGGTGGACGTGCGAACCGGGATCGAGCAGACGCTCGTGATCCTCCGGCACCGGCTGCGCGGCGGCGTGGATGTGCGGACCGAGGTCGCCGACGACCTGCCCGCGATCGAGGCGCACGGCTCCGAGCTCAACCAGGTCTGGACGAACCTGGTGGACAACGCCATCGACGCGATGGACGGCCGCGGCTCGCTCACCATTCAGGCCGGCCCGGATCCCGAGGGCGACGGCGTGCTGGTCAGCATCTGCGACTCGGGGCCGGGCATCCCGCCCGAGGTCCGCGCGCGGCTCTTCGAGCCGTTCTACACGACCAAGCCGCCCGGCAAGGGAACCGGCCTGGGCCTCCACATCTCCCACACCGTGGTGGCCCAGCACGGTGGCTGGATCGAGGTCTCGTCCGAGCCCGGGCGGACGTGCTTCGAGGTGCACCTGCCGCTCCGCGCGAGCACGGCCGCGGATCCGGCCTAGCCGACCTCGGGCTGGGCGCGCCGCCATCGGTGCGGGCGGACGCGCAGGGTCGTCAGCAGCAGCCCGGCCAGGATGAACAGGACGCCGACGATCTGGAAGGCCGATGGTGCCTCGGCGAGCAGCACCACCCCGAGCACCACGGACCCGACGGGCTGGATGGTCAGGACGACCGAGGTGATGGCCGCCGGCAGCCGCGGCAGGCTGATGCTGATCAGCAGCCAGCCGACGACCTGCACCGATACGCCGAGCAGCACCAGCCACCCGTGCGCCGGCCAGCTCGGGACCAGGTCGACCTCGCCCAGTGGCACGCCGATCAGCAGCGACACGATGGCCGCCGACAGGGTGGCGTCGAACAGGGGGCCGGCCGGGCGTCGGTGGTCGGCGTTGGCCCGGCGCTGGACCAGGAGGAAGCCGGCGTAGGCGATGCCGGTGCCGATGCCGAAGATGACGCCGAGCAGCGGGTTGCGGCCGTAGGCGCCGCCGCTGTCGAGGATGCCCGAGATCAGCACGACGCCGATCAGGACGACCGGCACCGATGCCGCCACGCGCGCGCCGGGCCGCTCGCCGAGCAGCAGCCACGCGGCGATGGGCACGATCACCACCTGCGTGTTCCCGAGCACCGTGCCGAGGCCGGCACCGACCTCCGCGATGGAGTGATGCCACATCACCAGGTCGAGGGCGAAGAAGACGCCGGCGATCCACGCCAGCCGTGCCTGCCCGGGCGCGCGCGGCCCGTAGCGGCGTCGCTCGTTCCAGGCCAGCACCGCCAGCAGCGGGAGGGCGTAGACGCAGCGGAAGATCGCCGCCGTGGCCGGCTCGACGTCGGCGAGCCGCACGAAGATCGCGCTGAAAGCGATCGTCAGGGCGCCCAGCACGCCGGCCAGCAGCGGGTTGCGGCCGAGCAGGGCGGGGAGCGAGCGCATCGGTGCAGCGTAGCGGCCGTCCGGGCCGGGCGCAGGTCTTCGAAGGACCTTGCGCTGGCGACCGCTTGGCCGTCACACTTCCGCCTCCGATGGCCCAGCTTCCGACCGGCACCGTCACCTTCCTCTTCACCGACATCGAGGGGTCGACTCGCCTCGCCCAGGCCCGGCCGGGGGACTGGCCGCGGCTGCTGGGGCGCCACCGCGAGATCGTGCGGGAGGCCGTCGCCGCGCACGCCGGCGTGGAGGTCGGCACCGAGGGCGACTCCTTCTTCGTGGCGTTCGACTCCGCCACCGGGGGCGTGGCGGCCGCCGCGGACGCGCAGCGGGCGCTCGCGGCCGAGCCGTGGCCCGATGGCGCGCCGATCCGCGTGCGGATGGGCCTGCACACCGGGGAGGCGGAGGTCCGCGACGGGTCGTACGTCGGCGTGGCGGTCCACCGCGCCGCTCGCATCGGCTCGGCCGGCCACGGCGGCCAGGTGCTGATCTCGGACGCGACGCGCGCGCTGGTGGTCGAGAGCCTGCCCCCCGGCGTCGGGCTGCTGGCCCTGGGTCGCCACCGGCTCAAGGACCTGGAGGGCGACGAAGGGCTGACCCAGCTGGTGGTGGACGAGCTGCCCACGGAGTTCCCGCCGCTGCGCACGCTGGATGCCACGCCGAACAACCTGCCGACGCAGGTCACCAGCTTCCTGGGCCGGGAGGAGGCGGTCCGCGAGATCACAACCCTCCTCGCGCAGGTGCGTCTCCTGACGCTCACCGGACCGGCCGGGACCGGCAAGACGCGGCTGGCGCTGCGGGTGGCCGCGAGCGTGATGGACCGATTCCCCGACGGCGTCTTCTTCGTGCCGCTCGGCTCGATCGCGGAGGTCGAGCTGGTCGTGCCGACCATCGCGCGCGAGGTGGGGCTGCCCGACCGCGGCGGCTCCCGCCCGATGGAGCGCCTGACGGCCCACCTCCGCGACCGGCGGGCGTTGCTGGTGCTCGACAACTTCGAGCAGGTCCTGGGGGCGGCGCCGCTGATCGGGGAGCTGCTGGCGGGCGTCGCGACGATCAGCGTCCTGGCCACCAGCCGCAGCCCGCTCCACGTCTACGGGGAGCACGAGTACGGCGTCCCGCCGCTGGAGGTCCCGGATCCGCGCCATCTCCCCGCGCTGGACAAGCTGAGCCAGTACGAGTCGGTGGCGCTGTTCATCGACCGCGCCCGTGCCGCCGTGCCGACCTTCATGGTGCGCAGCGAGAACGCCCCCGCCATCGCGGAGATCTGTTACCGGCTCGACGGGCTGCCGCTGGCCATCGAGCTCGCCGCGGCCCGCGTGAAGCTCCTCACCCCGCAGGCCATCCTGGCTCGCCTGGCACAGTCGACCACGCTGCTCAGTGGCGGCGCGCGCGACCTGCCCGCGCGGCAGCAGACCCTGCGCGGCGCCATCGACTGGAGCTACGACCTGCTGGACGACGGCGATCGCAAGCTGTTCGCGGGCTTCGCCATCTTCGTCGGCGGCGCCGGACTGGAGGCGGTGGAGGCGGTCTGCGACGACCCCGAGCTCGACGTCCTCGACCACCTCGCCTCGCTGGTCGACAAGTCGCTCGCGCGGCGCGGCGAGACGGCGGACGGCGAGCCGCGCTTCAGCATGCTCGAGACGATCCGCGACTACGCGCTCGAGAAGCTGCGCGACAGCGGGCGCCACGCCGAGATCGCGGAACGTCACGCGACCTGGTACCTGGAGCTGGCCGAGCGCGCGGCCGACGCCATCATGGGCGCCGACAAGCGGCGCTGGCTCGACACGCTCGACGTCGAGCACGAGAACCTGCGCGCCGCGACCACGTGGGCGACCGATGCGGGTCGCGCGGAGATGGCCATGCGCCTCGTCAGCGCGCTGTGGCGCTTCTGGCAGATGCGCGGCTACCTGAAGGAGGGACTGGAGCGGACGCGCGCGGCGCTCGCGATGCCGGGGGCGGTCGAGCTGCGCGAGGGTCGGGCGCGGGCGCTGGACGCGGCGGGCGGCCTCGCCTACTGGATCGGCGATGGCGACGTCGCGACCGCCTTCTACGAGCAGGAGCTGGCCCTGCGCCGCGAGCTGGGCGATCGGGCCGGCGAGGCCTGGGTCCTCTACAGCCTCAGCTTCACCTACACGTACAACGACTCGGCACGATCGGCGAAGGGCGACATCGACAAGGAACGCCTCCAGCGGGCCCTCGACCTGGTCAGCGAGGCGGTGCGCATCTACGACGAGATCGGCGACCGCGCCGGACGCGCGCAGGCGCTGTGGGCCGAGTCGAACGTCCTGTGGGCGCTGGACCCCGAGACGAACGACGAGGTGTTCCACGAGGCGCGTCGCACCGCGCGAGAGGCGCTCCAGCTGTTCCGCGAGATCGGCGACAGCTTCATGATCGGCTGGACGTGCTACACGCTGGCGCTGACCGCCATCCGCGTCCACGAGCTCGATGAGGCGCGGGCGCTCCTCTCGGAGGCGATCCGCATCTTCGACGACGCCGGGGACGTCACCGGCTACGTGCTGGTGCTCGACGGGTTCGCGGCCATCGCCTTCGACGAGGAGGACTGGGAGCGCGCCGCCCGGCTGTCGGGCGCGGTGAGCACGCTGGAGCGTCGGACGGGAACGGGTCTCGCCCCGCTGAACCGGTTCCTGCTGCGCTTCGAGCCCGATCGCCTGCGGGACGACCCGGCCACCGCCGCGACCTGGGCCGAGGGCGAGCGGATGACGACGCCGGAGGCGATCGCCTACGCGCTCGAGGTCCGGGCAACGCCCGAGCGCCGGCCGGCCTGAGCGCGCGCCGGTTCAGCTCGCGGCGGCCAGGTCGCGTCGGGGGAAGACGACCAGCGCGTACAGGATCGGCAGCACGAAGGCGACGCCGACGATGACGAGATCGATCGGGTCGAGCGAGCCCTTGAGGATCTCCGCGGGCTGCCAGTGGTGGAACAGCGAGTACTCCTGCGTCCACTCGGCGTCGGCCCACAGCGAGCCCAGGATCTCGAAGAAGTAGTTGACCAGCAGGTAGGCCAGGGTGAGCCCCATGGCCGGTCCGGTCCGGTCGAAGCTGACCGATGCCGCCAGCCCGAAGGTCGCGAAGGCGCCCCACAGCAGGAAGCCGTTGAGGAACACCATCGGCAGGTGCTCCACCGCGAGGTCCTCCAGGATGCCCTGGGTCGCCGCCCCCGTCACGAACCCACCCAGGAGCGCGGCAAGCACGATGGCCACCGCCAGGAGCAGGGCCAGGCCGATGCTGACGTACACCGTCCGCCGGCTCAGCGGCCGTGCCAGCAGGACCTCGAGCGTGCCGCGCTGTCGTTCGCCGGCCACCGCCGTGGCGGTGGCGCCCGCCGCGAAGATGCCGAGCAGCGCGATGGCGAACGGATGCTGCAGCCCCAGGGTCACGGCGCCAGGCAGGCTGAACAGCGAGCCGGAGCCGAAGCTGAGCAGCTCCTCGGGGATGGCGCCCGAGTTGGCGAGGTCGCGCACCACGTCGGAGAAGCCGGTGTAGAAGATGGGGATGAGGATGCCCCAGCCGAAGGCGGCCAGCACGACGACCACGAGCCGCGTGCGCTGCCATGCCAGCGTCCTCGCGAAGAGCGCGCCGTTCACCCCGCCACCTCCCCACCGGACGGCCGGTCGGGAACCTCGTCCGCGTAGTACTCGAGGAACGCCTCCTCCAGGCTCGCCGGCTCGATGGTGAGGTCCTGGAGCGAGGGCGAGGCGATGGCGCGCACGAACTCGGCGACGTCGCCCTGCAGCGTCCCGAAGAGTCGGTCGCCCTGGACCACGGCATCGGCAACGCCCGGCAGGCTGGCCGGATCGGGGGCCGCGCCGCGCCACTGGATCGAGACCCGCCGCCGACGGCGCGCGAGCAGCTCTCGCACCTCGTGGACCGCCATCAGGTTGCCGTGTCGGATGATCGCCACCCGGTCACAGACGCGCTCCACCTCCGAGAGGATGTGGCTCGAGAAGAAGATCGTGCGGCCCTCGGCGCGCAGGTCGGCCAGGATGCCGTAGAAGGCCTGCTGCATCAGCGGGTCGAGGCCCTCGGTCGGCTCGTCCAGGATGGCGAGCTCCGGGTCGTGCTGGAGCGCCTGGATGACGCCGATCTTCTGACGCATGCCGCGGGAGTAGTCGCGGACCTTGCGCCGCAGGTCGGTGGCGGGCATCTGCAGCCGGTCGAGCAGCTCCGATCGCCGATGCGACCCACGGCCCTGGAGCCGCGCCAGGTAGTCGAGTACCTGGTCGCCGGTCATGGAGTCGTACAGCGCGACGCCGCCGGGGAGGTAGCCGGTGCGCCGGCGAATCTCGACCGACTCGGTCGCCACGTCGTGGCCCAGGACGGTGGCGGAGCCGCGCGTCGGATGCAGGAATCCGAGCAGGGTGCGGATCAGCGTC
>DASSOH010000052.1:0-2404 GCA_035700865.1 Candidatus Limnocylindria bacterium | reverse complement strand
GCTCGCGCGGACCCGATTCCCGCTGGGTGAGCTGACCAAGCCGGAGGTCCGCACGATCGCGGCGGAGCTCACCCTGCCGACGGCCCACAAGCCGGAGTCGCAGGAGATCTGCTTCGTCCCGCTGGGCGACTACCGCGAGCTTCTCCAGGAGCGGCGCGGGTACGCCGGCGAGCCGGGACCGATCGTCGACGCCGAGGGTCAGCGCGTTGGCACGCACACCGGGTATGCCCATTACACCGTCGGCCAGCGGCACGGCCTGGGCGTCGCGCTCGGTGAGGCGGTCTACGTCCGCGAGGTGCTGCCCGCCACCAACACCGTGGTCATCGGCCGCCGCGACGAGGTCGCGCAGCGGACGTTCAGCGTCGACGGCGCGCGGTTCACGGCCGGGGAGCCGCCGGCGGAGCGGTTCCGCGCATCGGTCCGCATTCGCCATCGTGCGCCCGACGTGCCGGCCGAGGTCACCATGGTCGGCCGTGACCGCTTCGTGGTCGAGACCGACGAGCCGGTCTGGGCCCCCGCCCCCGGTCAGGCGGCCGTGCTGTACGACGGCGAGGAGTGCCTCGGCGGGGGGCGTATCGCGCGGAACGAGGCCTGACGCGGTGACGCTCGGGCCGTGGCTCGTGTGGGTGCCGCTGCTGGCGCTCGTGAACCTCTTCGTGTTCCTGGCCATCCGCGGCCGCTGGGGGCGGATCGCCTGGGTGCTGCTCGCCGCCTCAATCGTGGGCGTGGTGCTCGGCGATCGGGTGGCTGAGGCGACAGGCCTCGAAGTGCTGCGCGTGGGCGACATGCACGTGGTCGGCGCATCGGTCGTGGCGCAGCTGTGCATGCTGGCCGTGGTGCTCCTCAGTGCTCTGGGACCGATTCGCGTCGAAGAGTGACCGGCCAGCGCCGGCGATGACTTCCACCGATCACCGTGCGCTCCAGGGCCTCGTCGAGTGATCGCTGATGCCTGCAGGGAATCGCACGGCACGGATTCGAGCGCTCCGGCGCGCTGTGATCAGCTCCATGCATCGCGAAGGCACATCGGTTTCGCGGAGCCCTCGAATCCCGGTCAGGAAATGACGTCCCCCTTGGACCGATCAGGATCAGGACCACGGCAATCGGTACCCACGGGATGTCCGGCTGATCCTCCGCGTCACCGTCGCGCCCTACCGGCGCCCGGAACGGTACCCGGCTATGCATCCCGTTGATCACAGTGCGCGCGAAGGCGCCGTCCCGCGTCGGGTGATGCATCCAATTGATGACCCGACGCGCAATCCGGCACAACCGTGCACTGTGATCAACCCCATGCATCGGCGACCGACGCATCGGCGACCGACCCATCGGCGACGGCCCCCTCGGCGCCCCCTCAGCGCCCCCTCAGCGCCCCCTCAGCGCCCAGCGCCCCCTCAGCACCCTACCGACCCGCGATCAGCGGCATCGGCGCGGGATCCGCGCGGTGCCACCGAGAGCGCGGCGCCGGTGTAGAGTCGCCGGCATGGATCTCGCCCTGTCCATCTTCAACATCGGCGCGGGCCTCGGCATCCTGGCCGCCGGTGGCGCGCTGGTCTACCTGGCCTGGCAGCTGACGCCGCTCATCCGCGACTCGCGCGCGCTGACGACCGACCTCCGACGCCTGTCGAAGGCGACCGAGACCGAGCTGCGGCCGATCCTGGCCCACACCCGTGAGCTGACCAGCAATGCCGAGGTGCTCAGCGAGGACGTGGCGGTCAAGCTGGACCGCCTGACCGACCTGATGAATGCCCTGCAGCACAGCCTGGACGAGGGCCGGCTGACCCTCGCCACGGGACGGGCGACCGAGCGGCCGGTAGAATCGTGGGAAACACGAGAGGATTCGCCCGAGGCATGAAGGACTCCGGATTCAGCAGCTTCCTGGCGGGCGTGGTGATCGGTGGGATGATCGGCGCCGCGATCGGGCTGCTCCTCGCGCCGCAGACCGGCGAGGAGCTCCGCGAGCACGTCGGCGACTTCGTCGACAACAAGAAGGCGACGTTCGACGAGGCGGTCAACGAGGGCCGCGCCGCCGCCGAGCAGGCGCGTGCCGGGATGGTGTCGGAGCACCAGCCGGCCGAGGGTCAGGCCCTGTAGGACCCGCAACCGACCCGCACCAGAGCAGCCTCGAGAGCCGGTGGGTCGCCGGCTCTCGTCGTGACCGACGGATGGACGAACCGATGCAGCCGATGAGCGCGGCCGAGATCCGCGAGCGATTCCAGCGATTCTTCGAGGAACGCGGCCACACCCGCGTCCCTCCCGCGCCGCTGCTTGCCCGGGACGATCCGACGCTGCTCTTCCTCAACTCGGGGATGGCGCAGTTCAAGCGCGTCCTGACCGGCGAGGAGAAGCGCGACTACGTTCGCGCGGTCGACGCCCAGCCCGTCCTCCGCGTGGCGGGACGGCACAACGA
>DASSOH010000051.1:0-6762 GCA_035700865.1 Candidatus Limnocylindria bacterium | reverse complement strand
TGGTCGCAGACGGCGGTCGAAGCCGAGCCGATGGCGGAGCGCGCCGCGTGAGATCCCACCTGCTCGAGGGCAAGACCCGGCATCGGCGAAGCCGGCCGTTCGTCTACACCCTCGCGCACGACGTCTGGTACGTGGCGCTGGACCTGGCGGAGCTGGACGAGGTCGATCGGCGGCATCGGCTGCTCAGTCGCAACCGCTGGAACCTGCTCAGCCTGCGTGACGCCGACTTCTTCCTGCCGGCCGCATCGGACCTGGACGCCAGCGTGCGCCAGCACCTGCACGCCGAAGGGTTCCAGGCAACCAACTGGCGCATCACCTTCGTCGCCACCCCGCGGGTCGCGGGCTACCAGTTCAATCCCGCCTCGTTCTACCTGTGCCGCGACGAGACCGATGCGCTGCGCGTGGTCATCGTGGAGGTCCACAACACGCACGGCGAACGGCGCCTCTACACGTTGCGGCCCGCGGAGCAGGGCACGGCGCACGTCGCGGGCATGCCGAAGGACTTCTACGTCAGCCCGTTCATCGGCATGGACGCGGCCTACACGGTGCGGGTGCAGGACCGCGCGGATGAGCTGCGGATCGTGATCGACGAGACGGAGGGTGGCGAGCCGCTGCTGCAGGCATCGGTCGTGCTCAAGCGACGACCGATGAACGATCGGGCGCTTGCCCGTATGCTCGTCCGGTACCCGTTCGTGACGCTCAAGACGATCGTGATGATCCACTGGCACGCGCTGAAGCTCTGGCGCCGCGGCGCCAAGTTCCACTCCCACTCGGACGCGGCCGCACCGCCCGTTCGCGAGGTGGCGGCGTGACCCAGCGCGCACTGCCCTCCGCCGGTCCCCTCTTCGGCAACCCCCTCCTGGCCGATGCCGCCCAGCGCATCCTGCTGGGCGCCCTGGCCCGCATCCGCATCGGCCGGTTGACGGTGGTGCTGCCGGACGGCTCGCGCCGCTCGTTCGGGGAGCGCGAGTCCGACGTGCGGGGCGAGATCCACGTCCACGATCGAGCCGCCCTGGTCCGCCTGCTCATCGACGGCGAGACCGGTGCCGGCGAGGCGTACATGGACGGCCAGTGGTCGTCGCCGGACCTGGGCGCGCTGCTGCGGCTGGCAGCGCTCAACCGGGCGGCCCTGTCGCTCACCGGCGGCTGGTGGCGCGTCCCCACCCAGTGGCTGCGGGTCGTGGCGCATCGGCTCAACCGCAACACGGTCGACCGGGCGCGACGCAACATCGCCGCGCACTACGACCTGTCGAACGACCTGTACCGGCTCTTCCTGGACGAGTCGATGACGTACTCCTCGGCGGTGTTCACGCCCGAGACGGCGACCCTCGAGGAGGCCCAGCGCGAGAAGTACCGCCGCATGGCGGCCCTGGCCGGGGTCGAGCGCGGGATGCACGTGCTGGAGATCGGGTCGGGCTGGGGCGGCTTCGCGCTGTACGCGGCCGGCGAGCTCGGAGCGCGCGTCACGACCGTCACGATCTCCGAGCGCCAGCTGGCCCTGGCGCGCGAGCGCGTCGCGTTGGCAGGGTTGTCCGATCTCGTGACGGTGGAGCTTCGCGACTACCGGCAGGTACGCGGCCAGTACGACGCCGTCGTCTCGATCGAGATGCTGGAGGCCGTCGGCCACGAGTACTTCGGGTCGTACTTCGCGTCCATCGACCGGCTGCTGCGCCCCGGCGGGCGCGCGGCCATCCAGTCCATCACCTACCCCGATGCGGCCTACGAGCAGCAGCGCCGCGGCGCCAACTGGATCCAGAAGTACATCTTCCCCGGCGGCCTGCTGCCGTCCCTCGCCGTGATCGAGCGGTCGACCGCTGGCACGTCGTTGCTGCTCACCGGGGTCGAGGACATCGCGCCGTCCTATGCCCGCACGCTGGCGGAGTGGCGTTCACGGTTCATGGGATCGCTGGAGGAGGTGCGCGCCCTGGGCTTCGACGACCGGTTCATCCGGATGTGGGAGTACTACCTCGCCCTCTGCGAGGCCGGGTTCGCGGCGGGGATCTTCCAGGACCTGCAGATCGGCTTCGAGAAGCGCGGCGGGACGTTCCGCGACTGAGGGGGGGCGCGGGCGTTCTCGTGGAGCGGGAGTATCGGGGACTTCTTCGTCATCTGTGCCGCCGGGCGGCATGAACGGTGACGTTCAGGCCCGATCTGGTCGCGAGCCTCACCAAACTTCCCTTGGGGCGGCAACAACGGGCACTTCTTCCCCGATACGCCCGCCGGACGGCAACCGCCGCAACGCCCCGCTACGCGACCGGCAGCTGAAGCTCCGTGACGAAGTCATCGTCGCGCTCGACCACCCAGCCGGGCGGCAGCCGCAGCTCCGGCTCGGCACCGAACTGGAGGTAGAGCGTCCGCATCGGGCCCGCGGCGGCCAGGCCGGCAGCCTCGACCCAGCGCAGCAACGAGCCACGGGCCGCAGCAACGCCGTCGTACGACCCGCGATGGATGACGGCGGCCACCCGACCAGCGGGCAGGCGGCGGTACGAGATCGCATCGGTCTCGGGGATGGGACCGGTGACCGGCACGAAGATCTCGCCCTGGGACGGAAGCGCTCCCGGAGGCCGGTGCGCCCGTCGACCGAGGTCGCGCACGTATGACTCGAGGGCGGAGAAGGCCTCCGAGGCCCGGCCGGCGACGCGCATGACGGCGACCGGTTCGCCCGCCACCGGCCGCAGCACGACGTCGGGACCCGCCTCCGCACCGATCGAGATGTCGAGCGCGGCCAGCCGCTCCTCCACCGTTCGCCGCTCCCGCTCGAGCTCGCCGCGCCGTCGCTCGAGCGCGGCACGCAGCTCCCCGCCGCTGACCAGGGCGCCGATCTCCTCCAACCCCATGCCGAGCTGCCGCAGGGCCAGGATGCGCCGCAGCTCCGGCAGCTGGGCGGGCGAGTAGTAGCGATAGCCGCTCCATCGGTCCGTCCACGCCGGCCGAAACAGCCCGAGCTCATCCCAGGCGCGCAGCTGCTTGGCACTGATGCCGCCCAGGCGGGCGAACTCCCCGATGCGGAACATGCTGAGCGGTACCTTGACCTTCCTGCTGGGGGAAGGTCAAGCATCGGCGCATGCAGCTTCACGAGACCAGACCGATCCGGATCGCGGCCCAGCTCCACCCGCAGCACGGCGACTGGCGCGACCTGCGCGCGGCCGCCCTTCGCGCCGAGGAATTGGGCTACGACATCCTCTACACGTGGGACCACTTCTCGCCCTTGTACGGCGAGCCCGATGGGAAGCACTTCGAGTGCTGGTCGCTCCTGGCCGCGTGGGCGGAGGCGACCGAGCGGATCGAGCTCGGGCCGCTGGTCGCGTGCAACTCGTACCGCAACCCGGACCTGCACGCCGACATCGCACGGACCGTGGACCACATCAGCGGCGGCCGCGTGATCATGGGCCTCGGCGCCGGCTGGTTCGAGCGGGACTACCGCCGCTACGGCTACGAGTTCGGCACGCGCGGTCGGCGCATTCGGGCGCTGGGCGAGGCCACCCCGCGGATCATCGATCGATTGCGTGGTGGCCTGAATCCGCCGCCGGTGCGCCGGATGCCGATCCTCGTCGCCGGCGTCGGCCGCACGCTGACCCTGCCGATCGTCGCCCGATACGCCGATGCCTGGCACGCCTTCTTCCCGGACCGCGTGGAGGAGGTCGAGCCGGCGGTGGCGGCGCTGGTGGCGCACTGCGCGGGGATCGGCCGGGACCCGTACGAGATCGAGTGGTCGGTGGGCGTGGAGCCGGACGACGTCGGGCGGTTCCTGGAGGAGGATGCCGAACGCTACGTGGCGATGGGCTTCACCCAGTTCACGCTGGGCTTCAGCGGCCCGTCGTGGTCGGTGGACGGGGGCACGCCGTTCCTGGCGTGGCGCGACCGGATGAACCGTGAGCGAGGTGCGGCCAGTGCGGCGTAGGTGCACGCTTCTCGTGGGCGCGTAGGTGCGGTGCGCGCTTCTCGTGGGCGCGCAGGTGCGCGCTTCTCGTGGGACGGGAGTATCGGTGACTTCTTCACCGTTTCTCTCGTGGGGCGGCATCAACGGGGAAGCTGACGGCGAATTCGGCCCGTTCCTTCCCTGATCGTCCCGCGGGGCGGCAACATCGGGCACTTCTTGCCCGATAGTCCCGCCCGGCGAGAACCGACGCGCAGGAGAACGCGCCGCCGCTGCTGCCCGCACTGCCAGCGCCCATGAGGGGCTTGACAACGCCCACCGTTCACCACCAGTATCACGTTCATCTTTTCTAGAACGGTAGAGGTGGAGTGAATGGCGGAGCCGAACCAGGAGCCGTTGCCGATGCCGGACCCGGAGCTGATCCTCGGCGACGTCGAGCAGCTCAAGGCCATCGCAGATCCCCTGCGTCTCCGGCTGCTGGAGCTCATGACCGATGACGCGCAGCACCCGTGGTCGGCCAGGGAGCTGGCTGAGCGACTCGGCACGGGCCAGACGAAGCTCTACCACCACCTCGCGCTGTTGGAGGAGCGCGGCCTGATCCGCGTCGCCAGCACGCGGATCGTCAGCGGCATCCAGGAGAAGCGCTACCAGGTCAGCGCCCTCTCGTTTCGGGTCGATCGGCTGCTGCTGACCGGTGACGACACGGAGGCCGCGCTGGGAACCGCGCTGGACGCGATCTTCGAGAAGGCGCGCACCGAGATCCTCTCCAGCGCCCGCCGCGGCGCCATCAAGCTCGAGGAGCAGGACCCGCAGCGGCGCCGCATGGCCCTGTGGGCGTCACACGCCCGCCTCTCCGCCGAAGGGCTCGAGCTCGTGATGCGCCAGATCGAGGAGCTCGCCGCCATCGACGACCACAACGACCCCGACGGCACCGACTACGGCCTGGTCCTGGCCTTCTACCCCCGTCCCACCCGGGAGAACGACCGATGACGGAGCGATCGATGGGCGTCCGCGACGTCCTGCGCATCCGCGACTACCGATCCATCTTCGGCGGCCAGGTCGTCTCCGACATCGGCGACGGCGTCACCTTCCTGCTCCTGCTGCTCGTCATCAACGATCTGACCGGCTCGACCACCGCGCTGGCGCTGATGGCCATCTGCGAGGCGCTCCCGCAGTTCACGGTCGGCCTCGTCGCGGGCGTCTACGTCGACCGATGGAACCGCCGGACCGTGATGCTCGCCGCCGACCTGCTGCGGGCCGTGGTCGTCATCGGCTTCGCGGTCGCCGCCGTCGAGGGCTGGGTGCCGCTCCTGTACGTGCTCGCGTTCGTGCAGTCCAGCATCAGCACCTTCTTCCGTCCGGCCCGCGGCGCCATGCTGCCGCGGATCGTGCCGGTCGAGGGACTGCCGGCCGCCAACTCGCTGGCGCAGGGGTCGATGGTCATCGGCGGCGTCATCGGCACCGGCATCGCCGGGCTGCTGTACGGGACGTGGGGCGTGGCGTACCTGGGCTTCGCCATCGATGCGGCGACGTTCCTGGTCTCCATGGCCTTCGTGTCGCGCATCCCCTCGATCCTGGGCCGCATCCAGCGAGCGTCCCACGACGCACCCCAGGCCAACGTCGTGCGTTCCATGCTGGAGGGTCTGGCCATCTTCCGGCATTCGCGCGTGCTCAGCGGCGTGCTGCTGGCGGCCGCCGTGTCGATGCTGGGCCTGGGCGCCGTCAACGTCCTCTTCGTGCCGCTCATCGTGGACGACCTGAACGTGTCGCCGACCTGGATGGCGGGGGTCGAGCTCGCGCAGACCTCGGCCATGATCCTGGCGGCCGGCGTGGTGCCGATGCTGCTGCGCCGCTTCGCGCCGACCACCATCGTGACCGGTGCGCTGATCGGCGTGGGCCTGTGCATCGGCGCCATGTCGACCGTCGGCGCGGTGTGGCAGGTGATCATCGTCCTGTTCGTGGTGGGCTGGATGGTGACGCCGTTCCAGGCGACGGTGCAGACCATCGTGCAGACCACCGCGACCGATGCGACGCGCGGCCGCGTCGTCTCGCTCCTGCAGGCCTCGATGTCGACGGCGAGCGTCGTCTCCATGGCCATCGGCGGCGTCCTCGCCGACCTGGTGGGCATCCGAGCCGTCTACGCGGGTGCGGCGCTCGTGGTGCTCGGCGCGGCGGGCGTCGCGATGCTCATGTTCCGCGGGGTGCCGCGGCGGCCCCTGGTCGGGGCGCCAGTTCCGGTGGAGGCCGAAGCCGCGGCGCCGTAGGGGTCGGCGGTGTGACGCGATCGCGGCAGCGGCGGCGGCGGGCTCGATTCTCCCCCGGCGGGAGTATCGGGGAAGAAGTGCCCGATCTTCCCGCCCCGCGGGACGATCAGCGAAGGAGCGGGCCGATTCGGGCTCCAGCTTCCCCGTTCGTGCCGCCGCAGGATACGAACGACGAAGAAGTCACCGATACTCCCGCCCCACGGAACAGCCCCTGCCGCACCGTGGGCAACGGGCCGGCCCAGCTGCGGACTGCGTGTCCGTCAGGTCCGGCCGGAGGCAACGCCCAGCGCGCGACGCTCCCACCAGGGCGCGGGGATCGAGGCGGCGAGCTCGGCTGCCTCGCGCGCAGCGGCAGGGTCGCCGGCATGGGCGCGGGCCAGGGCCGCCGTCGCACGCAGCAGCGGCGTGGCGTCCGCATCGAGCGCGATCGGACGCCAGCGGTCGGCGGCGGCAGCCACCAGGTCCCCCCGTCCGACGCTCGCCCACGTCCCGATCACGGTCTCGGCGGCGGCCAGGTAGTGCGGGCTGATCATGGGGATGATGGCGTCGACCACTGACGCATCGGGCTCCGCGGGAGGTTCGTCGCGAGCCTGCGCGCACCAGGCGCCGATGGCGGCGTGC
>DASSOH010000050.1:0-2652 GCA_035700865.1 Candidatus Limnocylindria bacterium | reverse complement strand
TGGTAGATGACGCGCGGCGCCGCGACGGTCATGGCCTCGCCTCCTCTCGCAGCGCCCGCAGCGCAGTCAGCACTTCCGCCGGCGTCGGCACCATGCCACCGGTGCGACCGTGGAAGCCGATGCGACAGCGTCCCTCGACGGCCAACCGCACGTCCTCGATCATCTGGCCCGCCGAGAGCTCGACCACCAGGATGCCGTTGACGCGCGCCGCGAGCTCGCGCAGCGCCGCCTCCGGGAACGGCCAGAGGCTGATGGGCCGGAAGAGGCCGGCGCGGATCCCCTCCTCGCGGGCCTGTGCCATGGCGCTGTGCGCGACGCGCGCCGCCGTGCCGTAGGCCACCAGGACGACCTCGGCGTCGTCCAGCCGCTCGCCGGCCCAGCGCCCCTCGTTCGCCGCGATGCGCGCGAACTTGGCCTGCAGCGCGGTGTTGTGCTCCTCCAGCTCCTCGGGGTGCAGGTGCAGCGAGCGGACGACGCGGGGGGCGCGGCCATCGGCACCGCCAAGTGCCCAGTCGAATGCCGGCCGCTCGGGATTGCGGAAGGCGAGATCGACGGCCTCCATGGCCTGGCCCTGGATCCCATCGGCCAGCACGATCACCGGCGTCCGGTAGCGCTCGGCCAGCTCGAAGGCCGTCGGCACCAGCTCGACGGCCTCCGCGATGGAAGCCGGCGCCAGGACCGGGACGCGGTAGTCGCCGTGGCCGTGGCCCTTCGTCGCCTGCAGGTAGTCGCTCTGTGACGGACCGATGCTCCCCAGCCCGGGGCCGCCGCGCATGACGTTGACCAGCACCACCGGCGTCTCGGAGCCAGCCATGTAGCTCATCGCCTCGGCCATCAGGCTCATGCCGGGGCTGGAGGTGCTCACCAGCACCCGCGCGCCGGTGGCGCCGGCCCCGAGCGCCATGTTGATCGCCGCCAGCTCGCTCTCGGCCTGCACGAAGACGCGGCCGAGCTCCGGCATGCGCTTCGCCATCCACTCCAGCAGCTCGGCCTGCGGGGTGATCGGGTAGCCGAAGTACGCGTCGCAACCGGCCTGGATGGCGGCCTCGGCGATGGCCTCGTTGCCCTTCATCAGGGTGCGGCCGCGGCGCTCATCCGGCGAGAGCGCGGCGGCCGCGGAATCGGTGGTCGTGGGCGTCGTCGCGGTCACTTCGCGCCACCCTTCGGGGCGGCCAGGACGGTGAAGACCGCATCGGGGCAGACCCGGGCGCAGAAGGCGCAGCTGGTGCAGCCGGCCGCGTCCAGCAGCTCGATCGGGTGGTAGCCGAGGCCGTTCACCCGGGACCGATCGAGCGCCAGCACGTCCTTGGGGCACGCGGTGATGCACAGCTCGCACCCTTTGCATCGGTCGACGGCGATGAGGAGCGGGCTCCAGGGAGCGGCCGCGACCGAGGCAGCCGGCTCCAGCTCCGCGACGGACGTCATGCCGCGAACCTGCGCCCGAGCTCCGCCGCGAGGTAGGGCCGAACGGCCCGCGGGACTGCGGCGATGGTCACCAGGCGATTGGCGGCGACACCGACGACGGCGACTGATCACTCCGGTGCGCGCAGCTTCACGCGACGGCCGGGTCGCGTGCCGATCGATCACTGGCGTGACCAACATCACGCGCGAACGGCACGCGGCCGCGGCCCTGGCGCCGGGGGGCGGTCACTCGAGTGACCGATCCGTCACGCGAGCAGGTCACCGGTGAACTTCGCGCCACTGGAGTACCCACCGCTAGCATCAGGACGTGGAGATCGTCCCGTTCGAGCCGGTGCATCACGAGGCGGCTGCCGCGCTGACGTGCGCGGCGTTTCGTGCGGCGCGGCGGAGGAACGCGCTGCTGCCCGCCCGCTGGGAGCAGGGGGCGACCTACGTCCCGGAGCTCGACAGCATCCAGCGCCACGGCAGCGGGGTCGCCCTGATCGACCGCGGACGGCTGCGCGGGTTCCTGGCCGCGTACCAGGTCGCGCGGGGAGCGCGGCGCTGGACGTTCACGCCGGAATGGGCGTGGGGCGCGCGCGGACGGGATCGGGCACGGCTGATCCAGGACCTGTACGCGGCCGCCGCGGACCGATGGGTGGCCGATGGATGCCGGACGCACCACGTCAGCGTCCACGCAGGCGACCGGGTGGGGCGGGACGCGTGGAGCTGGCTGGGCTTCGGGCACGAGGTGATGGACGGGATCCGCGACCTCGCGCCGCTTCCCACCATGACGACCGACGTCCGTATCCGGCGCGCCGAACCGCCCGACGCCACCACGCTCGGTGAGCTCGAGGAAGGACTGCGTCAGCACCTGGCCGGCACACCGGTCTTCTTCAGCCTCGGCCCGGCGCGCACGCTCGAGGAGCAGCGGCAACGGATCGGGCGAGCGGACGCGGCGGTCCTGCTGGCCGAGATCGCGGGCGAGGTCGTCGGACACCTGTTGGTCGGTCCCGCCTCGGACGACGCCGCGACCGTGATCCGCGACGAGCGGACGGCGAGCATCGTCGGCGCCTTCGTGCGCGACGAGCACCGCCGAGCGGGCGTGGCGCACACCCTGCTGGCCGCGGCCGTCGCGTGGGCGCATGCAGGCGGGTACGAGCGAATCGCGGTGGACTTCGAGACGGCGAACCTGCTCGCCACGCGCTTCTGGACCCGCTACTTCCAGCCCGTCACGTACAGCCTCGTTCG
>DASSOH010000049.1:0-39558 GCA_035700865.1 Candidatus Limnocylindria bacterium | reverse complement strand
GCGCACGGCCGACGACGCGGGCTACGACTCCATCTGGGTGATGGACCACTTCTTCCAGATTCGCGGCCTCGGTCCGCCGGAGGCACCGATGCTGGAGGGCACGACGGCCCTGGGCTTCATGGCCGCGCACTCGCAACGCGCACGACTGGGCCTGATGGTCGGCGGCGTCCACTACCGCGCTCCCGGGCTCTGGGTCAAGGCGACCACCACGCTCGACGTGCTGTCCGGTGGGCGCGCCTGGTTCGGTATCGGCGCCGCCTGGAACGAGCAGGAGTCGCGAGGACTCGGGTTCCGCTTCCCGCCGCTGCGCGAGCGATTCGAGCAGCTCGAGGATGTCCTGCGCATGGCGCACGAGGCGTGGAGCGGCGGCACGGGGAGCGGCGACCGATTCGAGGGGACGCACGTCACCGCCGAGCGGGTGCTGAACTCGCCGCAGGCGATCAGCCGCCCGCGCGTGCCGATCCTGGTCGGCGGTGGGGGAGAGCGCAAGACCCTGCGCCTGGTCGCGCAGTACGCCGACGCCTGCAACATCTTCGGGCGCTCGCCGGACTTCGTCAGGAGCAAGCTGGCCGTGTTGCGGGAGCACTGCGAACGGATCGGCCGCCCCTACGAGGAGATCGAGAAGACCGTGCTGACCAGCGTGGATCCGGCGCAGGAAGGCTCGAGCGCGACGATCGAGCGGTTCGCCGGCCTGGTGGAGGCGGGTGCGCAGCACATCATCTTCAGCGTGCGTGGCGCCGGCGCGGAGCCGGCCCGGCTGGAGCGGCTGGCGGCGGAGGTGTTCCCGGAGCTGCGCTGATCCGGCGTCCGGTCAGGCTCCGGCGGCGACGGGCGCATCGTCGAGGACGGCCCGGGCGGTGCGCTCGGCGAGCAGCATGATGGTGAGCATCGGGTTCACCCCGAGGGCCGTCGGCATCAGGGACGCATCGGCGACGTACAGCCCCGGGGTGACGCCGCCGCGGTCGTCGCTGCGGACGCGTCCCCAGGCATCGCAGGCCGAACGCCGCGGATCGGCACCGGCGCGCGCCGATCCCATCTGGTGGGCCGAGAAGAGCGCCATTCGGTTGGGTGCGGTGTCGACCGCCGCGAGCCGCCGCAGGTAGGGCTCCAGGTCGTCGCCGCGGCGCCAGCGCTCGCCCTCGGTCGTGAGGGCGAGCATCTCGTCCGCCCCGCCCGCCTCCGCGATCCGCGCCATGGCCACCAGGGCCGCGCGCGCGGCCACGGCGTCGACGGCGGCGAGCCGGTAGCGGATCGAGGCCCGGCCGCTGCGTCGGCGCGTGATGGTCCCCGCGCCACGGTCGCGGACGATGCCGATCAGCGGCGCCAGGTGGTCCAGGCGCGAGAGCAGCTCGGTTCCGGCATCGCGGCCGAGCCACGGCAGCGCCGCGGCCGCGAGGCCCGGGTGCGCGGGCGCGGACTCGATCAGGATCGACCGCTCGGGACCCAGGAGCTCGGCGGACCGCGCGGCCTGGGTCGGCCCCTCCCACATCGCCACGCGGCCCGGGAGCTGCGCCGCGATGACCGGGCTGGGATGGAGGTGCAGGTTGCGGCCCACCTCGGGGTGGCCCGTGCCGCTCGCCTGCAGGATGAGGGGCGTCCGCAGCGCGCCGCCCGCGACGACGACCTGCGGGCTGCGAACCACGAACGGGCGTCCGCCGGCCAGCCGGCCCTGGACGCCGACGGTGCGCCCACCGCGCAGCAGGACGCGGCTGACGCGAGCGTCGGCCAGGATCCGCGCGCCCGCCGCCTGGGCCGCCAGCAGGTGCACGCGCGCGGTCGAGCGCTTCGTCCCGCGGTGACAGCCGAACCCGCAGGAGCCGCAGTCGGTGCAGGGTCCGGCATTGCGCCGCGTCGTGTCCGCCTCCCAGCCCAGCGCCCGAGCGCCGTCCAGGATCAGCCGATCCTTCGGCGGCACCGCGGTCGGCGGCATGAGGCCGAGCTCATCGGTCAGGCGGGCCAGGTCCGCGTCGGCGTCCGTCCCTCGCAGCTCGGGCAGACCGTGGTCGCGCTCCCACTCGTCCAGCACCCACGCCGGGGGCGCGATGGAGGTCGTCCAGTTCACGGTCGTGCCACCACCCAGCGTCGCACCGGCCAGGATGGTCACCGATGCGTCGTCGGGCCCGGTCGTCCCCCGGTCGAGGTACAGGTCGCGCCAGGCCATCGCCTCCGACGACGGCACGCCGGCGGCCGGCACGTACCCACCCGCCTCGACGACCAGCACGGAGCGACCGGCCGCGCTGAGCCGGGCCGCGGCGACGCCGCCGCCGGCACCGGAGCCGACGATCACGACGTCCGCCTCGAGCGCGAGCCGTCCCGCCCCGTCGAGCGATGCGTCCAGCGGTCGAAGGTCGGGCACGGGCACGTCGTCGGGGCCGGCCCGCCGGGGCGCGTAGCCGAGCCGGGCCCACATCGGGTTGGACGGGCGATCCGGGTCGTCACCCGGATCGGCGTAGGCCAGGAACAGTCCGATGCGCTTGAGTGCCTGGAACGCCGTCCGCCGCTGCGCGAGCCGCGAGGTCGCCCACGCGCGGAGGATGCGCTCACGGGCGTCCTGCGAGGCGCGGCTGAAGGACACCCACCCTCCGCCGTCGAGCGCGTTGAGCGCCGGCAGCTCCAGGGAGCGCAGCACCAGGCCCAGCTGCGCCACCTCGGCGCGGTCGCGCGTGGCGGCCAGGGTTTCGGCTGCCGCCTCGGCCCGGCGCCGTGCCTCCGCCGGCGTCATCGGCGCCAGGGTGGCGAAGACCTCGGCCAGCAGCCCGACCGGCAGCAGCTCCACGCGCGCCTCTCGAGCCCCGCGCCTCAGGCGCCGACGAGCCCGGTGACCACCTCGTCGGCCGGCCGCACGTCGCGCGCTCCGCTGGCCCGATCGGTCACCTCGACGCCGCCCGCGGCCAGCGAGCGCGGGCTGACGGTGAGGATGGTCGGCATGCCCAGCAGCTCAGCGTCGGTGAGCTTGACGCCCGGCGACTCGTCGCGGTCGTCGTAGAGGACCGAGATGCCGGCATCGGTCAGGCGCTCGTAGAGCGCATCGGCCGCTTCGCCGACGGCGGGATCCTTGGCGGCCCCGATGGCGACCAGGTGCACGCGGTAGGGCGCCACCTCGACGGGCCAGACGATCCCCTTCTGGTCGTGGTGGGCCTCCACCACGCACGCCATCGCGCGGCCGAGCCCGATGCCGTATGAGCCCATGATCGGGTGCCGCCGGCTGCCGTCATCGGCAAGGTAGGTGGCCCCGAGGGCCACGGTGAAGTCGCTCCCCAGCTTGAAGATGTTGCCGACCTCGATGCCCTGGGCCAGTCGCACCGGTTGGCCACAATCGGGGCAGGGATCGCCGGCGCGCACGTTGCCGATGTCGGCGGTGATGTCCGGCTGGAAGTCGCGGCCGACGTTGACGTTGCGCAGGTGCGTGCCCGGTCGGTTCGCGCCCGCCACGAGGTTGGCCGACTCGGCGACCAGCCGGTCCACGACCACGACCGTGTCATGCGCGCCGATCGGCGAGCCGTAGCCGGGCTCCATCCCGGCCGCCCGAATCTCGTCGGCCTGCGCGGGCCGCATGCCGCCGATCGCCGTGACGGCGTTCACGAGCTTGGTCTCGTTGACCTCGAAGTCGCCCCGCACGATGGCCGTGACCAGCCGGCCGTCGCCGGTGACGAAGAAGGCGGCCTTGGCCGTCCCGGCGGTCGGGATGCCCAGGTACTCGGCCAGGGCGGCGATGGTCTCCGTGCCGGGGGTGTCGACCTCCTCGAGGGGCAGCGCCCCCTCGGTCGGGTCCGCGGCAAGCACGCTCGGCGCGATCTGCTGGTTGGCGGCGAAGCCACAGGCGTCGCACAGGACCAGCGTGTCCTCGCCGTGAGAGTTGAGGACCATGAACTCGTGCGCGCCCGTGCCGCCCATGATCCCGACGTCGCTCGAGACGGCGATGGCGTCGAGGCCCAGGCGCCGGAAGATGCGCGTGTACGCCTCGTAGTGCAGGTCGTAGCTGCGATCCAGCCCCGCCTCGTCGGCGTCGATCGAGTAGCTGTCCTTCATGACGAACTCGCGGACGCGGATCAGGCCGCCGCGGGCGCGCGGCTCGTCGCGGAACTTCGTCTGGAAGTGGTAGACGATGGCCGGCAGCTGCCGGTAGCTCCTGACCAGGTCGCGCGTCAGGTCCGCCACGACCTCCTCGTGGGTCATCGCCAGCACCATGTCGCGCCCGGACCGGTCCTTGAAGCGGACCATCTCGGGGCCGATCTTGGCGTAGCGTCCCGACTCCTTCCACAGCTCGGCGGGATGGACGACGGGCATCTCCATCTCCTGGCCGCCGATGCGATCGATCTCCTCACGGATCACCTGCTCGATGCGTCGCTGGACGCGGAAGCCGAGCGGGAGCAGCGAGTAGATCCCGGCACCGAGCTGACGGACGTAGCCGGCGCGGACCAGGAGCTTGTGCGACACCATCTCGGCCTCGGCCGGGTCGTCGCGAAGGGACGCGAAGAAGAGCTGTGACAGGCGCATGGAGGCCCGATTCTACCGGGTGGCCGGCATGACCTCGGTCGGACGTCCTCCGACCAGGTGCTCCGAGTCGCGGAGCCAGCGCAGCGGCCCCAGCGCCACCACCAGCAGGACGACGGAGGCGAGCAGCAGGCCGTCGATGCCGAGCCACTCGGCTGCGCCGCCGCCCGCCAGCGAGCCGACGACCTGCCCGACCGCCAGGAACACGGAGTACAGGCCCATGATCGCCCCGCGGTCGGCCGGATGCTCCTCGCTGATGTCGGCGAGCATGCCCAGGGCCGCGGGGGTGGCCCCGGCCAGGACGAACAGGCCTCCGGCCATCACCAGGCCCGCCGCGAGCTGCGCGGGCAGCGGCCAGGCCTCGGCGTGGTTGATGGCGAAGATGGCGACGACCATGGCCAGCCCACCCACGATGCCGATGCCCATGATGGTGGTGCGGCGGAAGGCCTTGAAGCGGTTGCCCCAGTACCAGAGTCCGGCGAAGAAGACGGCCAGGGCGACGGCCAGGCCGATGCTGACCTGCCACGACTGGTAGCCGCCCATCAGTCGCTGGTCCTCGAAGCCGGGCGGCGGCTCGTTCACCAGCTGGAAGATGGACTGGCTGGTCCAGGCGCCGATGAAGGCGTTGACCGCGATCCAGGTGGGCGCCAGCAGCCAGACGGAACGGCTGGCCAGGACCGCCCGGTACCGGCTCCACGAGAAGCCGCGCGCGGTGGCCGCGACGCCCCCCGCCTCGATCGTCCCGTCCTGCTGGTCGGTCGCCACGCCGGGGTCGACCGTCACGCCGTAGCGGTAGATCAGGAAGCTGATGCCGTAGATGCCGGCGTTCAGCAGGAAGGCGTTGCGATCGAGGACCTGCCACAGGGCGCCGGCCGCGACCAGGCCCAGGCCCAGGCCCGCGAGGGTCGCGGCCTCGAACCGCGCGACCGTCCGCCCGCGCAGCCCCTCGTCGTCCGACGTCGCGAGCGCGATGAAGCCGAGGATCGACGGGATGCTGGCCGCGGCGGCCGCGCCCTCCAGCCAGCGGGTCACGCCGAGCAGCAGCAGGTCGGTGGTCAGGAAGGTCAGCACCACGGCGACGGCGCCGAAGATCGGCCCGTACTGCATGACGCGCCGGGACCCGAGGTGATCGGAGAGGGCGCCGAACAGCGGTGACAGCACCAGCTCGGCGAGGAAGAAGGCCGCGGTCAGGAGCCCGACCTCGATGGCGTTGACCTTCGGTGCGCCGAACGACTCGAGCTCCGCCAGGTAGAAGACCAGCAGCGCCCCGGTCAGCCCGGTGCTGAAGCGGAGCGTGAAGGTGCCGAGCAGGACGGCGTGGATCGAGCGACGCATCGGCCGCTCAGTATGCCGTGGCGCCCCATGGCGCCGGACAGCAAACGGGCGCGCCCGCTCGGGGCGCGCCCATCGGTCGGTCGGACGGAGGCTAGCTGCCGCTGGTGAAGCGGGTGAGCCCGAAGGCCTCCTCGAGCGCCTCGGCCGGACGGAAGCCCACGGCGGCGCGCGGCGCCTCACCGGGGGCGAAGATCGCAACGGTCGGGATGCTCATGATCCCGTACTTCATGGCGGTCTGCGGGTTGGCGTCGACGTCCAGCTTGCGGACTTCGACGCTGCCGGCGTACTTGCTCGCCAGCTTGTCGATCTCCGGGGCAACCATGCGGCACGGTCCGCACCACTCGGCCCAGAAGTCGACGATCACCGGCTTGTCGCTCTGGAGCACGTCGGTGTCGAAGGTGGCGTCGGTGACCTCTTGTACGTTGGACATCGGTTCCTCTCTCGTTCGAGTCGCGTGACGACCGGCGTCAGCCGGCGACCTGCTGCAGCATTCGGTAGGCGTCGAGGACGCGCGCGTCCGCGAGCCGATACAGGACGGTGCTCCCCACCCGCCGCGTGGTGACCAGGCCGGCCGCGCGCAGCACCGCGAGGTGCTGGCTCATGTTCGGGACCTGGCAGCCGACGTCGCGCGACAGCTCGCTCACGCTGCGCTCACCGCCGGCCAGCCGCTCCACGACGCAGAGGCGCTTGGGATCGGCGAAGGCGCGGGCGATGGCCGCGGCGCGGACGCGGGTGGCATCGGCTCCATCGGCGGGCTGAAGGGCTTCCATCGAGCGAGATCATCTCACAGTTTGCGCAATCACGCAAGCCACGGCGGCGACGGATGCGGGGCCGATGCGCGCCCTGGCGCGCTCAGGCCGCCGGCGTCGAGATGGCCTGGGTGTCGGTCGAGACCGCCTCGCGCACGGCGAGGTCGGTCGCTCGCGCGGCGGCGTACCGGCCGGCGCCGGCGACGACGAAGAGGATCGCGAAGGCCGGGTAGCCGCCCAGCAGCATGATCAGCGACGAGGTGGCGTTGCCGATGCCGTAGGCGCCGACCTGGCGCACCACGAAGTGGCTCTGGAAGGCCAGGACGTCGGGTCCGGTGGCCAGCCGCAGCAGCCGCTCGTTGGCCGCGAGCTGTCCCGCGGTGTCGCCGGCGGCCAGCAGCACCGCGATCAGGATGACCACGGCCGGGGCCAGGGGGTTGACCGGGTGCGCGGCGAGGCCCAGGAAGAGCGCGACCGCCCGCAGCAGGAACGAGCGTCGCAGCAGCCGCGACGAGGAGCCGCCCCGCAGGTGGGAGCTCACGTAGATCGAGCTCAGCACCAGCGTCCCGGAGCTGATGGCGCTGATGGCGATGGCGAATCCGGCGCCCATGCCCAGCACCGACATGGCGTAGACCGAGAGGAACGGGGAGAAGCCCGCCGACAGCAGCGCCAGGGTCATCACGTCGCCGTGGCGGCGCAGCCGGGCGTGGCCCTCGGTGTGCCAGGCGGTACGGCGCGGCACCCGGATCCGTCCCGGGTGCGGCAGCCGATGCAGCACCGCCAGCGACGTGACGCCGGCGATGCCGGACAGCAGCAGCGGCGCCACGTACGCCCAGGCGCCGATGGCCGCCGCGACGTCGTCGATCACCAGGGCCACCGGCAGGAGGACGACCGAGCCGATGCCGAGCGAGATGCCGCCCAGGCGTGGGGTCACCAGCCGTCGCTGGTCGTCGGGCAGCACGATCTGGTACCACGACTGCTCCAGGCTGTAGGCGATCGAGCCGAGCGCGCCGAGGACGCCGGAGATGATCCCGATGAGCGCGATGGCGGCCCAGGTCGGCAGCCAGCCGGCGGCCATCAGGGCGACGACCGCGCCGAGGTAGAGCCCGCGCGGCTCGCCGATCGACGCGAAGAGCAGCACGAGGCCGCGCAGGTTCCCATCGGTCCGGTCGAGCATGGCCGGCAGCCAGCGCTGGGCCATGGTGCCGAGCGCCGGCAGGACGGCCAGGAAGGTCGCCAGCGCCGGATGCGCGCCGAGGCCCAGCAGGAGCGGGATGGTGATCGCCGGGCCGGTGAGGCTGCCGATGAGGCCCTGGGCCACGGCGAGGCCGCGGAACGGCCGGTAGCGGCGCGCGGCGAAGGCGCGCCAGTCGGTCATGGCGGCGGAGAGACTGGGGTTGGGACGTGGACGGAGGGAAGGCATGGACCGTACGCGCAGCGGCTGGGAGGTGATCGGCTCGGGATCGCGCGTACTCCCGCCAGACCGGCTCTGGCGGATATCGGTGCAGGGCGTCCCGGCCGTGCATCCGACGCCGCGTAGCGTATCCGATCCCCCCGGTGGCGTGGGTGAGTTGTTCGTACCCCCGCCCGGTACCACGCGCCGTCGTACGACGACGGCGGTGACCGTTGCGCGACGGACGTCAGCTCCGCTTCTGGACGATCTGGATGGGATTGCCGTCCGGATCGGCCACCCACGCGAGCCGGAGGTCGCTCAGCCAGTCGTGGGGATCCGACAGGACCGCCGCGCCCGCGGCCACCAGGTCGGCGAAGGCGGCGTCCGTGTCGTCGGTCCACAGCACGAGCTCCATCCCCGCGCCGCCCGGATTCGGCGACAGCCCGTGGTTCTGCTGGGCCGTCTCGACGGTCGCGATCCCGAGGTTGAACCCGTCGAGGAGCAGCTCCACGTGCTCGAGCGGCCCATCGGCGGGATAGCGGAAGGCCTCGGTGAAGCCGAGGCCGGTGTAGAAGTCCAGGGCGCGCGGAAGGTCGCGCGAGTACAGGGTGACCTGCGGCGATCGGAACATCCCGCGACGCTAGGGGCCGCGAGTGGCCGACGTCAACCTCGGCGCGGGACGCCCGCGATCGCGACACGCGAGTTGTCACGAACCGCGCTCAGCATGCGCGGCATGAACATCCTTCTCGACTGCGCCTGGTGCGGCGACGAGGTCGTCTTCTCGGTCGACGAGACCGACGACGAGCTGGTGTGCAGCGCCTGCAACACCCGGACCGTCTTCGCACCCGACCCGGCGACCACCTTCGCCCTGCTGTACGAGACCGCGCAGGCTGCCTGACCGACCGACCCGGTGGGGAGCCGGCGGGCGGCACTGCCCGCCGGCGGTCGGTCGGAAGCCTGACGCTGCCTAGGACTCGGTGATCTCGATCGTCTCGATCCGATCGCCGGGCTGGCGGTCGCGCTGCGGGTCGCGCTCGCGGATGGACTGGAGCACGTCCATCCCCTCGGTCACCTTGCCGAAGACGCTGTGGCGGTTGTCCAGGTGCGGCGTCGGGCCGTAGGTGATGAAGAACTGGCTGCCATTGGTGCCCGGTCCGGCGTTCGCCATCGACAGGACGCCGGCCGAATCGTGACGCAGGCTCGGGTGGAACTCGTCGCCGAACTGGTAGCCGGGACCACCCGTGCCGGTCCCCGTCGGGTCGCCGCCCTGGGCCATGAAGCCGCCGATCACGCGGTGGAAGGTGGTGCCGTCGTAGAAGCCCGAGCGGGCGAGGTTCACGAAGTTCTCGACGGTCAGCGGGGCACGGTCGGCGTACAGCTCGACCACGATGTCGCCCTTCTCGGTCTTGAAGCGGGCGGTGTACGTCTTCGACGTGTCGAGGGCGCCGGAAGGCGGCGCCGGACGGTCGGCCATCGGTTCTCCTTGGGGGTGGGATGCGGGACCGATGCTACCGGAGCGGGCCGCCGCTGGTAGCCTCGACGCCATGACACGCACGCTGTTCACGGGCGCCACCGTCGTCGACGGCACGGGCGCCGAGCCGGCGACGGCCGACCTCGTCGTCGAGAACGGCCGCATCGTGGAGGTCGGAAGCGGGTTGGACGGCGACGAGCGCGTCGACCTGGCGGGCAAGGCCGTGCTGCCGGGGCTGTTCGACTGCCACACGCACGTCATGTTCAGCACCATCGACACGATGCGGATCATCCAGACGCCGTTCAGCTACCGCTTCTACCAGGCGATGCACAACCTGGAGAAGACGCTCCGCGTCGGGATCACCACCGTGCGCGACGCCGGCGGCGCGGATCTCGGCGTGAAGCAGGCCGTCGAGGACGGGCTGATCGCCGGACCCCGGATGCAGATCAGCCTCTCCATGATCAGCCAGACCGGCGGCCACGGCGACGAGTGGATGCCCTCGGGCATCAACCTGGAGGTCGCGCCGTACCCCGGGGTCCCGCGCACCATCGTCGACGGTGCCGACGACATGCGCCGCCTGGTCCGCGAGCTGGTCCGCGCCGGCGCCGACGTCATCAAGGTCGCGGTCTCGGGCGGCGTGCTGTCCCCGCGCGACAAGCCGACGCACGCCCACTTCCGCCTCGAGGAGCTCCAGGTGCTGGTCGAGGAGGCGACCGCGGCCGGCATCTGGGTGATGAGCCACGCCCAGGCGACGCCGGGGATCAAGAACGCCATCAAGGCCGGCATCCGGTCGATCGACCACGGCATCTACCTGGATGACGAGGCGATCGAGATGATGCTGGCGCGCGGAACGTGGCTGGTGCCGACGCTCGTGGCCCCGCGCGGGGTGATCGACGCGGCGGAGGCGGGTGCCTCGATCCCGGAGGCATCGGTCGCCAAGGCGCGGGAGGTGGCAGAGATCCATCGGGCCTCCTTCGCCAGGGCGGTCGAGGCGGGCGTGCGGATCGCCATGGGGACCGACTCCGGCGTCACCCCGCACGGCGAGAACCTCCGTGAGCTGGCGCTCATGGTCGAAGGTGGCATGACGCCGATGCAGGCGATCGTCGCCACCACCCGGTCGGCGGCGGAGCTGATGGGGCTCGAGCACGAGCTCGGCACGTTGGAGGCGGGGAAGCGGGCGGACCTCGTCGTCGTGAACGGCGATCCGCTCGACGTGGTCACCCTCGCCGAGCGGATCGAATCGGTCTACCAGGACGGCACGCGGGTCATCTGATCCGCGGCCGTCCCCGGCGGTCAGTGCTGGAGGTCGATCACCAGGCGATTGCCGTTGTCGTCCTCCAGCCGGATGACGCGCGCGCACGCGTCCGTGCTGAGGCCGAGATACCAGGTGCTCTGGCCCTCGAAGTCACCGCCCTCGACGAGGTCGACCAGGGTGGACATGGCGGGGTCGAAGTTGGTCGGGCCGTCGTACGAGCTGGTCCCGGACTCCGTCTGCTTGGTGCCGCCGCGCATGGTCAGGCGCAGGAACGAGGTGCCGTCCACGTTGATCGGCATGCCGGACGCATCCTGGGTGAACGGCGGCGAGGCGCGGTCGAGGGTGATCTCGGGCAGGCCCTGCTCGAACTCGAAGACGACGCGGTCGTAGTCGGCGTGCTCGCCGACGCGCACGTCCGTGATGTTCGCGCGCGCCACGGTCGCGTCCTCCACGATCGGGTACTCGCAGCTGAACTCGCCCAGGTCCTCCGACGGAATCGGCGCCTCGCTGACCGATGCCGGCGGCGCGCCGGAGGTCGAGGGTGCCGCCGACTGGCTCGGCTGGGACGATGGCGGCCCCGATGAGCTCGCGCTGGGGCTCGAGCCACCACCGCCGCAGGCGGTGAGGAGGAGGACGACGAGAGGGATCGGGAAGAGGCGGCGCATGGCACGGCTCCTTGTGATTGGCGGCATTTCTGCTCGTTGGACGCGCCGCACCGCGGCGTCGTTACGAGCCTCGTCCTAGACTCGGGCACATGTCCAGCGACGAACGGCCCTACTCGCCCGGCCTGAAGGGCGTCGTGGCGGGCGAGACGTCGCTCGCCATGATCGACGGCGAGCGCGGTCGCCTGCAGTACCGCGGCTACCCGATCGGCGAGCTCGTCGAGCGCGGCAGCTTCGCCAGCGTGGCGGAGCTGTTGTGGACCGGTGCGTGGCGCCCGGACGCGCATCTCGCCTGCGCGCCGCTGCCCGACCAGGTGGTCGAGGTGCTGCGCCGCGCGGCGCCGGAGTCCGGCGCCATGGACGCCCTGCGCACGGCGATCTCGACCTGGGGAGCCCTGCAGGGCATGACCTGGCCGCCCACCATCGACCAGGCGCGAGCGGTGACCGCCCTGGCACCATCCGCCCTGGCCGCCTACGCCCGGTTGCGGGCGGGCCGCGAGCCCGTGGCGGTCGACCCGGAGCTCGGCCTGGCCGCCGGGTTCCTCCACCAGCTCACGGGTGAGCGGCCGGACGAGGCGGCGGCGCGCGCCCTGGACGCCTACTTCATCGTCGGCGCCGAGCACGGCTTCAACGCGTCGACCTTCACCGCGCGCGTCATCGTGAGCACTCACTCGGACCTCGCTTCGGCGGTGGTCGGGGCCATCGGCGCGCTCAAGGGCCCGTGGCACGGCGGTGCCCCGTCCGAGGTCGTCGACCAGCTGCACCAGATGGGGAGCGTCGACCAGGCCGAGGCCTGGATCCGCGCCACGCTGGAGCGAGGCGAGCGGCTGATGGGCTTCGGGCACCGCGTCTACCGCGCCTACGATCCGCGGGCCGCGGCTTTGCGGGGCGTGGCCGAGCGGCTGTCGGGCGTGGCCGGCTGGCTCGAGAAGGCGGTCGCGGTCGAGGAGATCGCGTTGCGCGTGCTCGCGGAGCGCAAGCCGGACTACCCGATCAAGACCAACGTCGAGTACTACGCGGCCGCCGTGCTCCAGGGCGTCGGACTGGAACCGGCGCTCTTCCCCGCGACCTTCGCGCTGGCGCGCCACGCCGGTTGGACGGCGCACTGCCTCGAGCAGGCGGAGGCGAACGTCCTCATCCGGCCCGAGGTCCGTTACGTCGGCCCCGGGGAGCGGCACCTGGACTGACGCCGCCCGCGGCCAGGCGCTGCTGGAGCAGGCGGCGCTCGGCGGGGTTGTCGGTCAGCTCCAGCGCGCGACCATCCGCGGCGACGGCCTCCTCGGCGCGGCCGACCCGCCGCAGCAGGTCCGCGCGCGCGGCGTGGTACAGGTGCCAGCCGCCGAGACGTTCGGCCAGCGGCTCGAGCTCCGCCAGCGCGGCGGTCGGACCGTCCAGCTCGGCCACCGCGAGCGCGCGGTTGAGCCGAACGACCGGCGTCGGCTCCACGCGCCGCAGGAGGTCGTAGAGCGCCACGATCCGGTCCCACCGCGTCTCGGCCCAGCTGTCCGCCGTGGCGTGCTCGGCCAGGATGGCGGCCTGCAGCTGGTAGGTGCCGACGCGCCCCATCCGCTCGGCGCGCCGCAGCAGGGCGACGGCGTCGCGAATCGCGGCGTGGTCCCACCGGCGGCGGTCCTGGTCCGGCAGGAGGACGAGGTCGCCGTTGGCGAAGCGCGCCTCGGCCCGGGCCAGGTGGAGGCGCATCAGGGCCAGCAGCCCAAGCACCTCGGGCTCGTCGGGCATCAGGCGCGCGACGAGGGAGGCGAGCCACTCGGCGTCGCGGGCGAGGTCCCGGCGCTCCGCCGTCTCCCCCGACGACGCGAGGTAGCCCTCATTGAAGATCAGGTACAGCACGGTCAGCACCTCGGCCAGGCGGGCGGGAAGCTCGGCCAGGTCGGGGACGCGGTACGGGATGGCGGCGTCGCGGATCTTGCGCTTGGCGCGCACCAGGCGCTGGGCGATCGTCGTCTCCGGGACCAGGAACGCGCGGCCGATGGCGGCCGTCTCCAGGCCACCGATCGTCTTCAGGGTGAGCGCCACCTGCGCCTCGCGATTGAGGGCCGGGTGGCAGCAGGTGAACAGCAGCCGCAGCCGGTCGTCGGCGTCCATCGGCCCACCCGTCGCGACGCCAGGATCCATCTGGGTGACCTCCGCGGTGAGGAGCCGGATGCGCTCGCGGTAGCGGGCGTGACGGCGCAGGCGGTCGATGGCACGACGACGGGCCGCGGTCATCAGCCAGGCGCCCGGGTTGCGGGGAACGCCTTCCGACGGCCAGTGCTCGAGCGCCGCGACCGCGGCGTCCTGCACCAGCTCCTCGGCCAGGTCCCAGTCGCCGAGGATCCGCACCAACGCCGCGGTGAGCCGGCCGCGCTCCTCTCGCAGCGTGTCCGCCAGGACCTCGTCGGCCGGCCGGGGCGCGTCAGCCATCCGTCACGATCGGGCGCACCTCGAGGGTGTCGGGCTCGGGCCAGCTCGACGCGAGGGCGATGGCGGCGTCGAGGTCGGGGACGTCCAGGACGGCGTAGCCGCCGAGCATCTCCTTGGCCTCGACGAACGGCCCGTCGACGACCGTGGCGCGGCCGTCCCGATCGAGGCGGACGGTGGTCGCGGTGCTCGACGGCTGCAGCTCGTGCCCGCTGACGATGCGGCCGGCGTCCGTCTGCGCCCTCCACCACGCCACCACGCGCGCGTAGCTCGCGGTGCGCTCGGCATCGGTCTGGGCCTCCCACGCGGCCTCGTCGCCGGCGATCAGCATCAGGTACTTCATCGGTGGCTCCTCGTTCGGGATCGAGCTTGGCTTGCCTTCACCGATGACGACGATCCGGACGGCGCCGGATCGACATCGGTACCGATTCTGCATCCAACCGCCGGCATGGAGGAGAAGCGATCCGACGTCGATCGGCACGGCGGGCTGGAGGGAGCCGATGCGGCCTCCCTGGGCCTCACTCCGGAGCCGCAGTCCGCCCCGCCGGGGGCACGCGTCGACCCCGACGAGGACCTCGTCCCGGGCGCCGACTTCGGGGACCAGATCCCTGACGAGGCGAAGCCCTGGTTCACGTCGCTGGCCGCGGAGAGCGACCATGCCGGGGTCGAGAACGAGCCCATGGACGTTGAGGAGGACGTCGAGCGCGGCTGACGGCACAATGGCGCCGTGACCCAGCTCGACCGACCCCGGCCGTCGACCCCGGCCGTCATCGTCGCGCTGCTCGTCGTGTACGTGGTCTGGGGCTCCACGTACCTCGGGATTGCGATCATGATCGAGACCATGCCGCCGCTGCTCGCGGCCGGCGTGCGGTACGGCGTGGCCGGCGTCCTCATGCTCGGAGCCCTCATCGCGCTGGCGCGCATCCGACCCGGGGCCCGGCCGATCGAGCGCCCGACGCGCGCGCACTGGCGGTCGGCCCTGGTCATCGGGACGCTGCTGCTGCTGGGCGGCAACGGGGGCGTCGTCCTGGCCGAGCAGTTCATCCCATCCGGGATCGCCGCCGTGCTGGTCGCCATGGTGCCGATCTGGCTCGCCATCTTCGACGCGGCGCTCACCCGGCGCCGCCCCGGCCGGCTGGTGGTCGGTGGGCTCATCGCCGGCATCGTCGGCGTCGTCGTCCTCCTCGCCCCGGTCGAAGGCATCGACGGCATCGATCCGCTCGGGATCCTGCTCGTCGTCGGCGCCGGCCTCTCCTGGGCCATCGGGTCGCTCTACGCGCGCTCGGCCCCCATGCCGCGCTCTGGCCTCCTCGGCACCGGGATGGAGATGCTGGCCGGTGGCCTGGTCCTGCTGCTGGCCGGTGCGCTGCTCGGGGAGGTCGGACAGGTGGATCTCGGCGCGATCTCCACCGCCTCGGCGCTGGCCATCGCCTACCTGATCGTGTTCGGCTCGCTGCTCGCGTTCACGGCCTACACCTGGCTCGTCGCCAACGTCCCCGTGACGACGCTCGGCACGTACGCGTACGTCAACCCCGTCGTCGCCGTGGCGCTCGGGGCGATCTTCCTGTCGGAGCCGATCACGCTGCGGACCGTGGTCGCGGCCGCGCTGATCCTGGGCGCCGTCGTCGCCATGGTCAGCGGTCGCCCGCGCGAGGCGGAGGAGCCGGGCCCGGCGCCGGAGGCCGCGACGCTGGAGCCGGAGTCGACGTAATGCGTGACCGCGTGGCGGTGCGCTGCGAGCCGTCCGACGATGGCTGGAGCTGCGTGGTCCGCGTCGGCGACGACGCGACGGCCACCGAGCACGTCGTCAGCGTCGGCCGCCGGGACCTCGAGCGCCTGGCGCCCGGGCGGAGCGCCGCCGAGCTGGTGGAGGCGTCCTTCGCCTTCCTGCTCGAACGCGAGCCGCGCGAGTCCATCCTGCGGCGCTTCGACCTGCCGGTCATCGGCCACTACTTCGGCGACTACGAAGACGAGATCACCCGGCGCCTGCGGGACTGACCGGGCCGACCGGCGGCTCCGGGTGCGTCGTCCGCGGGCGCCCGGCTCGCACGCGGTCGAAGGCCTGGGGCCACACGACCAGGTTCCAGGCGTCCGGATCGGCGGCGGAGGGGGCGATGAGCGCATCGGCCCCCAGTGAGCGCGCTCGTGCGCCGAGGCGCTGCGCCGCCTCCCGTGGCCCGACCAGCGTCTCGAGCTGCACGCCCAGCGCCTCACGGACCTCAGGTCGCCGCAGGTCGATCACCCGCAGGCCGTCCGCGCGCAGCGTCCACAGGCGTCGACGCTCCTCTCGCGGATCAATGGCGCCGCGGGTCGCCGCTGCCCATTCCGCCCACACCGTGGCAGGCTCCAGGGACGCGTACAGCGGCCACGGCTCGCCCGGGCGGTGGTAGCGCCCCTCGCCCACGGCGGGTCGGTCGGGCGGAAAGGCCGGCGTGTCGACGCCGGTCTGGCGGTAGGCACGGCCCGAGTAGGTGGTGAGCACCTCGGGGCGGGGCGTCAGACGTAGTCTCCGACGAGGTACGTCTCGGCGGCGGCGCGCACGGCGGCGAAATCGCCGCCGGCCAGCCGGTCCACCGGACGATCCCAGCCCAGCTGGGCGTTGGGCGCCTCCAGCCACGCGCGCTTGGCCGCATCGCTCATGCCGCGGCCGAGGAGCTCGAGGATCGCCTGCAGCTCACCGATGCGGTCGCGGTAGCGCGCCTGCGGTGCCTGTCCGGCACGCCAGCGCTCGGCGGTCCGCACGTTCGCGCCGGTGGCGCGCGCGATGAACCGGGCGGGGAAGAGGCGGATGAGCCGGGGTGGCTCGGCGGCCCGCATGGTCATGGACCGATGCTACGTCCCGCCGGAATGCCGGTCAATCCGCCGGGAGGAATGCCGGGTCTCGGCCAGCGGTCGTCAGGGAAGCAGGCCGGACGCCTCGTAGATCCGGTTCAGCACGTAGAGGCCATCGGTCGCCGGGTCGGTGAGGTTGGTCTGCGCCTGGTCCAGCATGATGTACGGGTGCATTCGGGCCTGCACGAGGTCCGTGCCGCGGAACGACAGCTCGAGGGTGACGCCCTCCTGCGTCTGCTGGCTCCACTCCTGTCCGAACAGGAAGTTGCCGTGACTGACCATCGTCACGTGGTACGCGCCGTCCTCGTCCGGCGTGATCTCGATGGGCCCGGACCAGTGGGTGCCGTGGCCGACCACCTGGTCGCAGCCGGCGTCGAAGAAGACCTGCTGCTGCCGGCGCATGTCGCCGCGGAACTCGGCGTGGTACTCGGCGCCACCCCACCACTGCGGGACACAGACCACGACGTCGGCGCCCTCGGTTCGCGCCCGAGCGGCGGCCTCGATGACGTTCTCGTCGCGCAGCCACAGCACGCCGGGGGAGTCCGGCGTCGCCTCCGCGTACGCCGGCGGGATCTCGTTGAAGCCGACGAACCCGAAGGTCAGGCCGTTCACGTCGACGAGCGCGGGCTCCAGGGCGTCGTCCAGGTTGGTGCCCGCGCCGGCGGTCGGGATCCCGGCGGCCTCGAACTTGTCGAGCGTCTCCAGGAACCCGTCCACGCCCTGATCGAACAGGTGATTGGCGGCGAGCGTGGCGACGTCCACGCCGTACGTGTCGCGCAACCGCGGCAGCACCGCGGGGTCGATGCTGAACACCACGCCGTCGTTGACCCGCCAGTTGTCCACGACGGGGCACTCGAAGTCGTCGAGGGTCACGTCGGCGCCGCTGACCAGCGCGGCGACGGCGCCCTCGTTGTCCGTGCGGACCGCGTCCACGATGTTGAAGCCGTTGCCGACGTAGCCGGCGGGCACCGGGTTGGGGTAGACGGCGGTGTACTCGGCGGTGCCGCCGCCGAAGACCCAGTCCCAGCCGCGGCCCAGGGTGATGGCCGCGTAGGCCACGCCGCGGTCCGGGCAGGAGTCGCCCAGGCTCATGAGCGTCCGGATCTCGTCCGGGTCGTACGGCTCCGCGCCGATGGCGGTGCCGGTCACCGGGTAGTCGGCCGCGCGGGCCTCCGGACCGCCGAACAGGTCCGCGCCGTCCACCGGGAGCACCTTCACGTCGGGCGTCACCATCGAGGGGGGCAGCAGGGCGAGCAGCGGCTGATCCTGCGGCGCGGCGTTGAGCAGGTCAGCGATCTCCGCGGCGTCGAGGCAGTCGCCGCCGTCCACGACGGCGCGGTCGAGGTACGACCGCACGCCGCACGGGACGCGGATGGTGTCGGCGGCCGCCCGGACCTCCTCGAGGGTGATGGAGGCCGTGGCGGCGGTGTAGCCCGTCACCACCGCCAGGGGCACCTCGACCTCCGGGTCCGGGGTGGGCGACGGGGTCGCGGTCGGTGACGGCGTCTCGGATGGCGAGGCGTCGGCCGAGGCGCGGATCGGGGTCGGCTCGGCGGGCGGCGACTCCGACGGTGGGACCAGGGTGCAGGCCGCGACCAGCGTCCCGAGCGTGGCCAGCAGGCCGGCCCGGACCGTCCTCCCCCGCAGGCTCACTCCTCGGTCCCGCAGCTCAGTCCGCCCTCGACCGCCCGCGCCATCTCGCGGTCCATGGTCTCGCTGGCGATGTAGGGCAGGGCGGCCATGGCATCGGCCGCGTCGAGGGCCGTCAGGTCCTCGTTGATGGTCAGCAGCTCGGCCCGGATCAGGTGCAGCGTGCCCATGATCTCCAGCTGGAGGCGGCGGCCGGGGCCCCAGTTCGGCACGTCGTTCAGCGCGTTGACGATGTCACGCAGCTCGTCCGCCACCGCGGCCAGCTCGTCCTCGTAGACCGTCATGTCGCCGCCCTCCTCGCCGGCGGCGCGGATGGCGGCGAGCCGGGGGTCGAGCTCGACGATGCGCTCGAACAGGGGACAGATGGCGCGACCGTAGGCGGCCGCCGCGGCGGGATCGGCGGATGCGGAGGCACTCGCCACCGGCGCCGGCGCACCGGTGCCCGAGGCCGAGGGGCTGATGGGAGCGGTGGTGCCGCAGGCGACCAGCAGGAGCGAGAGTGCCGCGACGCTGCTGCGCGCCACGGAGCGACGGAAGGTGCGCATGGGGAACCGCAGTATAGGGCCGTCCGTCACGAAGCCGGAGCGAGCCCGTCCCGACCCGGTCCGGACGTGCGGCCCGGCCCCGAAGCGCCGGATCTGTCTACAATCGAGCCGATCCCATGACCGAGCAGCTGCCTCCTCCCGCCCTCGCCTTCGGGTCCGGCACGTCCGACGACCATCGCGACGGCATTCGATGGGTCGACTACCGCAACATCAGCTGGAACCCGGTGTTCTGCAAGCGGTGCGACATCTGCGTCGACATCTGCCCCAAGGGCACCCTGGTGCTGCGCAACGACGCGATCATCGAGGAGGACAACTGCATCCTCTGCGGCCTGTGCGAGCGCTACTGCCCGGACCTGGCCATCGAGATGATCCCGGAGGCGGTCGCCGCTCACGCCGCGAAAGAGAAGTGAGGCGGCGCGTCATTCGCTACCCCTCGGGCTGGACGCTCGCCGTCCTGCCCGATGCGGCCTCCGCCGAGGCCGCCAGCCAGGAGCTCGGAACCCTGGGCGTCGACGCCGACGACCTCGTCGTGCTGGCCGGTCCGGATGCCGCCGCTCGACTGGAGCGCCTGGGCACCTCGGGCGGCGTTGCCGCCACGATCCGTCGCGCGGTTCAGTTCATGACGATGGACCAGCTGCCGGACCTTCACGTCTACGAGACGGCCATGTCGCGCCAGCAGCCGATCGTGGGTGTGCGCGTCGAGGAAGCCGATGCGCGCCGCCGCGCGGTCCAGGCCCTCCTCCGCCATGGCGCGCACTTCGTGAATCGCTTCGGGGCCTGGGCGACCGAGGAGATTGCCCCGTGGCGTGGCGAGCCGCTGCCCGTCGGGCAGCTCATGCAGCGCTGATCGCATGACTCGGAAGCTCACGCAGGGGAACGAGGCCGTGTTCCGGGGGGCCGTCGCCGCCGGAGCGAACTACTACGCCGGCTACCCGATCAGCCCCTCCACCGAGATCCTCAACGTGGCGTCGGGCTGGGCCGCGGAGCACCCGGAGTTCCGCTTCCTGCAGGCCGAGGACGAGATCGCATCGGCCAACGCGATCATCGGCGCCTCGCTGGCCGGGGCGAAGTCCTTCACCGCCACCTCCGGCCCGGGCTTCAGCCTGATGCAGGAGGCGGTCGGCTACGCCCAGAAGGTGGGCGTGCCGTGCGTGTTCGTGGACGTCCAGCGCGTCGGACCCGCCACCGGCATGCCGACCATGCCGGGCCAGGGCGACATCATGCAGGTCAAGTGGGGGAGCACCGGCGACTACCACCCGCTGGCCTTCTACCCGAACAGCGTGCCGGAGGCCTTCCGCATGACGGTCGAGGCCTTCAACGCCGCGGAGGAGTCGCGCTCACCGGTCGTCGTCCTGACCGATACGTTCGTCGCGCACCTCAACGAGGTCGTGGACCTGGACGAGATCGGGCGAGATGTCCGGGTCGTGCCGCGCGAGATCCCGGCGCTCGGCGACTTCGTGGACGAGCCGCGCTTCTTCGCCGGCGTGCTGATGTACGAGCACGGCCCGAATGCCGGCGAGCCGGCCACGGCCGATGCGGACGAGTACCTGCGCCAGTACTACGCGTCGAAGCACCGCCACCTCGAGGTGGCGAAGCGCTACGCCCACTACGAGCACGGCTGGAACGTCGACGCCGAGGTGCTGGTCATCTGCTACGGGATCGTGTCGCGCGTGGCCGCGCCGCTGCGCGACGAGTTCGCCCTCTTCCGGCCCATCCGCATCCACCCCATCCTGGGCGACGAGCTGCGCGAGATCACCGCGCGCTACCGCGAGGTCATCGTGGTCGAGGCCAACGACGGCCAGTACGCCGACCTGGTCGAGCTGGCGATCCACCGCCAGGTCAAGCGCGTCCCGCTGCTGGGCGGACGGATCTCGCTGGAGGCCGTGCGCGACGGCATCGATCGGGTCCTGTCGGGCGGCCCGTCCGAGCCGCCGATTCCACCCGAGCCGACCGAGCCGCAGCCGCGTTCACCGCTGGGGGTTGGGTGATGGCGCGGAATATCTACGGATCTACCCTGCGGCAAAAGGGGGCGTTCCGTGCCTGAAGCACCCATGGCGGAGCTCGGCTACAAGGACCGCCTGAAGGTCGAGCTCTTCCCGACGATCTGGTGCCCGGGCTGCGGCATCGGCACGATCATGATGCAGCTGGCCCTGACGCTGGACGAGATGGGGCTCAACGAGCGCAACACCATCATCGTGACCGGGATCGGCTGCACCGGCCGCATGGGCGGCTACTTGAAGCACGAGGCGGTGTACACCCTCCACGGCCGCACACTGCCCGTGGCGGAGGCGATCAAGACGGTCCGGCCGGAGATGAACGTGATCGTCGTGGCGGGCGACGGTGATACGGCCAGCATCGGCGGGAACCACCTGATCCACTCGATCCGGCGCAATGCGCCGGTCACGGTGCTGTGCAACAACAACGAGATCTACGGCCTGACCGGCGGCCAGACCGGGCCGACCACGCCCACCGGCACGAAGACCCTGTCGAGCCCCGCGGGCAACCCGAACACGCCGATCAACCTCCAGGGGCTGGTGCGGAGCTCGCCGCACGCGCTGTACGCGAAGACGACCGTCTACCACCAGCTGCACATGCGGAACGCCATCCGCGAGGCGATCGAGTGGCCCGGCTTCAGCTTCGTCGACATCACCAGCCAGTGCATCGAGAACAACGGGCGGCGCATCGGCTTCGCCAGCGCCAACGAGATGCTCACCTTCTACCGCAAGACCTACAAGCGCGCGCCGAAGGATGCGGACCACCTCAACCCGTTCGAGATCGGGATCGTCTACCCGGCGCAGCATCCCGCCCGCAACGGCAACGGGACGGCGCCGGCGCAGACCGATGGGCAGCGCCCGGAGGCGCTGCCGGAGCAGCCGGCCGGACCGATGGCGTCCGCGACGGATTCGCCCGGCGACGGCGGCGCCACCACGCCCGAGGCCGCCACGAAGGTCGTCGAGGCGCGTCCCGATGACGAGAAGGCCCGCCGCCGCGCCGAATCGGTCGAGCGCGCGGCCCTCATGGCGCGGCTTTCGCCCGACGTGAAGGTGCGGGTCGCGAAGCGCGAGATCACACTGGTCCAGGCGCTGTCCGAGGCGGGGATCGAGATCCCGGAGTCGTTGCGCACGGGGGCGAGCGCGCCCGATGCGCCCGTCCCCGCCGGCAGCGTCGAACGCTCCGAGACGGGCCTCGATCCGGCGACGCAGGTCAAGCCCGAGCTGGACGCGCAGAAGGCCGAGGCGGCGGCCGAGGCCCGCGACCTGATCGGCGGGCAGCCCGGTGGTGACACGCAGCCGGCCGCGCCGCGGACCGCGGCGGACGCGGCGCCGGCATCGGTCCAGGCTCCGGTCGATTCGAAGGAGGCGAAGCGCGCGGAGTCGCAGCGCAGGCTCGCGCTCATGCAGCGCCTGCCGTCCGACCTGAAGCTGCGCGTCGCGAAGCGCGAGATCACGCTCGAGGACGCGATGCGCGAGGCGGGGATCGAGCCCGAATGACGACCAGGATCGCGCTCGACGGGGTCGGCGGCCAGGGCGTCAGGGTGATCGCCGGCGTGATGGGGGCGCTCCTCGCCCGGATGGGCAAGGAGGTCACCGTGCTCTTCGACTACGACTCGAGCGTCCGCGGCTCGATGTCCGATGCCTTCCTGATCTTCGACGACCAGCCGATCGAGAACCCGGTGGTCGAGGAGGCGGACATCATGCTGAAGCTGGCCGACAAGGGGCACCTGCGCATCCACGGACGGACGGTCGTCACCGATCTCGGCCTGCATGTCCCCGGCGCGGAGCAGATCCCGTTCGCCTCGCTGGGCTTCCAGCACTTCGGCAAGGAGCTGTTCGGCAACATGATCGCGCTGGGCCGGCTGCTGCGCCTGGCGGACATCGAGTTCGACGAGCCGGCCATTCGCGAGTCGCTGCCGCGCCGCTACCAGGACGAGAACGTGGCGGCCATCCGCTTCGGGTACGAGCTCACGCCGGAGTCAATCGCGGCGTATGCCGCGGCCGCGCCACCGTCGCGATTCCAGATGAAGGACGCGGCCACCGCGCCGTTCGGCCACCCCAAGGGCGCGAGCGTGGGGATCGGGACGGCCGCGGACGTCGGCGAGGGCGGCTGACCCGCTTCCCTCCTCAGCCGCCGTCGTCGATCGGCTGCTGCTCCTCGCTCGGTCCGACGGCCTCGTTCCTCAGCGGCGCCCCGTCCTCGTCGGTCGGTTCGGTGACGGTCAGCTGGACCTCGAGCCCGGCGTCACGGTCGCCCTCGACCGGGCTGTAGACGGTGTAGGTCCCCGGGTCGAGCTCCACGCGCAGCGTCTCGAGCTGGTCGGCCCGCAGGTCGTCGATCCCACCGTCGACTCCTTCGATCACGAAGCCGTGCGGCGATTCGCCCGCGTTCGAAACCTCGAACTCGACCTTGCCGCCCGAGATCTCGTTCGGCATCTCGATCGAGTCGTCGGTGAGGCGCACCTCGACGACGATGGCTCCGGGACTTGGATTGGTCCCCTCGTTGGTGTTCTCGTCCCGCTCGTTGAAGCAGCCCGTCAGCGCGAGGGCCACGACCAGCAGGGCCGCCCCGACCGCGGCCGGGCGTGTGGTGATCCTGTGCATGCGGACGCGTACCGCAGGACCGCTGCCAGTGCATCCGTGCGTCGGCGCGTTGCGACAGCCTCCGGCGCGGGAGTACCGTTCGGCCATGAGCGCAGATCCCGTCGAATCCAACCCGGGCCTCTACCGCGTCGTGATGGAGAACGAGCGCGTCCGCGTGCTCGAGTATCGCGACCGGCCCGGCGATCGCACCACGCCGCATGGCCACCCCGACAGCGTCATGGTGACCCTGTCGGGCTTCCGTCGGCGCCTGGTGAGCGGCGGCAACCAGGCCGAGGTCGAGATCCCCGCCGGCGCCGTGCGCTGGCTGGATGCGCAGGAGCACATCGGCGAGAACATCGGCGAGTCGGAGACCCACGTCGTCTTCGTGGAGCTCAAGCAGCCCCGGCCCGACGGGGCGGCGCGGACCGATGAGCCGACGCTCGGGCCGACGGCGGGCTGAGACTAATGGAGCGCGCCGCCGACAGCCTCGACCTGGACGTCATCCGGCGCGCGCCGAAGGTCCTGCTCCACGATCACCTCGACGGCGGCCTGCGACCCCGAACCGTGATCGAGCTGGCGGAGCAGGCCGGCTATCGCGAGCTGCCGACGACCGATCCGGACGAGCTGGCCCGGTGGTTCACCCTTGGCGCCGATCGGAAGTCCCTGGAGCTGTACCTCGAGGGATTCCGGCACACGGTGGCGGTCATGCAGACCCGGGACGCGATCGAGCGCGTCGCCTTCGAGTGCGTCGAGGACCTCGCGGCCGACGGCGTCGTCTACGCCGAGGTGCGGATGGCGCCGGAGCTGCTGACCGACAGCGGCCTCACGCTGGACGAGGTGACCGAGGCCATGCTCGCCGGCTTCCGGCGCGGGATGGAGGGGCGGCCGATCACCGTCGGACTGATCATCACCGCCATGCGCCAGGCGGCGCGATCGGTCGAGATCGCCGAGCTGGCGGTGCGTCACCGGGACGAGGGCGTGGTCGGGTTCGACATCGCCGGCCCCGAGGCGGGCTACCCGCCGACCCGGCACCTCGACGCGTTCCACCTGATCGCCCGCGAGAACTTCCACTTCACCATCCACGCGGGCGAGGGCTTCGGGCTGCCGTCGATCTGGGAGGCCCTGCAGTGGTGCGGCGCCGAGCGCCTGGGCCACGGGGTGCGGATCGTGGACGACATCACCGTCCGCCCCGACGGCCGGGTCGCCCTCGGGCGGCTCGCCGCCTACGTCCGTGACCGGCGCATCCCGCTCGAGATGTGCCCGACCTCGAACGTCCACACCGGTGCGGCACCCTCGCTCGAGGAGCACCCGATCGAGCTGCTGCGCCGGCTGCGCTTCCGCGTGACGGTGAACACCGACAACCGGCTCATGAGCGGCATCACCCTCAGCTCGGAGTTCGCCACCCTGGCGCGGACGTTCGGGATCGGGCTCGACGAGATGGAGTGGCTGACGCTGAACGCCATGAAGTCGGCCTTCTGGCCCTTCGACGGACGGCTGAAGATCATCAACGCCCAGATCAAGCCGGGCTACGCGTCGCTCCGCGCCCAGCAGGCCGCCGCCGAGCTCGCCACCACCTGACCTGGCCGGCCGGCGCTAGGCCGATGCGGGCGCCAGGAACTCGGCCACGGCGCCTTCGAGCGCGGCCGCCTCGGATGCGGTGAGCCGTCGCAGCGGGGCGCGCATCCCCTCGGTGACGGCGACGCCGCGCATGCCGAGCACGTGCTTCGCCGCGGCGATGAACTGGCCGCTGGCCTCCATCGCGCTGCGCAGCGCCCGAAGCCGAGCCATGGCGGCGTCGTCGGCCGCGTCGAGGGCCGCGCGGACGACGTCCGGGAACGCGGCCGACATCCCGGAGACGGTGCCCAGGGCTCCGCGCGCCAGGCCGGCGCCGATCAGCGGCTCGCTGCCGATGAGCACCGGCAGTCCGAGGTCCAGGTAGGGCTCGACGCGCTCGAAGGGCGACTCGCTGACCTTGAGTCCGGCCAGGTTGTCGACCGACGCGCCGATGCGGCGTACCACTTCGACCGGCAGTGGGTAGCCGGAGCGCGCGGTGAAGGCGTAGCCGTAGAAGGGCAGTGGCGCGGCCGCCCGCGCCGCGGCGACGAAGTGGGCGGTGAGCGCATCGGCGTCGAGGGCGAAGTAGGGAGGCGGGATGACGGCGACCGCGTCCGCCCCGATTTGCCGCGCGTGCTCGGCCAGCGTCACGGTATCGGCGGTCGACTGCGCGCCGGCGTGCACGATCAGGACCCCCGAGAGGGCCTCCCGGAACGCCTCGGCGGCACGTTGCCGCTCGTCCATGCCGAGCAGGACGCCCTCGCCGGTGGTCCCGCAGGCGAAGACGCCGTCGGCGCCGTGGGACTCCAGGAACGCGACGTACGGCGCGATCGCTCCGACGTCCAGCGCGGCGCCGTCGTCGCTCAGTGGCGTGACGGCGGCGACGACGAGGGGCCGGTGGTCGAGGTCGGTGAGCTGCATGGGGAGCATCCTACCCACACGACGGATCGTGCGGCGGCATCGGTGTAGACTCGGCCCGAGTCGAACGGCCACGCCAGCCCCGATCGGCGACTGCGAAGTGCATTCGAGGAGGCCATGACCTACGTCATCACCGAGCCCTGCATCGGCGTCAAGGACGCGAGCTGCGTCGACGTCTGTCCGGTCGACTGCATCCACGCCACCGACGACGACCCGCAGTACTACATCGACCCCGACGAGTGCATCGACTGCGGGGCCTGCGAGCCGGAGTGCCCGGTGACCGCGATCTTCGCGGAGGATGCCGTCCCCGACGACCAGGTGCAGTACATCCAGATCAACGCCGACTACTTCAAGCGCTGATGCCGCGGCTGATCGCGCTGTACCGTCCGCCCGAGGATCCCGACGCGTTCGACGCGCACTATCGCGACGTCCACGACCCGATCGTGCGGCGCTACCCGAAGCTGGCCGACGTCCGCGTGACGAAGCTCGCCGGCGTCGCCGGACGCCCGGCGCCGTACTACCAGATGGCCGAGATGGCCTTCGAGACCGATGCGGACCTCGCCGAGGCCCTCGGCTCGGAGCCCGGCATGGAGAGCGCGCGCGACCTGCGCAACTTCGCGGGCGCCGGCGTGGAGCTGTTCGTCGCTCCCGACGGTGCCGATGCCTGACGCCGGCTCCCCGGTCCCGACCGATCCCCGCGAACTGCGCTACGAGCGCATCTCGTACGAGCGGGACCTGGCGACGGGGATCGCGACGGTCACCATCCAGCGGCCGGAGGTCCTGAACGCGCTCGACCTGCCGACGCTGAACGAGATGGCGCATGCCTTCCAGCAGGCGTCATGGGACGACGGCGTCGCCGTGCTCGTGGTCACGGGTGCAGGCGATCGTGCCTTCTGCACCGGCGCGGATCTCGACGAGCAGGCGCTGATGGGATCGACCAGTGGCCAGTACTGGCGCTGGATGGGCGCCTTCATCGAGATGCACGACCGCCTGCGGCAGATCGGGAAGCCGACCATCGCGCGCATCAACGGTGTCTGCGTCGGCGGCGGCCAGGAGCTGCAGCTGGCCTGCGATCTCTCGGTCATGGTCGACGACGCGTATATCCGCCACGTCGGACCGGAGCACGGCTCGGTCCCGGCCGGCGGCGCCACCCAGTGGCTGCCGCTGGTGGTCGGGGATCGCCGGGCGCGGGAGATCGTGATGCTGTGCGAGCCGGTGTCGCCGCAGCAGGCCCTCGACTGGGGGCTCGTCTCGCGCGTGGTGCCCCGCGACCAGCTGGACGCGACGGTCGAGGAGCTGGGCCTCAAGCTGGCGCGCAAGCTTCCCGAAGCGCTGCGCTACACGAAGACGCAGCTGAACTGGTGGCGCGACCTGGTCTGGTCGCAGACGATCCAGCACGCCCGCGACTGGCTGGCGGTCCACTCGACGGCCGACGAGACGAAGGAGGCGGTCGAGGCCTTCCACGAGAAGCGCAAGCCCCGGTTCGCGGCGCTGCGACGGCTGGAGGCGGGAGAGGGACGCGTCTGTCCCGCGTGCGGGGCGACCGGGCTGCCGGCGTCGCATCGGTTCTGCGGCGCGTGCGGCGCGGAGCTGCCGGATCCGTGGGAGGAGGGCGCTCCGTGACACGGACGCCGAGCGCTTCCCGCGAGAGGCGACGATGACGGAGCAGCCGGGCGAGCCCCTCGTCCTGGTCGAGCGGCAGGCCGAGCGGCGGACCGCCCTGGTCCGCCTCAACCGCCCGAAGCAGCTGAACGCGCTGAACGGCGCGGTCATGGACGCGCTGTGCGCCGCGCTCGAGGAGCTGGACCGCGACGACGAGGTCCGGGCGATCGTGGTCACCGGAAACGAGCGCGCCTTCGCCGCGGGCGCCGACATCGGCGAGATGCGCGACGCCAGCCCCATCGACATGCTGCGCACGAATCGCATCGGCCAGTGGGATCGCATCCGGAAGATCACCAAGCCGGTCATCGCGGCGGTCAACGGCTGGGCGCTGGGCGGCGGCTGCGAGCTGGCCATGACCCTGGATCTGATCGTGGCGGGGGAGGGCGCGAAGTTCGGGCAGCCGGAGATCAACATCGGCGTCATCCCCGGCGCCGGCGGCACGCAGCGTCTGACGCGAGCCATCGGCAAGAGCAAGGCCATGCGCATGGTGCTGACCGGTGAGCCGATCACGGCCCGCGAGGCCGAGGCGGCCGGCCTGGTTGCCGTCGTCACCCAGGACGAGCTGGTGGTGGAGGACGCGCTGGCCCTGGCCGCCGCCATGGCCGAGAAGAGCCCGATCGCGCTGCGCGTCGCCAAGGAGGCGGTGAACGCCGCCTACGAGATGACCCTGACCGATGCGCTCGCGCACGAGCGCCGCCTCTTCTACCTCCTCTTCGCCTCCGAGGATCAGAAGGAGGGGATGGCCGCCTTCCTCGAGAAGCGCCGGCCCGACTTCCGGGGCCGATAGGTGGGGCTGGGGAACCCGGACCACGCGGTCGGCGGGTTGGCGGTGCCCAGGCCGGCGGGCGTCGAGCTGCGGCCGCTCGGTCGCGACGATTTCGGCGTCGCCCTCTCGCTCGTGCGCGAGCTGTACGGGCTGCCGGCGCGGGACGACGACCTGCTCCGACCACGCTACGACGCCTTCGTCAACGACGTCGACGTCGCCTCCTTCCTGGCGCTGGCCGATGGCGAGCCGGCGGGGCTCATCGGCTTCCGCTTCCGCCGGCGGCTGAACCACGCGACGTTCGAGGGCTGGGTCAGCGACCTCGTCGTGCGTCAGCCGTTCCGTCAGCGCGGAATCGGTCGCGCGCTCCTCGGCGCCGCGATCGCCGAGTGGCGGCTGCGCGGCGGGCACCAGGTCATGCTCGAGGTCGCGTACCAGCGAGCCGCGGCGCGCGCCCTGTACGAGGCGATGGGCTTCGGCAACCGCGGCAAGGTGTTCGAGATGAACCCGGTCCGGTCCCGCGCCGTGCAGCCCGCGGCAGGCGTCGAGATCCGCGAGATCCGTGACGACGACGCCGACTTCGCCGCGGTCACCGGATTGCTCGCCGAGCTCGGCCGTCCCGCGCCGACCGAGGAGCGGCTGCCCGCGCTGCGCCGCACGTACGCGCAGCACGTCGCCCGCGGCGATACCGCGTCGCGGCTCGCGCTCCTCGATGGCGAGGCGGTCGGCTTCATCAGCCTCGAGTTCCGGGAGCCGTTCTTCATGACCCGGCCGCAGGCGTGGATCCCGGACCTGATCGTGACCGAGGGCGCGCGCGGGCGCGACATCGGCGCCGCGCTGCTGGACGCCGCCCTGGCCGATGCCCGGGGGCGGGACGCGTACGCGGCCACGCTCGAGAGCGGCGAGCAGCGCCTGGTGGCGCATCGGCTGTATCTGGCCGCCGGCATGCTGGACGTCGGGAGCTTCTACACGCTCCCGCGCTAGGCGTCCAATCGCTCGCCCGGCGGCAAATGGGTACCCAACCGGACCTGAATGTGCATAAATCTTCCGGTACACGGCTGCGTTGCGGCTGTGCAGCGGACAACGCAGGGAGCGTGGAGGTACGCATGGGAATCATTGCCTGGTTGATCATCGGGGCCATCGCCGGCTGGGTCGCCGGAAAGGTCGTCCCCGGCGACGAGGGGTACGGCGTGATCGGGACGATCATCGCCGGCATCGTCGGAGCGATCGTCGGTGGCTACCTGCTGGCCCTGCTGACGAGCAAGGACGACTGGCTCACGGGCATCGACATCACGACGCTGATTGCCGCCATCGTCGGCGCCATCATCGTGGCGTTCGCCTGGCAGATGATCACGGGGCGCCGCAGCGCCGCCTGATCCGGCCCAACGTCCGCAACGCCCGGCGCCGCTGTCGCGCCGGGCGTTTCGGTGTCCGGGCCTCGGTACAATCGCCGGCGATGGCTGACGCCGATTCCCCCGAGGTCCTGCGGACCGATCGCGACGGCGCCGTCGCGATCCTGACGCTCCACCGCCCGGACTCGCTCAACGCGTTGACCGGCGAGCTGCGCCGAGCGCTGCTGGGCGCGATGAAGGACGCCGCGCGCGCCGACGACATCCGCGCGGTGGTGATCACCGGCGCGGGACGGGCGTTCTGCGCCGGCGCCGACCTCCGTGCCGGCACGGGCGAGCGCGAGTTCCGCCGCGTGCTCAGCACCGAGTACAACCCGCTGGTCGCCGCCATGCGCGCCCTACCGAAGCCGATCGTCGCCGCCGTCAACGGCGTCGCAGCCGGCGCCGGGTTCAGCCTGGCGATGGCTGCCGACCTGGTCGTGGCCTCCGCCGACGCCCGCTTCGTGCCCGCCTTCCACCGGATCGGGCTCGTCCCCGACTCCGGCCTGGCCCGCACGCTGGTGCGGGCCGTGGGGCGTCACCGCGCCCTCGAGATCCTGCTGGGCGAGCGCGACCTCTCCGCCGTCGACGCCGCGGCGCTGGGCCTGGTGGCGCGCGTCGTCCCCGCCGACGAGCTGCAGGCGGCGGCCCTGGAGCTGGCTCGCCGGCTCGCGAGCGGTGCCACGCGCGGCATCGGCATGACCAAGCGCCTGCTCAACCTGGCCGAGGACGCGGCGCTCGACGAGACCCTGGCCGCGGAGGCGGCACTCCAGGAGCTGGCCGGCCGGACCGAGGATCACGCCGAGGGCGTCGCGGCCTTCACCGAGAAGCGCCCGCCGGCGTTCCACGGCCGGTGAGCGACCCCCTCGACGACCAGCGCCAGGTCCGGACGATCGCGGTCCTGGGCGCCGGCACCATGGGCGCCGGCATCGTGCAGGTCGCGGCCGAGGCCGGCTTCGAGGTCCTGGTCCACGACCCGGTGCCCGGCGCCGCGGAGCGCGGTCGGGATCGGGTGGCCGGCTACCTGCGGCGGAAGGTCGAGAAGGGGCAGCTGCCCCCCGGCGCGGATGTCGAGGCCGTGCATCGCATCCGCGAGGTCGCGAGCGTCGACGCGCTGGCGGCCGCCGACCTCGTGATCGAGGCGGCACCCGAGGACCTGGACCTCAAGCGCGACGTCTTCTCCCGCCTCGACGCGGCTGCGCCGTCCGCCACGCTGCTGGCGACCAACACGAGCTCACTGTCGGTGGCCCGCATCGCCGCGGCGGCGCGACGCCCGGAGCGCGTGGTCGGCATGCACTTCTTCAATCCCGTCCCGCTCATGGCGCTGGTCGAGGTCGTGGCGGGCCCGATGACCGCCGCCTGGGCCATCGACCGGGTCGTCCTCACCGGTCGACGGCTGGGCAAGACCCCGGTCGTGGCGGCGGACACGCCCGGATTCATCGTCAACCGCGTGCAGCGCGCCTACTACCTCGAGGCGTTCCGCATCCACGAGGAGGGGCTCGCGTCGGTGGAGGCCATCGACGCCGCCATGCGGGGCATCGGCTTCCGGCTGGGGCCCTTCGAGCTGGCCGACGTGGTCGGCACGGACGTGAACCTGGCCGCGGGCACGCAGATCTTCGAGGGTTTCTTCGGCGATCCACGCTACCGCCCGGCACAGGTGCAGCGGCGGGTGGCCGATGCGGGCCGGCTCGGGCGCAAGGCGAGCGCGGGCTACTACGACTACGCCGATGACGGCACGCGCGGCGCCCCATGGGCGGCGCTGCAGCGTCCGATCCGCCTCCCGCAGCTCCAGCCGGCACAGATCGAGGCCAGGGTGCTGGCCGCCATCGTCAACGAAGCCGCTTCCGCCGTGGCCGATGCCGTCGCGGAGCCGGAGGCGATCGACACCGCCATGCGGCTGGCCTCGAACTGGCCGGATGGACCGCTCGCCTGGGGCGAGCGCATCGGTCTGTCCAGCGTGGTCCATACCCTGGATGCCCTCCACGCGACCGTCCCCGACGGGCGCTACCGCGTGGCCCCGCTGCTCCGTCACCTCGCCTCCGACGGCGGCTCGTTTTTCGCGACGCCGGCGTGAGCGCGCCCTTCGGCGGTCGGTACCGCGCCGTCGTCTTCGACATGGACGGGCTGCTGCTCGATACCGAGATCCTGTGGCACGAGGCCGAGTCGGAGCTGTTCCGGCGCCACGGCGGCGAGTTCACGTGGGACGACAAGCTGACGGTGATCGGCACGAGCTTCGCCTTCACGGCCGACTACTTCGCCGACCGCCTGGGACTGCCGCGCGAAGATGGCCCGGCGCTGGTCGAGGAGATGATCGAGCTGATGCACGACCTCGTGCGGCGGCAGGTGGACGCGCGGCCGGGGGCCATGGAGCTCGTCGCGCGCCTGCGCGAGGCACCCGGCATCCGGCTGGGGCTGGCGTCGAACTCCCCGCGCTTCCTGGTCGACGATGCCCTCCGCACCGCCGGCCTGGCCGATGCGTTCGACACCATCGTGACCTCCGACGACGTGGAGCACTCGAAGCCGGCGCCCGACATCTACCTGCTGGCCTGCGAGCGGCTGGGCGTCGCGCCGGCGGAAGCCGTGGCGCTCGAGGATTCCGCCTCCGGGGTGGCGGCGGCCAAGGCGGCGGGCCTGACGTGCATCGCGGTGCCACAGTTCGCCGAGACGGACGTCTCCGCGGCGGACCAGGTCATCGGCTCGCTCGAGTCGCTGGTCGGGGCCTAGGCCGGCAGGGGTATCCTCGCCGCATGTGTCGAAGCATCAAGACCCTGCGGACCGGCGCCGAGCCGGCCAGTGACGACGAGATCGCCGCCGCCGCGCTCCAGTACGTGCGCAAGGTGAGCGGCTACCGCAAGCCGTCGGCGGCCAACGAGCCGGCGTTCAACGCGGCCGTGGCGGAGGTGGCGGCCGCATCCAGGCGGCTGCTGGAGGCCGTGGCCGCGACGCATCCGCAGGCCCGACGAGCCTCATGACCTTCGACGTCTCGGAGACCGTCGCCCTGGCGCGCTGGTGGTGGACCTTCATCCTGCGCGGGCTGCTGGCGATCGCGTTCGGGGTGCTGGCCTTCTTCGCGCCGGGATGGGGGATCGTGATCCTGGTCACACTGTTCGCGGCGTGGGCGCTGGTGGACGGCGTCGCCAGCCTCTACACCGCCATCCGCACCCGCGAGACCGATCGCCATTGGTGGCTGGAGCTGGTCGAAGGCCTCGTCTCGATCGTCGCCGGCATCGTGGCGCTGCTGCTGCCGGTCGGCGCGGTCGCGCAGGTCCTCGTCCTCGTCATCGCCGTGTGGGCGATCGTCACCGGGGCACTCGAGATCTGGGCCGCCATCCGGCTCCGCGAGCGGATCAAGGGCGAGCTGCTGCTGGGCCTGGCCGGGCTGTCGTCCATCCTCTTCGGCATCGTGCTCTTCCTCTTCCCGGGTGCCGGCGCACTGAGCCTGGTGTGGCTGATCGGCGGCTTCGCGATTGCCTTCGGCGTCTTCCTGGTCGCGCTCGGCTGGCGCCTGCGACGGATCGATGAGCTGGCGAGGCGCGACGCGGCACACGACTACGGGGCGGCCGGGTGACCAATGACCCGGCGCGGACGCCGGTCGTCGTCGATGGGTTGCGCACGCCCTTCGGCCGGTACGGCGGCGCGCTGAAGGACGTCCGCCCCGACGACATGGCGGCGCACGTGATCCGTGCGCTGCTCGACCGCACCGGCGTCGACCCGGCCGCCGTGGACGACGTCATCCTGGGCGCCGCCAACCAGGCCGGCGAGGACAACCGCAACGTCGGCCGCATGGCCGCCCTGCTCGCGGGCCTGCCGGTCGAAGTCCCGGGGCAGACCGTCAACCGTCTCTGCGGCTCCGGGCTGCAGGCGGTGGTGAGCGCTGCGCACGCGATCGCCTTCGGCGACGGCGAGGTGTTCGTGGCCGGCGGCGTCGAGTCCATGACCCGCGCGCCGCTCGTGATGGCCAAGCCCTCCGTTGCCTTCCCGCGCGGCGAGCAGACGCTGCACGACACCACGCTCGGCTGGCGGTTCACGAACCCCCGCCTGGCCGACGCGCACTACCCGTACTCCATGGGCGAGACGGCCGAGAACGTGGTCGAGCGCCGCGGCGTCAGCCGCGAGGAGCAGGACCGATTCGCCGTGACCTCCCAGCGGCGCTGGGCCGATGCGCACGCGGCGGGCCGCTTCGCCGACGAGGTCGTCCCGATCGAGGTGCCCGATGGGAAGGCCACGCGAACGTTCGACACCGATGAGCACCCACGCCCCGATGCCACCGTCGAGTCCCTGGCCAGGCTCAAGCCGGCCTTCCGGCGCGACGCGTCGGGATCGGTGACGGCTGGCAACTCGTCCGGCATCAACGACGGGGCGGCCGCGCTCCTGGTCACCTCGGAGGCCCGGGCGCGGGAGCTGGGCCTGCGACCGATGGCACGCCTGGTGGCGTCCGCCGTCGCCGGCGTCGATCCGGCGACCATGGGCCTGGGCCCGATTCCGGCGACTCGGCGCGCGCTGGAGCGGGCCGGGCTGTCGGTCGACGATCTCGACCTGGTGGAGCTCAACGAGGCCTTCGCGGCCCAGGCCGTCCCGGTGATGCGGGAGCTGGGCCTCGATCCGGAGAAGACCAACGTCAACGGCGGGGCCATCGCCATCGGTCATCCGCTGGGCGCGTCCGGCGCCCGGCTGGCGGCGACGCTGCTGCACGAGATGCGGCGGCGCGGCGCGCGGTACGGCCTGGCCACGATGTGCATTGGGGTGGGGCAGGGCATCGCCGCCGTCTTCGAGGCGGTCGAGTGACGGCGAGCGACGGCGTCATCGAGCGCTGGATCAGCGTCAGCGCGGAGGGCGAGGCGTCCGTGGCCCCGGACCTGGCGCTCGTCTCCTTCGCCGTGACCGCGAACGGCCGAGACCTCGCCCCGGTGCGCGAGGACGTGCTGACGAGGTCGTCCGCGGTGCTCGCCGCGCTGCGTGAGCTGGGCGTGGCCGAGGGCGACGTCAGCGCGCCCGACGTCGGCATTCAGCCCGAGTACGACTACCGCAAGGGGCAGCGGCTGATCGGCTACCGGGTCGTGCGCACCATGACCGTTCGCGTTCGTGATCTCGACCACTTGGGTCCGGTGCTCGACGGAGTGGTGGCCGCGGGCGCGAACGAGGTGGGCGGCGCACAGATGACCGCGTCAGACCCATCGTCGGCCGAGCACGCGGCGCTGGAGGCGGCGATGGCCGCGGCCCGTGCGAAGGCCGAGGTGCTGGCGACCGCCGCGGGCGTCACGCTGGGCCGCGTGGCGCGGATCGAGGAGGAGCCTGCCCACGGCATCGGTCTCGTGCCGAAGTTCCGGGCCATGGCGGGGATCGCCGAGCAGGCGGATGCCTCGACCGAGGTGGTGCCCGGCGAGCTGACGGTCACGTCCCGCCTGCGGGCCTGGTTCGACATCGAGCGCTGAGGCGACGGACGGCCTGTCAACTGCGGGCCGAATGCCCCTCGGGTGGAGGATGCGAAGCCGCTGACCATCTGCTCGTCGGAACTCGGACGAGTCGGGGGCATCCGGATGACCGAGCGCGCGCTCTGGCCGTCCCTTCGTGCACGTCAGTCACGGGAGGAGCCGCGGCGCGCCATCCGAGCGGCCGGGACGCCGCGCCGGGCCCTCGCGACCGCCGTCGCCGGCTTCGCCATCGGCACCCTGGCCATCACGCTGGCCGTCGGCGCCTACGCCGGGCTCAACCTGCACCTCGCGACGCCGCCCGGCGACGCCCTCATCGGCGTGCTGCTCATCGGCCTGCCGATCCTGCTGGTGTGGGGCGTGCTGTCCCTGGTCGGCTGGGTGGTCCGCCGCGTCGCCGCCGTCCTGGGCTCGCGCATCGCGACCGCCAGTCGCGTGGCTCAGGCGGTCACCAGGGCGGCTCGCGGACTGGGACACCCGCTCCTCGCCTCGACCCTCGTCATCGCCGCCCTGTTCACCTTGGTTCCGGAAGATGGGCCGCTGGCGATGTACCGCAACCTCGCGCCGTTCGAGATCCCCGTCGCGGCGGGAGCGGTCGTCGGGCTGCTGGTCGGCCTGGGCCGCGGGCTGCGGTCGTCCTCCGGCGGCCCGCTCGCCCGCGTCGTCGCGACCGGCGCCCCGGCAGCGGCTGTGCTCATCGGGCTGGCGGTGGGGGCGTGGGCCGTCCTCCCCGGATTCGGAGACCCGATCGTGCGGGAGCGCCCGGGCACCCTGGCCGCCATCGCCCCGCTCGACCTGCCCGATCCATCGCAGCCCGGTCCACACGCTGTCGTTCGCGTCGCGTACGGGTCGGGGAACGTCTGGCGCCGCCCCGAGTTCGGCGCGGCCCCGGCGTGGCGAACTCCCACCGTCGATGCCTCGGGGGCACTGGCCGACCGGGACGCGGTGAGCGCCTTCTTCTCGGGCCTGCTGTGGGGGCACGACGACACGGCGCTGCCGATCAACGGGACCGCCTGGTACCCCGAGGAGGCGGATGGACCGATGCCCGTGGTGCTCATCGTGCACGGCAACCATGCCGCGGGCGACTTCTCGGACCCCGGCTACGCCTACCTGGCGGAGCACCTGGCCAGCCACGGGATGCTGGCCGTCTCGGTGGACGAAAACTTCCTCAACGGGGACGCCTTCTTCGACTACGGCGGCGCCGAGCAGGGCGTCCGCGCCTGGATGCTGCTCCGGCACCTGCAGCAGCTGGCCACCTGGAACGCCGATCCGTCCCACCCGCTGGGCGGCCGGCTCGACCTCGATCGGGTGGCGCTCATCGGCCACTCGAGGGGCGGTGAGGCGGCGACCGTCGCGGCCGCGCTGGAGTCCGGCGACGCGGAGCTGCATGGCCTCCCGCCCGTCCCCCGGGGCTTCGGCATCCGCGCCGTGGTCGGGATCGCGCCATCCGACGGCCAGTACCAGGGTCCCGGCGCACCGATCCGCCTGACCGACGTCGACTACCTCGTGCTCCAGGGCGCCCACGACGGCGACCTGCCGGCCTTCACGGGTCTTGCCACGTACCACCGCGTCACGTTCAGCGGGGAGGGCGACCACCTGAAGGTCGCGCTGTACAGCGAGCGGGCGAACCACGGACGGTTCAACACGGTGTGGGACACCGGCGACGCGGGGCCGCTGGCCTCGTGGCTCCTCGATCGGGGATCGATCCTCTCGCCGCAGGAGCAGCAGCAGCTGGCCAGGGCCGCGATCAACGCCTTCCTCCAGCGATCGCTCTTCGGGCGAACCGAGTACGACGCCTTCTTCCGCGAGCCCCGCTCGGGCCGTGCATGGCTGCCGGACGACGTCGTCCTCACCGAGTGGGCGACTTCCGAGCGGGTGGTGGTCGACGACTTCGTCAGCGGGCCCGGTGAAGCGACCGAGCTCCAGGGCTTCGACGAGACGACGACCACCGACCCCCGGCTGCGCGACGGGGCGGTCCAGGCCGATCGAGCGCTTCGCCTGGCGTGGAGCGGTCCGGCGATCGTGACCCTGCCCGTTCCGCCCGAACGTGCCTCGAGCCTCTCACCCGCGGATTCGCTGGTGCTGTCGCTGGTCTCGGCCGGGGAGCCGCTGGGGAATGCTGGACCCGTGATCCACCTGGTCCTCCCGGACGGCCGAGATCGGAGCGTGGCCCTGGACGAGACGCTCGGGGTGCGGCCCCTGCTGCCCACGCGCCTGTGGAAGGTGGAGGCGCTCGGCGCTCGCTACCTGCCGGACGAGCAGCTGCGCTCGCCGGTCGAGCGGTTCCTGCAGACCTACCAGGTTCCCCTGGCCGCGTTCGACGCCGCGTTGACGGCCGACGATCTGGCGGGCGTACAGAGCATCCAGGTTCGCTTCACGGGCTCTGGCAGCGCGTACCTGGACGACATCGGCTTCGAGCCGGGCTGACACGTCGCTGTCGCGCGCTGTCGCAACCGAACGCGCGCCGTGGGCGTCCCTGCCGGCATGACGCCCCGGTCTCCTCTCGTGCTGACGGTGGTCGTGTGCCTGTGCGCGCTCGTGGCCGCGTGCCAGTCACCGCCCGACCCCTCTGGCAGCGGAACGGGCACGGTCGACGTGACCGTCGTCGCCGGGCCCGTGTGCCCGGTCGAGCAGAATCCGCCCGATCCGGCCTGCGAGCCGCGCCCCGTGCAGGGCGCGCGGATCCTGGTCCAGCCGGGCGACGGTCGGGACATCGTGGTCGGCGAGGCGACGACCGATGCCGATGGGCACGCCTCGATCGAGCTGCCGCCTGGCGAGTACATCGTTCTGGGGACCGACGTCGGCGGTTTGATGGGACGACCCGAGCCGATGGCGGTCACGGTCCGGGCCGGCCAGGCCGTGACGGTCGAGCTGGTCTACGACACCGGGATCCGCTGAGGGCCGCGCGTCAGCTCATCACCTCGTCGGGATCCAGTCGCTGCCAGTCGGCCGGCGGGTCCCCGGGATCGGGCACCGCAAGCCGCTCGCCATCGCGCAGGGCGGACTCGTGGGCCGTGATCCCGGCCAGGGCGACGCGGGCCGCCTCCCAGGCGCTGACGGGCGGCAGCCGCCCGCTGGACACGGCGCGGACGAAGTCGTCGACCAGGAACTGGTGCGAGCCCAGGTGCATGTTGCGCTGCGACCAGAACGCGCGCGGGAGGCGCTGCCAGCGCTGCACCGACGCGTAGCGGCGGTGCGCATCGGTCTCGTCCACGGGTACGGCTGACGGCACGTAGCCGACGTCAATGGGGAAGGCCAGGCGCTCCGTAAGGTCCTCCACGTTGCCGTCGAGATCGGTCCAGGCCTGGCCGGTGGCGTGCTCCGCGAAGACGGCGCGCGTGCCGTAGATCGCCATCGGCAGCTCGCTGATCCGGCCCGACCAGCCGACCCGGCGGAACTCGTTGATGCGCACGCTCCCGCCGTCCGAGGTGCGGAAGAGCGCCGTCTGGTTGCTGAACGGGTTGTCCCACAGGTTGCGCCCCGGCCCGAAGACCAGGTCGTCGGTCCGGTCCGCCCAGCCCAGGCACGAGACGCTGACGGGCCGTGCGCCGGTCACCGAGAGGACGCTGCTGAGCGAGTGGGTGGCGTAGTACATCGGCGGGACGCCGGCCACGCGGCGCCAGTCCGGTCCGCCCGATCGCTGAAAGGCCTCGTAGAAGCCGTGGCTCATGTCGTGGAGGTAGCTGCCCTCCGCGTACACGATCTCGCCGAACGCCCCCTCCGCATGACGCTGACGCGCGAAGACGACGTCGGGGTAGTACCAGCTCGTTTCGGCGCTCATGGAGACGAGCCGACGCGCCGCCGCCAGGGCGAGGATGCGGCCGATCTCGGCCGCATCGGTGCCGATCGGGACCGCCGACCACACGTGCTTGCCCGCCTCCAGGGCCGTGATCGCCTGCGGTCCGTGCAGGTGGCGCTGCGTCATGATCGCCACCGCGTCGACGTCCGCCGCCGCGCAGGCGTCCTCGTGCGACGCGAACGTGCGACGGATGCCGAACTCGGCGGCCACCTCCGCCCGCCGGTCGGGGAGGAGCTCGGCCAGCGAGACCTCCTCCACGCCGGGGTGCGCGGCGAAGAGCGGCAGGAAGTCGCGGGCGAAGCCGCCCGCGCCGACGACGGCGATGCGCAGGCCCACCGGATCGGCCTCCGCCAGCCCTCAGCTCAGCTTCAGGTTCGGCAGCACCTTGGTCCCGAAGGTCTCGATGAAGGCGGCCTGGTCGCGCCCCACGTTGTGCAGGTAGATCTCGTCGAAGCCCATGTCCACGAACTTCTGGATCTGGGCGGTGTGCTCCTCGAGGTCGGCGCTGATCAGCATCCGGTTGGCGAAGTTCTCGATCCGCACCAGCTTGGCGATGTTGGCGAAGTCCTCGGGGTTCTTGATGTCCTGCTTGGGGAACGGCATGCCGCCGTTGGGCCACTCCTCCAGCGCGTTGCGTTCGGCCTCCGCCTGGGTCGGGGCC
>DASSOH010000048.1:0-7048 GCA_035700865.1 Candidatus Limnocylindria bacterium | reverse complement strand
CAACCCAGGTCGATCAGGCGGCGCGGCGTCCCGGTGATCGCCCACACGCCGGGCCAGAAAACGCCGAGGTCGGGCTCGCGTTCCCGGGTCGAGGCGTGGCCGCGCAGCACGTCCGCGCAGGCACGGCGGACGGCCTCGTCGTCCAGGGAGCCGCGCCACGCGTCCCGCACGGCGCGGAGCGGGTCGGTCGTCGCGCGGCCCCGGAACGCGCCGACGGCCTGGTGCAGCCGCCGCTTCACCCGCTTGACCGCCTCGTCGGTGCTGCGCGATCGGGGCACCTCCTCGCCGGCCAGCCGCTCGACGAGGCCGCGGTCGACGTCGTGGTAGCGAGACGACCGCAGCACGCGCTCGACGATCTCCCCGGTCACTCGTCCCGCGCCTCGAGAACCAGCCGGTAGGCCTCACGCCGGCTGAGCCCGTGGCGGGACTCGAGCAGCGCCTGCGCGGCGCGCGGCGGGGCGCCGTTCGCCAGCAGCAGTCGCGCGTCGGCCGCGGCCTCGTCGGAGGCCGAAGGCCGTTGGGCGGCGCCGGCGATCAGGAGCGTGCACTCGCCGCGCACCTCGCCCTCCGCCTGGAGCCCTGCCACCAACGACGACAGCGAACCGCGCTGGTAGCGCTCGTGCGGCTTGGTCAGGCTGCGGCCCAGGCACGCCTGGCGATCGCCCAGTACGGCCAGCGCGTCGCGCAGCGCATCGGTCAGACGATGGGGAGCCTCGAAGGCGATCAGCGTCGCGTCGTCGTCTCGGATGCGGTCGAAGGCCGCACGGCGCGCGGCCGGCCCCCGAGGAAGGAAGCCCATGAACCGATACGGGTGCGGCGGCAGGCCCGAGGCCGCGAGGGCCGTCGTCACGGCACTGGCCCCCGGGATGCTCGTCACTCGGATGCCCGCCTCCAGCGCCGCGCGCACCAGCCGGAACCCGGGGTCGCTGATCAGCGGGGTCCCGGCATCGCTGACCAGCGCCACGTCGTCGCCGGCGTGGAGCCGGGCGAGGAGCTCGGGCGTGCGCTTCTCCTCGTTGTGGTCGTGGTAGCTCACCGCGCGCGTGGCGATGTCGTGGTGCCGGGCCAGCGTCGCGAAGTGGCGGGTGTCCTCCGCGGCGACCAGCGCCACCCGCGACAGCACGTCGCAGGCGCGAAGGCCAAGGTCGTCGGGGTTGCCGATCGGGACGGCGACCAGGTACAGCGTGCCGCTCATCTACGGTCCACGATCGCGAGCTCGCCCGACGCACCGGCGAGGTACCGGCGCAGCGGCCCGGCGTCATACCAACCGACCTGCCCGAGGCGCTCCAGCGCGTCGGACGGCTCGACCCACGCGGCGTCACGGACGTGACCGTCGGGATCGGAGGGTGCCAGCTCACCGCTGGCGGAGCAGGCGAAGGTGAGCGCCAGGTACGCATCGACGTCGTCGATGACGTGAACGGCGAACGCGAGCTGCGGGCTCGCGGTCAGCTCGAGACCGGTCTCCTCACCCAGCTCGCGCCCGAGGGCGTCGAGTACCGTCTCGCCCCCCTCCACCACGCCACCCGGCAGCATCCACGTGGGTCTTGGATCGCCGGGACCGCGCTGCAGGACGAGCAGCAGTCGACCGTCACGCCGGACGAGCGCCGAGACGACGAGGTGGACGGTGGCCATGGAGAGCGAGCGTAGCATCGGCGGGCGGCCGTCCTCGAAGTGGGTACCATCCCACCGTGCCCGGGCTGATCGAGTGCGTCCCGAACTTCAGCGAGGGCCGGCGTCCCGAAGTGGTCGAGGAGATCGTGCGGGCCATCGGCCAGATCGACGGCGTCACGGTGCTCGACCACTCGATGGATCCGACGCACAACCGCAGCGTGGTCACCTTCGCCGGCGCGGCGGAGCCGGTGGTGCGCGCCGCCATCGCCGCGGTCGGCCGCGCCCTCGAGCTGATCGACATGACGCAGCACCACGGCGCCCACCCGCGGATCGGTGCCGTCGACGTGATCCCCTTCGTGCCGCTGGGGACGACCCGCATCGAGGAGTGCGTGGACCTGGCACGCCGGTTCGGCGAGCAGATCGCCGGGCGCTTCGACCTGCCGGTCTACCTGTACGGCGAGGCGGCGCTGCGCCCGGAGCGGCGGCGGCTGGCCAACGTCCGCCGCGGACAGTACGAGGCGCTCCGCGAGGAGCTCGGCGTCAACCCGGACCGGGCTCCCGACTTCGGCCCGCCACGCCTGCACCCTCGAGGTGGGGCGGTCGCCGTCGGCGCGCGGAAGCCGCTGATCGCCTTCAACGTGAACCTGCGCACCGACAACCTGGCGCTCGCCGTGAAGATCGCGAACACCATCCGGGAATCGTCGGGCGGGATGCCGGCCGTGCAGGCGATGGGCGTCCTGCTGGAGCCGCCGAACGCGCCGCCCATGGCCCAGGTCAGCATGAACCTGGTCGACTGGGAGCGCACGGGCATCGCGGCCGTGGTGCGCGAGGTCGCCCGCCTGGCGCGCGAGGCCGGGACGGACATCGATCACTGCGAGCTCATCGGCCTGGCGCCGACCGGTGCCCTGCTGGAGGTCGCCGCCGACGTCCTGGGCCTTCGCGAGTTCTCCGCCGACCAGGCCCTGGAGCTCCGGCTCGCGCGCGACCGCTGAGCCCTGATCCGCAGCTTGTCGGTGCTTGCTCGCACCGCTGCCGTCGCGGGTTGGCACGCCGTTTGCCTTGGCTGCTCCATCGGGGGACGTGCCCACCAACCCGAAGGAACGCAGAGAACGCCCACACCGATGAACCCGAACACCATCACCACCACGGTCCAGCGCCCGAACCGCATCCTCGTGATCCTGGCGGCCGCCTGGATGGTCGTCTCGCTGACGATCGGCGGCTCGCTCACCGGGCGGCCGTCGACGGACAGCTCGTCCGCGACCACGACCGTCACCACCGCCAGCCGGCCGTAAGCGCGCGCGGAGCCGCGCCCGGCGTCGACCGCTAGACTCGACGCCCCATGACCCTTCGCGCCGATCTCATCCGTGCCCTGGCCGATGCGCGTGACCGCGCCATCGCCGACGGGAGCCTGGCCGTCGCCGCCGATGCCGTCCTCCCCGAGGTCGGCCTCGAGCAGCCGGCCAAGGCGGAGCACGGCGACTGGGCCAGCAACGTGGCCATGCAGCTGGCGCCGCTGGCGCGCGCCGCACCGATGCGGATCGCGGCGACCATCGTCGACCACCTGGAGCGCCCCCCGTCGATTGCCGATGTCTCGGTCGCGCCCCCGGGCTTCCTGAACTTCCGGCTCGACGCGACCTGGGTCGCGGCACAGGTCGGGCCCATCCTCGACGCGGGCCATGCCTACGGCCGCCACACCGCGGACGACCCGCGCCGCTTCAACGTCGAGTTCGTCAGCGCCAATCCCACGGGCCCGCTGCACGTCGGCAACGCGCGCGGCGCGTTCGTCGGCGACGTCCTCTCGCGCGTCCTGGAGGCGGCAGGCCACACCGTCACGCGCGAGTACTACTTCAACGACTTCGGAACGCAGGTCGCGATGCTGGGCGCATCGGTCCTGGCGCGTCGCACAGGCGGAGAGCTGCCCGAGGACGGTTATCGCGGGGCCTACGTCGACGATCTCGCCGCCGAGGTACCGGCGGAGGTGCTCGCCGAGGCGGAGGCGAACCCCGACGAGGCGGCCATGACCGTCGGACGCTGGGCATCGGAGCGGGTCCGCGCCGGCATCGAGGCGTCGATGGAGCACCTGGGCGTGCGCTTCGACGTCTGGAAGGAGGAGAGCAGCCTCCACACCGGGGGCTGGGTCGATCGCGCCGTCGCGCGCCTGCGTGAGGCCGGCTTCATCTACGAGGAAGATGGCGCGACCTGGTTCCGGTCGACGGCCTTCGGGGACGACAAGGACCGGGTGGTGTATCGGTCCAACGGCCAGCCGACCTACTTCGCCAGCGACATCGGCTACGTGATGGAGAAGTTCAGTCGCGGCTTCGACGAGCTGATCTACATCTGGGGTGCCGACCACCACGGCACGGTCGCCCGCGTCCGGAACGCGGCCGAGGCGATGGGCTTCGACCGGGAGGCGGTCCGCATGCTCCTCATCGCCTGGGTCCGCTTCGTCCGCGACGGGGTGGAGATCCCGATGAGCAAGCGCTCGGGCGAGTTCATCACCCTCGACGAGGTGCTGGCCGAGGTGGGCGTCGACGCCGCGCGCTGGTTCTTCAGCTCGCGCGCCTTCACCACGGGGATCGACTTCGACCTCGAGCTCGCGAAGAAGCAGAGCAACGAGAACCCCGTCTACTACGTGCAGTACGCGCACGCTCGCTGCTCGTCCATCCTCCGGAACGCCCGCGAGGCAGGCGTCGAGGCCGATGCCTCCGGGACCGGCGCGCTGCTCCACCACCCGTCGGAGCAGGCGCTCCTGCGCCACCTCCTCGACTTCCCCCATGCAGTCGCCACGGCGGCCGGCCGCCGGGAGACGCACGAGGTGCCCAAGTTCGTGTACGAGCTCGCCTCGGCGTTCTCCGCCTTCTACCGAGACTGCAAGGTCCTCAGCGAGGATCCGGCCCTGTCGGCCGCGCGCCTGGCCCTGGTGGACGCGACCCGCAGCGTCCTGGCCAACGGGCTGGGACTGCTGGGCATCTCCGCCCCGGAGTCGATGTAGCTGGCGCCTCGGCGGCGTCAGCCGCCGGCGATCGTCTCGACCTGGTCCAGCAGCGCGTCATCCGAGGCGTGTGCCACCAGGATCTCGCCGGAGGGCAGCTCCGTGACCGATGCGGGGAACGGCAGGGCGTCGAGCGCGTTGCGGTAGGCATCGGCGAACTCGGCAGCGTCCGCGGGCGTGTCCCAGGCGAGGATCCAGGCGACGGCGAAGGCGTCGTCCGGCCCGGACGCGATGGTGACGCGATCGCCGCCCCAACCGGCCGCCGCGGTTCGGGCCGCGTCCACGCCGACGCCGTGGTACTGCAGGAAGATCTCGATGCTGGCCTGCCCGATCGGCGTCGTGTCGACCGCGTCCCAGCCGTCGCCCAGCTCCGCCGCGAGATCCGGGACCTCGACCGGGACCGCGTCCTCGCGCGGTGACCAGGCCCCCGGCTTCATCACCTGCTCGGTGGTATCCGGCGGATCCGCCCATGCCGCGTCGATGGCGGCGAATTCCGGATGGAACAGCGGATCGTCGCCCGCCAGCGAGCTGACCCACAGCTGGCCCGTGGTGTACGGGAAGAGGAGCTGGTCGACCATCCACGACGGCACACCCGTGGTGTCGGGGGCGTCCGCTCCACGCGCGATCTCGATGAGCTCCTGCTGGCTCAGGTGCTGGAACGCCCAGGCCTGCATGGTGATCGACGCGTCGCCCTCGATCAGGGCCGTCCGCGCGAGCGCACGATCGTCCTCGCCGACCGCATCGGTCTGGAGCGTGTCGAGCCCGAAGTTGGCGTCCTGCAGGGCGTGGGTGTACTCGTGGGCGTAGGTCATCTTGGCCTCGGGATCGAGGCCCGCATCGGACACGACCACCATGCGCTTGTCGACGTCGTCGTAGAAGCCCAGGACCTGGTCACCCAGCAGCTGGAGCTGGAGCTCGGCCACATCCTGGCCGGGCTCCAGGAGTCCCAGCGCCCGCAGCGCGGCGTTGTCGCGCGCGCGGTCCTCCGGCGGGTACTCCTCGTCGAAGACCGATCGCAGCTCGTCGACCAGCTCCTCGCGCGTGATGATGTCGGGATCGCCGATGTGCGCCCGCGCCAGCCCGCGCAGCGCGATCACCTGGTCCTCGATCTCGCGCAGGGCGGCGAGCGTCTCCTCCTCGTCGGACGACGGGCTCGCGCTGGAGCTGGCCTCGGTGGTCGAGCCGGCGCTCGGCGACGCCGATACCGATGGCGACGCCGTTCCGCTGCCGGCTGGCGACGCGACGCCGCCCCCGATCGGCCCGCCGGGTGACGAGAGCAGCACGACGGCCGCGATGGCGACGACCAGCACGGCGGTGACGGCGGCGGCGATCCGCTGGGTTCCGGACATGGCGGGCATTCTTGCACGGTCCCCCTGGTGGCCTGCACAAAGGTTCAGGTTTCTTAAGGTCGGGCAAGCCCCGGGTTTAGAACCGCCCCCTACTGTTCACGGTGCGAGATGGAGATCCATCCGGGTTTCTGCCTCCACCCTCCCTCCTTCGAGCCCCGGTGTCATTGGGCGGGCACCGGGGCTCGTGCTATCTCCGAAACGATTGCCGCGCCGTCTCCGGATCGCGGGTGAGCACTTCGGTGCCCGGCTCTTCACGGCACCGCCTCCTGCAGGGCTGAACGGGTACGCGAATGACCACGGACGCGCGTGACGCGCGCCGGCCGGTGTCGCACGTGCGACGCAGCGGTCACTCGAGTGACGCGATGGCGGCTCGGGCCGGGCCCTGGGTGAACCCCCGGGACCTCGAGTGATCGCGCCGACACCCGGACCGCGACGCGTCACGCCCCCGGCTCCGACCGGGTACCATCGGTCCACCGATGGAGATCACCTGGTACGGGCGTGCCTGCTTCCGCCTCAAGGGCAAGGACGCCACCGTCATCACCGACCCCTGCCCGCCGTCGACCGGCTTCGTCGCCGGCAAGCACGACGTGGAGCTGCTGACGATCAGCCACGACCACCCCGACCACACCTACACCCGCTCCATCACCGCCGGCCTGACGCTGACCCGCCCGGGCGAATACGAGTTCGCCGACCTGCTGATCACCGGCGTCAAGACCTACCACGACGGCGAGGGGGGTCAGGGTCGGGGCGAGAACATCGTCTTCGCCGTGGAGATCGACGGGGTGCACGTCTGCCACCTGGGTGACCTCGGCCACCTGCTGACCGAGGACCAGATGAGCGATCTGGGACCGATCGACGTGCTCCTGGTCCCCGTCGGCGGCGGCACCACCCTCACTCCCGCGGAGGCCGCGGAGGTCGTCGCGCAGATCGCCCCGAAGATCGTGATCCCCATGCACTACGCGGTCGACGGTGGCTCGCCGGACCTGGGCGCGCCCGACAAGTTCCTCCAGGAGATGGCGGCCGAGCAGGCGCCGCCGCAGCCGAAGATCCAGGTCACGCCGAACTCCCTGCCCGACGAGACCCAGGTCGTCGTCCT
>DASSOH010000047.1:0-14501 GCA_035700865.1 Candidatus Limnocylindria bacterium | reverse complement strand
CGGACGAGGCGTCGTGACCGTTCACCGGTGCTGGTCCCTCGGCGAGCCCGACCACGTTGTAGACCGTGACGGGACGGCTGATGCCCTTCAGGGTCAGCGGCTCGAGCGCCTCCGCCCGGATGGCGGCGTCGACGACGGTGGTCATGGACGACCGATTCTAGGGCGCCGCGGCGAACCCCTCCCCCACCTTCAGCGCGCCGCGGCCGCGGCCGCCGCGGCCACCTCGTCGCTGATGACCGGCACCCCGCCCAGGACGACGATCGACCGCGGCGCGAGTCGATCGAGCTGGCCGGCGGTCGGCGCCGGAACCGCGGCTCGCGTCACCAGCAGCAGGGGTGCTCCACGGGCGACGGCCGCGGGTCCCCCGGCGAGCGCATCGGCGAAGTTCAGGCCGGTCGCCAGGAAGGCGGCCGGTGTCCCGGCCGGGAATGCGGACGCGATCGCCGCCGCCGTCCCGAATCGATCCGCACCCGCGAGGCGAGCTCCGCCACCGGGTGCCCGCGTGGACAGCTGGGCGAGCACCGCGTCGGAGACGACCCCGGGCCCTCCCACCACCACGATGCGGTTCGGGCGCAGACGAGCCAGCTCCGCGGCCGTCGGGTCGGGAATCGACGAGCCGGTGACGAGCAGCAGCGGCCCGCCCGTGCGTCCGGCGAGCGGGACCGCGGCGAGCGCGTCCGGGTAATTCGTGCCCGTCGCGACGTAGGCGACCGCCACGCCCGGGTCGAACGTGGCCGCCGACACCGCGGCCGCCGTCTCGTAGCGATCGGTCCCGGCGAGTCGCGTGACGGTGCCGGGGGTATACGTCCGCAGCTGTGCGGCGACCGAATCCGAAAGCGCGCCCGGTCCACCCAGCACGACGATCCGCGCGGGGCGCAGGCGTGTCAGCTCAGCCGCCGTCGACGCCGGCAGCCAGGTGGGAGCGGTGAGGAGGATCGGGGCGCCATGATGGGCGGCGGCGGCGCCACCGGCCAGCGCGTCGGGGTAGTTGGCTCCGGTGGCGACGTACGCCACGGCCACCCCGGGAGCGAAGCTGGCGGCCGACACGGCGGCAGCCGTGGCGTATCGGTCCGCACCCGCCTGGCGTTCCACCCAGTCGGGCGGGCAGTGGGCCGCCCCGCGTCCGACGGTGTCCCACGGGCAGGCGGCGACGTCCAGGGCGTACCCGACCGCGGGCATGGCGCGCGCCGTCTCGGTCGGGATCATCTCGTCCGGCGGGTACCTGCGGTCGGCGAGCTCGACGGTATAGCTGAAGATGCGGTGCGCGCCGTACATCCAGTCGATCTGGTCCCCGTCGGTGGGGTACAGCGCGTTCGACTGCATGGCCGAGTAGCCGGCGAGTCGCGCCATCTCGGTCCCGATGCTGGCGAGCGCGGCGCGGTCGTCCGGGTCGTCGACCGGCGCGGCCGTGTGCGCCCAGGGCCACACCACCGTGCGACCGAACGAGTGGAACGACAGGTGGACGCGGATCTGCTGCCGGCCGCCGACCACGCGGCCATCCACGAACCGCTTGAGCGCTGCCGTCTCGGGAGCGCTGAACGGCGCGGGACCCCGGTACCACTCGTGCGCGGGGTCGCCGCTCGAGCCGCCACAGCACCCCCAGCCCACGCCGTAGTTGCGATTCAGGTCGGTCCCGATGGCCGCGCTGCCCGGGGTCGGCTGCCGGTTCTTGCGCCAGTTCTGATACGTCGCTCCCCCACCGTCGTAGGCCGTGCCGTCCGGGTTGAGGTCGAACAGGATCCACGTCTCGGTCGCGTCCACCCGCCGCCGCGTGTCGGCGTTCGAGCCGTACGTGGCGGTGAGGTGCTGGAGCACCGCGAGCGCCATCTCGACGCTGAGATGCTCCCGCCCATGGTGTCCCCCGTCCAGGAGCACCTCCGGCTCGGGCTCGTCGGTCGCCACGTTGTCGCTGACCTTGGCGATCCAGATCTCGCGACCTTCGTGGCTGCGCCCGATGGAGGAGACCTGGACCAGGCCGGGGTGTGCCGCCTCGACCGCCCGGATCGCCGCCGTCAGCTCCTCGTAGGTGTGGTAGTCCGCATCGGACCCGGGGAAGGCGGCGACCGGCAGCGCCATGGGACCGAGGGCGGCGGTGACCAAGAGCGCGGCGGCGAGGAGGGCGGTGGCGATGCGCACGAAGGCGGCTCCGGTGCATGATGGCTTCGCCAGAGCCTACGGGCCGGCGACCGACCGCGCATGCCCGGATCGTCCGGCGCCGGACCCGCCCGATGGTCCTCGGCTAGGGCGCGACCTCCACCGGATCGCCGGCCACGGCCCGGGGAGTGCCGTCTTCCTCCGTCAGGCACACGGGGCCCACCGTCCCCTCCATCAGCTCACCGATGCCGGTCCCCGAGGCGGAGGCTTCGACCCCGACGTAGATCGTGACGGCCAGCCACGCCGGCGGCTCGTCACCGCCTTGGGCCGCGGGGAGGAAGGCCAGCAGCTCGTCCCAGCCGTGTGGCGGCGCCAGGCTGGCGAGCACGCCCGCGGCGGGCGTCTCGGTCATGTTCTCGAATGCCATCCGGTACAGGCCCGGCTGCAGCGCATCGGCCTCCATGGCGCAGGCCGTGCCGTCCCAGGTCACCGCCAGGATCCCGTCGAGCTCGAAGGCGTCGGCGCGGGGTCCTCCCGTCGCGAGCGCACCGAGCAGGGCATCCGTGGCGTCGGCGGGATCCACGTCCATGGCGACCTCGACGCTGCGGTCGCCGCCGCGGGCCAGGTGACCGCGCGCGTCGACGGTGATCGAGGTGGACTCCCAGGTGACCAGTGCCGGGTCGAGCAGCGCGAGTGCCGCCAGCTCGTCCCACAGGAAGGTGCCGCCCTCGAGCAGGTAGGCGTTGCGCGTGAGCAGCTCGAAGGCGAGGTTGGCGCCCGCCGCGGCGTGAGCGGCGTCAAGCCGCTCGTAGAGCGCGCGATCCAGCGGGACCTGGTCGGTGGCGTCGAGCGCCACGAGGCGGATGGGCACGTCCAGCGCGTGGACGGCGGCGAAGGCCGACGGGTCTGCGGCGATGTTCCACTCCAGCGACGGCTCGATGGGCGTGCCATCGTCGTCGTAGACGTTGCCGGCGGCATCCACGGTCCCGCCCATGGCGTGGATGCGCTCGATCGATCCGGCCACGTCGGGGTCGGCCGCGAAGAGGTCCTCCAGGTTGGTCCACGGACCGAGGGCCACGATGGTCACCGGCGCGCCGGCATCACGGATCGCGGCGGCAAGCACCGCGGCGGCCTCCGGCCGGTCGCCGCCGACGGCGACGGGCGTCATCCGCAGCCCGTAGGCGGCGTCGGACGTCGCGCGCCACTCGGCGGGGAAGAGGCGACCGTCCTCGCCGGGATCGTCGCGGCCGCAGCCGACCGGGACGGGCTCGACGTCGAGCTGCCGGAACAGGTTGTTGAGGTGCTGGCGACCGGCCTCGCAGTGGACCAGGCCGGTCGCGGCGACGGTGACGGCCCGGACGTCGAGGGCCTGGTCGCGCAGCAGGACCGCCAGGGCGATGAGGTCATCTGCCCCGAGATCCGTGTCGATGACGACCGGAAGCGCGCCGGCGCCTTCGTCCGGCGTCCGCGACGGTGTCGCGGATGGCGCGCTGGACGAGCCGCAGGCGGCGAGGACCAGTGCCATGGCGGCCAGGACGGCTGGCACGGAACGACGGACGGGTTGGCGCGGCATGGAGGGTCTCGGGAACCTCGTGCTGGACCGGCGCGCCCCACGGCGCGCCGACGATGCTAGGTGGGGCTCGGCGATCGGCTCAGGGCCGACCGGCCCGCGGCCGGTGATCCGTTCGGAAGGGGCGGACGCCGCCGTCAGCGCACGGCAAGGACGTTGCTGGCGCTGACCGGCCGGCTGAGGCCCTTGATCTGGAGCTCACCGACCGGCTCGACCTCGACCATCTCCTCGATCATGCCCACGGCGCGCTGGCTCAGCAGGATCTGGTTCGGTCCCGCCTGGCTGCTCAGCCGCGAGGCCAGGATGGTGACGTTGCCGATGGCGCCGTAGTCGTGGCGTCCCTCGAAGCCGATGCGTCCCAGCGTCGCATAGCCGACGGCGATGCCCACGCCGAACCCGAGCTCGTAGCCTCGCTTGCGCCATCGCTCCGCCATCGGCCGGAACCGGTCGCGCATGGTGGTCGCCATGCGCACGGCCCGCTCGACGTGGTCGTCCTGCGGCACCGGGTCGTTGAAGAAGATCATCACGCCGTCGCCCGCGAAGTGCTCGAGTGTCCCGCCGTGCTCGACGATGGCCTCGCCCATCATGCGGTGGTACTCCCCCAGGACGCTGAACAGCTCCTCGGGGTCGGCCTGCTCGGCGAACGACGTGAAGCCGCGCAGGTCGCAGAAGGCGACCGTGATCTGGCGTCGATGCCCGGCGAGCAGCTGCTCGCCCTCGCGCGACGAGATGAGCTGCGCGATCTGCGGTGAGAGGAATCGGCTCAGCTCGGTCTTCTGTCGCTCGATGGTCGTGGTCAGCTGGCGCTGCTGCTCCAGGTACTCGGCCTGGAGGTCGTGGAAGCGCTTGGCCGCCAGCGACGCGTTGATGCGGGCCGCCAGGATGCGCGCGTTGATCGGCTTGGTCAGGTAGTCCGTCGCACCGAGCTCGATGCAGCGCACCACGCTGTCGAGCTCCTCGACGCCGGAGACCATGATCACCGGGATGTGGCGCACCGCCTCGTCGGCCTTCATGGCCTCGAGGGTGGCGTACCCGTCGAGCTCCGGCATCATGACGTCCAGGAGCACCACGTCGATGGCCGTGGGGGTGGCGCGCAGCTGCGCCAACGCCTCGACGCCGTTCTCCGCCTCAAGGACCTCCAGCCCGAGCTCCGTCAGGAGCCGGGTCAGGACGAGGCGGTTGACGCGGCTGTCGTCGACGACCAGCGCGATCCCGGTCTCGTCGGTCACGCGCCGCTCCGTGACGTCCACTCGCGCAGCGCGGCCGACGCGGCCTCCCACTCCGCGCGCAGGGCTGCGGCGTGGGATGGCTGTGCGTCGTCGACGCGACCCTCCCGCCCCGCGAACTCGAGCTCGCGCGCCATCGCGGCCAGCCGGGAGGCGCCGACGGTGGCGCTGCTCGACTTGAGCGTGTGTGCCGGACGCACGAGCGCGTCGGTGTCGGTGCCCGAGACGGCGGCCTCGACCTGCGCGACCTGCTGTCCCCCATCGGCCAGGTACGCCTCGATCAGGTCGACGACGAAGTCACGGTCGCCGCCGACCGATGCACCCAGCTCGTCGAGGACGCTCTCATCGAGGACGGGGAGGTCAGCATCGTTCACGTCACAGCTCCTCTCGTTCGTCGCTTGCCGCGGGTCCGGCCGGAGCCCGCTCGAGCGCGGCGGCCAGCTCGGTCGGTCGAATCGGCTTGCTGATGTAGTCGTTCATGCCGGCGGCCAGGCATGCCTCGCGGTCCCCGGCCATGGCGTTCGCCGTCATGGCCACGATCCAGACCGGCCGGTCCGGCCACCGGGCACGGATGCGGCGCGTCGCCTCCAGGCCGTCCAGCTCGGGCATCTGCACGTCCATCAGGACCACGTCGAAGGCGCGATCCTCCAGCGCGGCGATCGTCTGCAGGCCGTCACCGGCGACATCCGGCTCGTACGCCAGCTGTGCCAGCAGCCGGAGCGCCAGCTTCTGGTTCACCGGGTTGTCCTCCGCGAGGAGGATGCGCAGCGGGTGCCGCTCACCGAGCCGGCCGTCCGCGGGCTCCGATGCCGGGCGCGGCGCGGGTCGCGCGACGGCGTCGCCGAGCAGAACCGTCGCGATCGTGTCGTGGAGCGCCGAGGGCTTCACCGGCTTCGCCAGCCAGGCCGAGATCGGCGCGTCCTCGCGCTCGCGCACCCCGATCGACGACAGGATGACGATCGGGAGCCGCGCGCTGCCGTCGGCGTCGGGCAGTGCGCGGACGCGCTCGGAGAGCTCCAGGCCGTCGAGGTCGGGCATCAACAGGTCGAAGAGCGCGATGTCGAACCGCTCCCCCGCCGTCAGCCAGCCGAGCGCCTCGAGCGGCGAGCCGGTCTCCCGCGGGACCATCCCCCACCGTGCGGTCTGCGCGACGAGGATCCGGCGGTTCGTCGCATTGTCGTCGACGATGAGCACGCGGCGGCCGCCGAGGTCGGCATCGATCCGCTTGGGGCGGCTCGATGCCACCGCGTCGAGGGGCGCCATCGGCATGCGGACCGCCAGGTGGAAGACGCTCCCCTCCCCCGCCACACCGGTGCTTTCCGCGGTCAGCGAGCCGTCCATCAGCTCCGCCAGTCGTCGGCTGATGGCCAGCCCCAGACCCGTTCCGCCGTACCGCCGCGCAATGGACGCGTCGACCTGGCTGAACGACTGGAACAGCTTGCCCATGGCGTCCGGCGGGATGCCGATTCCGGTGTCCCGAACGTCGATCCGGATCTCCCAGCGTTCCGGCCCCTTGCGACCGGCGGAGGAGACCTTCGAGCCGCCGACGGTCACGACGACCTCGCCGCGCTCGGTGAACTTGACCGCGTTGGACAGCAGGTTCAGCAGCATCTGGCGCAGGCGGCCCGCGTCGCCCACCAGGTTGACCGGCAGCTCCTCCTCGATGGCGTAGACGAGCTCGAGCCCCTTCTTGGCGGCGGTCGGCGCCAGGATGTCGAGCGACGCCTCGACGGCCTCGCGCAGCACGAACGGCATCGCGTCCAGCTCCACGCGCCCGGCCTCGATCTTCGAGAAGTCGAGCACGTCGTTGATGATGGTCAGAAGCGCGTCGCCGGAGGTGCGGATCGTCTCGGCGAACTCCCGCTGCTCGGTGTCGAGGTCCGTATCGAGCAGCAGCCCGCTCATGCCGATGACCGCGTTCAGCGGGGTGCGAATCTCGTGGCTCATCGCGGCGAGGAAGCTGCTCTTCGCCTCGTTCGCCTGCTCCGCGGCCTCGCGTGATTCCTGGGCCTCCGCGAAGAGGCCCGCGTTCTGGATGGCGATGGCGGCCTGCTGCGACAGACCGACCAGGAACTCGAGGTCCGCGCTCCGGTACGGGTCACTCTCGGCCGTGCGCCACACCGCGAGGATGCCGGCCACGTCGCCGCGAACGGTGAGCGGCGCGGCCATGAGCCGATCGTCGATGTCCTCGGTCCCGGGGATCGTCACGGACCGTCGGTCCGAGCTCGTGCTGTTGACGACCTCGGGACGACCGGTGAGCGCGATGTCCCCGATGATCCCCTCACCGCGCGTGATGGCATCGTTGCGGATCTGCTCGGCGATCTCGCCGAGGGCCACCGTGGCGCGCAGGGTGTCGGCGTCCTCGGTCGGCAGGAAGACGGCGCTCGTATCGGCTCCGAGCAGCGTTCGTGCGCGGTCGGCGATGAGCTCGAGGACGACGGACAGCTCCAGGGTCGCCGACATCTCGCGCCCGACGTCGGCGAGGGCCGCCATCTCCTCTGCTCGCCGACGCGTCTCGTCATAGAGGCGCGCATTCTGGACCGCGACGCCGACGTTGGCGGCGATGGTGGCCAGCAGACGCTCGTCGGAGGTCCCGAAGCGGCCCTCCTGGGTCGTGCTCTGGATGCTGATCACGCCGATCGCCCGTTCGCCAGCCATGATCGGCACGCCCAGCCACGACCGCGCCAGCGTCCCCTGCCCGCGCTGGCCGAGCCGCGTCCAGTCCTCCTCGCGGTTGAGCAGGAGCGGCCGCCGGGCCTCCAGCACCCGCGAGGTCAATCCCTGGCCGATTTCGAGCGGCTCCTGTGGCTCGTGCCGCCCGCGCTCGACGTAGTACGGGAAGTCGATCAGGCCGCGCTCCTCGTCCAGGAGCGCCACGTAGGCGATGTCCGCCTCGAAGGCATCGCGGGCCTTCTCTCCCACCAGGGCGAGCAGCGGCCCGACCTCCAGCTGCGCGGTGATTGCCTCGCCGATGTCATTGATCGTGGCGAGCTCCGAGACGCGCCGCCTCGTCTCGTCGATCAGGCGGCCGGTCCGCAGCGCGACACTGAGGCTGGCGGCGATGGTGCTCAGCAGCGCCACGTCGGACTCGTCGAACGCGAACTCGCGGTCGAGGTTCTGGAGCGACATCACGCCCAGCACCTCGTCCTCGACGATGAGCGGGGTGAAGATGGCCGACCGAGCCGGCTCGCCGACGATGTGGTCGGGCTGTCCGAGCTCCAGACCGAGCGCCCGCAGGTCGTGGGCGATCAGCAGCGGGGCCCGGGTCTCCACGACGTGCTTGCGGAAGCCCATCACCGGCCGTGGCTCGATCTCGAACCGCTGCCCGCGCTCGAGCGAGAAGGGGAACCACATGAGCCCGGTGTCGCCGTCGATGATGGCGATGTCGACGACCTGCGTGTCGAAGACGTCGCTCGCGCGCTCGCCGACCATCTCGTACATGGCCTGGATGTCGAGCTCGCCGGCCAGTCGCTCCTGGACCGAGTTGATGATGGCGAGCTCGGCGGCGCGCGCATCGGTCTCGGCCAGGAGGCGTCGCGTCTCGTCGAAGAGCCGGGCGTTCTCGAGGGCCACGCTCAGGCTCGCGGCCAGCGTGGTCAGCAGCCGGACGTCCTGCTCGCTGAACGCGTCCTCGCGATCCAGGTTCTGGAGGGAGATGACCCCGCGGGGCTCGTCGCCGACGATCAGCGGGACCCAGAGCGCTGACTTCGCCTCCTCACCCTGGATGATGTTCCACTCGAGCCCCTCGCCCTCGGCCCACGTGCGTGCGTCGCGGTTGACGAGGATCGCTTCCCGCCGCCGGAGGACGAGACCTCGGGCGCCCGCGTCGGCCGGTATCGGCTCATCGGGAAAGCGCACGCCGCGCTCGATGGTGTACGGGAAGTGGATCAAGCCCTCCGCGGGATCGACGATCCCGATGTCGACCACCTGCGCGTCGAAGATCTCGCGGATCTTGTCGCCGATCAGGTCGTACATGGCCTGCATGTCCAGGTTCTGGGCCAGTCCGCGCTGGACGCTGTTGACGACGGCCAGCTCGGCGGCGCGCGCATCGGCCTCGGTCAGCAGTCGCCTGGTCTGGTCGAAGAGGCGTGCGTTCTCGAGCGCCACGCTGAGGCTGGCGGCCAGCGTCGTCAGCAGCCGGACGTCCTGCTCGCTGAAGGCGTCGTTGCGATCGAGGTTCTGCAGCGAGATGCGGCCTCGAATGGCCCCTCCCGCGACGAGGGGGGCCAGGAGCACGGACTTCGAGGGCTCGCCCTGCACCACCGGCACGAGCTCGTGCTCGCGCTCCCACGCCTGCATGTCATTGATCACCAGGGGACCCCGGGCCTCGATCATCTCGCGGGTCAGGGTCGAGGCGTCGAGCGGGGTCGGCTCATCGGGATACCGCACGCCGCGCTCGATGGTGTACGGGTACCGCACCACCCCCTGCGCCTCGTCGATGATCCCGATATCGACGACCTGTGCGTCGAAGATCTCGTGGATCTTCTCGCCGACGAGCTCGTACATCGCCTGCATGTCGAGGTTCTCGGCCAGTCCCTGCTGCACGCTGTTGACGACGGCCAGTTCGGCGGCCCGCTCGTCGGCATCGGCCAGGAGGCGCTTCGTCTCGTCGAACAGCCGTGCGTTCTCCAGGGCCACGCCCATGGAGGACGCGACGGTCGAGAGGAGCCGCTCGTCGGCGGTCGAGAAGGCGTTCGGCACGGAGCTCTCGAGCCCGACGATGCCGATGGCCCGGTCGCCGGCCATGATCGGCACGCCCAGCCAGCTCTCGGAGTTCGTGCCGAGGATCAGCGCGCCCAGCTTGATACCCTCGGTCCCGCTGTTCAGCCGCAGCGGCCGGCCGCTGTAGACCACGCGCGACGTCAGCCCCTCCCCGAGCTTCACCGGCGGTGTGGGAGCCGCCGCGCCGAACTCGATGGAGTACGGGAAGCTGACGGTTCGCGTGCCCTCGTCGACGATGCCGATGAAGATCGAATCGGCACTGAAGATGCGGCGGATCCGCTCCCCCACCAGCTGGATGACCGCGTCGAAGTCGAGCTGCTGAGCGAGCGCCGATCCGATCTCGTTGACGACCGCGAGCTCGGCATTGCGCTGCTCGGTCTCCGCCAGCAGCCGCTTCGTCTCGTCGAACAGCCGCGCGTTCTCCAGCGCGACCCCCATCGACGACGCGAGCGTGGAGAGGAGCCGCTCGTCCGACTCGCTGAACCCGTTGGGCTCCATGCGGTCGATGGAGATGACGCCGAGCACGCGGTCGCCGGCGAGGATCGGCACGCCGAGCCAGGACTCGTTCTGCTCACCATCACCGACGAAGATCGCGCCGCGCACGCGCGCATCGGCCATGCTGCCGATGCGGATGGCCTCGCGCGACCTGATCACCCGCCCGTTCAGCCCGCTGCCGACCTCCACCGGCTCCATCACGAGCCGCTCGCCGTTATCGACGTTGAACGGGAAGTGCAGGAGGTCCGCCTCCTCGTCGTACAGGGCGATGCCTCCGCCGTTCACGCCGAAGATCGCGAGAACGCGCTCCCCCACCAGGTCGATGATCGCGTTGAAATCGAGCTGCTGCGCCAGCGCCGATCCGATCTCGTTGACGACGGCCAGCTCGGCGTTGCGCTGGCGCGTCTCCTCCAGGGCCCGCGCGCGCGTCAGCGCCGTCGCGATGTGCTGGGCCACGAACGTCAGGACTTCGAGATCCTCGGGCGTGTGCAGCCGCGCCTCGTCGTAGCTCTGGACGACGACCGCGCCGATGGTGTGCCCGTCCGCCTGGAGCGGTGCCGCCAGCCAGTCGACGCCGGGTTCGCCGAGCATCTCGACCTCGCCGCTGGCGACCATCCGCTCCTGCTCGTCGCCGGCCAGCAGCACCGCGCGTCCCGTCCTGAGCACCCAGCCGGTGAAGCCGGCGGCCTGCCCCTCGCCCAGCGGCTCCCAGACGTTCGGATCGGGGATGTCGAGGTCCACCTCGTCGCGGTAGAAGGGGTAGTTCATCATCCGTCGCCGCTCGTCGTACAGCGCGATGAAGAGGTTGTCGGCGTACATCAGCTCGCCGACGATGCGGTAGATCTCCTCGTAGAAGGCCGGCATGTCGCGAGCTGCACTCGCGGTCTCGGCGATCCGATAGAGGGCCGCCTGGATCCGCTCGGAGCGCTCCAGCGCGGCCGCCCGTTCCTCGAGCTCCGTGATGCGCCGCCTGGCGGCACCCAGCACCTGCCGGCCCTGGCCGTCAACCGACGGCGCAGGGTCGCTCCCTTGCGGCTCGGGAATGGGACTCGTCCTCCGGGCGAGCGCCAGGCGCCTGAGCGGGCGTCGGTGGCGCGCGTCGGTATTGTGGCTGAACCCGTCGCCCCGCGTCTCCCTCGACGCGCCGCTAAGGTGGACCGATGAGCGACACCTACACCTTCCTGGCCGACCTCGCGACCGAGGCCGAGATCCCGAGGCGCGGCATCCACAGCCAGACGATCTCGGATGACGCCGGCGTCGAGCTGGTCCTGTTCGCCATGGCCGCCGACGAGCGGCTCTCGGAGCACACCTCGGCCCGGCCGGCCATCGTGCACGTCCTCGCCGGCTCGGGCGACCTCGTCGTCGACGGCGACGCGCACACGCTCGCCCCCGGTTCGTGGATGCGGATGCGAGCCCGAACCCCGCACGCGCTCACCGCCGGTGCCGAGGGACTCGTCTTCGCGCTGTACCTGCTGCCTTCGTCCTAGTGGCGCGTCACGGGTCGACTGGTGCGCCCGCGGCGACGAGCTCCGCGAAGCCACCGGCGTCGACGACATCGGCGAAGCCGAGCTCGGCCATCACCGCGGCGGCCTGGGCTGACCGGTTGCCGGTGCGGCAGTACAGCAGGTAGCTGGCGTCGCGATCGAGCTGCCCGATCCGTTCGCGGAAGTCTGGCGCCTGGAAGTCGATGTTCAACGCACCGGCCAGCATGCCGTCCGCGGTCTCCGCCGGCGTCCGCACGTCGATGATCACGCGCGATGGCAGCTCGGCGACGGCCTGCGCCTCGGACAGCTCGCGGACCGTGCCCGCGCCGGGCGCCACGGCCGGGCCGCCACAGGCGGCCAAGAGCAGCGCGAGAACGAGTGCGGCGGGCGTCCGGCCTCGATCCACGGCTGGGCTAGCGCCGCTCGGCCGGGACGCCCAGGGTCACGGCTGAGGCAACCGTCGCGGTGGCGAGGGCGAGGGCCTGGCCCGCGCTCAGCGCCGCGTCGCCGGCGAACAGCTGGGTCGCCTGGCTCGGGATCGCGGCGAGAACGACGGGCACGAGCGTCCAGCCCAGGACCAGCACCGTCGGGGCCGTCGCGCCGGGCAGTCGCAGCATCCGCGTCGCCACCGCGGTCAGGACGCCGAGGAAGGCCGAGAGCAACAGGATGAGGATCACGGCCGGCTGGTCGCGGGCGCCGGACGCGTCGACCAGCCGGACCACCGCCTGGTAGGCCAGCGCGACCGCCAGCGCCAACAGCGCACCCAGGACGCCGGCTCGGGCGCCGATCACGAGAGCGGCTCCGCCGCGAGACGGTCGGCCAGCCCGCGGGCGATGCGGTAGGACTTGCCGGCACCCATGACCAGCACGGCGTCACCGTCGCCCAGGTGCTCGGCCACGTACTCGGTCGTGGCGTCGACGTCGCCAGTCGCGAGCGCCGGGATCCCGGTCGCCCGCTCGATGGCGTCGGCCAGGTCGGCGGCCGATGTTGCGGCCATCGCCTCCGGCGTGTCGCGGCTGGCGAAGATATCGGCCACGACGACCTCGTTCGCATCGGTGAAGGCGGTCGAGAACTCGTCCATGAGCAGAGCCGTGCGCGAGTACATGTGCGGCTCGAACACGGCCCACAGCCGGCGCGCGGGACCGACCTTCTGGCGCGCGGCGGCGAGCGCGGCGCGCACCTCCGTCGGATGGTGGCCGTAGTCGTCGTAGATCGTCACGCGTGGAGTATCGGCGATGAGCTCCATGCGCCGCCCGGCTCCGCGGAACGTCGCCAGCGCCTGTGCCAGGCGATCCAGGTCTGCGCCGAGGGTGCGGGCCATGACGAGGGCCGCGGTCGCGTTGCGGACGTTATGGTCGCCGGCCAGTGCCATCTCGAAGCGGTGGTCGAACAGCGTGAACCGCGTCCCGTGCTGATCTCGCTGCACGTCGGTGGCGAACACGTCGCCGCCGGGGCCGTACCTCACGATGCGGCCCTGCCAGCCGCGCAACCGCCCGACGAGCTCGGTGGCACCCGGGTCGTCGGCGCTGATCACGAGCAGGCGCCCGCCGAACGCCGGATGGGTGCCCATGCCCCGCACGAATCGCTCGAAGGACGCCATCACCGCCTCGCGGTCGGCGAAGTAGTCGGGGTGGTCCATCTCGACGTTCGTCACGATGGCCGCGGCGGGGTGGTAGTTCAGGAAGTTGTCGCCGAACTCGTCGGCCTCGACCAGGAACGGGCGCCCGTTCCCGGGACGCACCGAGGCACCCCAGGCGCCGATGAAGGCGCCGACCTCCACCGTCGGGTCCAGGCCGGCCCCGACGAGCAGGTGGCCGAGCAGCGCGGTCGTGGTGGACTTGCCGTGCGTGCCCGCCACCCCCAGCCCGATCCGGCCGGGCAGGGCCATCAGCTCCCCCAGCAGCGCCTGCCATGTCACGACGGGAACGCCCGCCCCGACGGCCGCCTCCACCTCGTCGTGGTGCGGGACAGCACGGAGCGCCGGGCTGATCGCCACGCGGTCCACGCCGGCCAGGTGCGCCGGGTCGTGGCCGAGGACGTATCGGATGCCGGCAGCATCGAGGGCGGGCGTGTAGGGCGATGGGGCGTCCGCGTCACATCCGTCGACGGTGGCGCCGGCGTGTGCCAGGAGCACTGCCGTCCCCGCCGCCCCCGATCCAGCGATGCCGATGACGTGGATCCGCTCGCCCGGTCGCACCATGCGTCAGGCCGCCGTGACCAGGCGTGAGGCGAGCTCGAGGGCGGCCAGCGCGGAGGCCCGCTTGTTGCCGTCCCGGTCGAACGGCCACTGGTGACGCTCCACCTTGACGCGCCCGTCGCGGATGGCGGCGCCGACGTAGGTCAGGCCGACCGGCTTCTCCTCCGAACCGCCGTCCGGCCCCGCGATCCCGGTCACCGAGACGGCGATGCTGGCCGCCGGGAACGCGCGCAGCGTGCCCGCCGCCATCGCCTCGGCAACCTCGGCCGACACGGCCCCCACGTCGTCGATCAGCGACTCCGGCACGCCCAGCAGCTCGCTCTTGACCGCGTTGGAGTAGCTCACGATCCCGCCCAGGAAGTGGTCGCTGGACTTGGGCACCTGGGTGATGACGTGTCCGATCAGGCCACCGGTGCACGACTCGGCGGCGGCCATCTGCCAGCCGCGCTCGACCAGCGCCTGGCCCAGGCGGCGTGCGGCGGCCTCGAGCGCGTCGTCAGATGGCGGGCGCGGCGATGGCATCGGCCTAGCGATAGTTGGTGAACTGGAGCGCGACCGGGTAGTCGAGCGCACGGAGGTCCGAGATCACGGCCTGCAGCTCGTCCTTCGACTTCGCCGACACCCGCACCGCGTCGCCCTGGATCACGGGCTTCGTCTTGGGGAACTGCTCGCGGATGCGCTTCGACAGCTCCTTGGCCTGGTCGCTGGTCAGG
>DASSOH010000046.1:0-17345 GCA_035700865.1 Candidatus Limnocylindria bacterium | reverse complement strand
GCCATGCCGCACTCGGTGCAGACGCCCCAGCGTCGCCCGCCGAGATGCTCGTCGATCAGCGCCACCTGCCGCCCGGTGGTGCCGGCCGGCTGGTCGTCGGGGTGGTAGGGGACCAGGGCGAAGGCGACGTCCGTCTGCGGTCCCAGCCGCAGCTCGTCCAGCGGCGCGAAGTAGGCCGGGTCGTCCTGGTACTGCGGGACGGTGAACGCGAACCAGGCGATCGGTCGAGACGCCTCGGAGCTCAGACGGTTGGCCACGCGGACCTGCGTGGCGAGCGAGGTCGGCTCGCGGAAGTGCTGGTGCCGGTAGTCGCCGTAGCACAGGTGCAGCCCCACCGGCACGTCGGCCGGCACCTGGTTCACCGCCGTGACCAGGCGACGGATCACCGCGTCCTCCTCCTGGGTCGCGGTCGCCCCGAACGCCCCCTCCAGGATGCCGAACTCGACCGCGACGTCCCACTGCACGGCGATCTCGTCGTGCGGCAGGGCCTCCAGCAGCCGAGCCAGGTCCGCGAACAGCGCGCGCGTGTACGACGGCTCCAGCCGATCCTGGTCCTCGTCCACGACCCACGAGTTGATGCTTGCCAGCGGCGTGGGGTACTGGACCTGGAACCGTGTGCCGGTCGGGATCACGCCGGCGTCACGGAGGCGGCGGAAGGTCTCCCACGAGTCGAGGTAGGCATCCGCGTAACCCAGGTTCGGCCACTCGACGGTGTCCGGATCGGCGCCGTCAGCCAGGCGCACCTTGGGCATCGCCGAGTACGCGCCGCCGGCCGGCGTGTCCGCGACGCCCGCCTGCTCCAGGCCGGGCGTGGCCCAGAAGCGCTGGAGCTGGAAGAAGATCCAGCCCTGGCGGTCGCCGGTCTCGCCGTCGGAGTAGCGGCCGGCGAGCGGACCGACGCGCGAGCCGAGCTCGTGGAAGACCGTCTCGGTATCGGGCAGGTTGATGCTGCCGTTGAGGTGAACGAAGGTGGGTGGCACCGGGCGCCTCCTTGCCTATCGCACCTGGCGGGGGCACCGCTTCCGTCCGGAGGGGACGGGTCGGTTGCCGGGCCGTCGTCGAGCCAGGACTCTCGGGCCGCTCTGGATAGGTCCGCGCACCGCGCGGTCGGGCGAGTCTAGCAAACGACGGCAATCACCCCGGGGCGGATCAGCGCTCCGAGAGCAGCCAGTCGATGGCCTCGAGATACCCCTGCCAGCCGCGACCGATGACCTGGTGCGACGTCGCCGGCGCGGTCACCGAGACCCGCCGCCACGGCTCACGCGCCGCGATGTCGCTGATGTGGACCTCGACCGCGGGGCGGGCGCAGGCCGACAGCGCGTCGTGCAGCGCGTAGCTGGTGTGCGACAGCGCGCCGAAGTTGCACACGACCGCGTCGTAGTCGAGCCGCTCCAGCCGGTCGATCAGGGCGCCCTCGTGGTTCGACTGGAGCGCGTCCAGCAGCGCGCCACGTTCCAGGGCCCGCGCACGACAGGCCTCGACGATCTCGTCGAGGGTGGTGGTGCCGTAGATCTCGGGCTGCCGCCGGCCCAGGGTTCCGAGGTTCGGTCCGTTGAGGAGCAGGATGCGCATTGATTCAGGCCTCCAGCGAGCGGCTGACGAACGAGCCCAGGACGCGCATGGACCGGACGTGAGCGGTCAGGGATTCCAGGGCGCCGGCCAGTGGCTCCCGCGTGGCATCGCCGTCGAGCTGGACCAGGAATCGGTAATGCCACGCGGCCTCGCCCGACGGGCGCGATTCGATCCGCGACAGGTTGATGCCCGCGTTGGCGAGCACGGCCAGGGCGCGGACCAGCGCACCGGGTTGGTGGACCGTCTCGAACGTGAGCAGGGTCGAGCGCGGGCCGTCGGTCATCGCCTGGCCCGCTCGTGCCGAGACCACGGCGAACCGCGTGACGTTGGCCGGGCCGTCCGCCACGTTCTCCGCCAGGACCGCCAGGCCATGGCGCTGAGCGGCGCGTCGCGACGCGATGGCGGCACGGGTCGGGTCGGCACGTTCCGCGACCTCGGCGGCGGCCGTGGCGGTGTCACCCACGGGCACGCGCTCCCATCCGTGCGCCGAGAGGAAGCGGTCGCACTGCGCGAGCGCCTGCCAGTGGCTGAGCACGCGGCGAATGCTGCCGACGCTCGCCCCCGGCGGCCCGAGCAGCAGGTGACGCACCGGCAGCAGGACCTCGCCGACCACCTGGAGCTCGGTCGCGGCCAGGGCGTCCAGGGCGTCCCCCACGGTGCCGGCCAGCGAGTTCTCGAGCGGCAGCACGCCCGCATCGGCGTCGCCGTCGCGGACCGCTGCGCAGACCGCCGCGAAGCTCGACGCCGGCACCGTCTCGGCGTCGGGACCGAACCAGCCGAGGGCCGCTTCCTCGCCGTAGGCGCCCGGGCGGCCCTGGAACGCGACCCGCGTCATGCGGCGCGTCATGCGGTGATCGCGCGCAGTGCGCGGCGCAGCTCGGCGTCGGTCACGTCGTCCACCTCCGCGACCGTCCCCACGGCCATCGGCAGGATCCAGCGCTGGCGTCCGTCCCGCCGCTTCTTGTCGGTCGCCATCGCGTCCCGCACGGTCCGCGGGTCGAAGGCGAGGCGCAGGCGGAACCCCAGGTCGGCGAGGAGCCCGTCCAGGCGCGCCGGCAGCTCCGGATCGCCGCCACGACCGGCGGCGATGGCCGCGACCGCCCGCATCCCGAAGGCGACGGCGCTGCCGTGCGCCAGCCGGTAGCCGGAGGCGACCTCCAGCGCGTGGCCGATGGTGTGGCCCAGGTTCAACGTCCGGCGCTCGTTCCGCTCGAAGGGATCGCGCTCGCAGACCGCAAGCTTCAGGCGGACGCTGCGCTCGATCATGGCCATGCGCGCCGCCTCGTCGTCGTGCAGCGCGGCCCGGCCACGGTCCTCGAGGAGCCTCCACAGCGCCGGATCGCCGATCAGCGCGGCCTTCACCGTCTCCGCCATCCCGTCCCGCCGCAGGCGCGGCGGCAGCGTGCGGAGCGCCGCCACGTCGGTCAGCACGGTGACCGGAGGCCAGAAGGCGCCCACCGAGTTCTTGGCCTGTGGCAGGTCCACCGCCACCTTGCCGCCGATGGAGCTGTCCGCCTGGGCGAGCCAGGTCGTGGGCACCTGCACCAGCGGCAGGCCGCGGTTGTAGAGCGCGGCCGCCGTTCCCGCCAGGTCGCCGACGGTGCCGCCACCGACGGCCAGCAGCGCCTCGTCGCGCTCGACGCGCCGCTCGGCGAGCCAATCGAGGACGCGCTCCAGGTGGCGCAGACGCTTGGTGCGTTCTCCGGCAACCACCTCGAGCGTGGCGCGCGCCGCCGGCCGGAGCGGGGCGCGGCGATCGACCACTGCCACGCCACCGGGGGCGAGCGTGGCGAGCGGGAGCTCCGTGCCCAGCACCACCCGCGACCGTTCGGGGCCGATGGGGTGATGCCGAGCCACCTCGGCATCGAGGAGGCGACGACCCGCGGGGACCGATCGCCGGGCCAGGATCTCGTCGGCCAGCCGCTCCGCGGGCCGGATCGCGTCGACGCGGAGGTCGGCCGCGCGGTACACCGGCAGCCGGTCGCCGAGGACCGTGGCGAGGTGGGCCGGGTCGTACGGCTCGAACGTCGGCCGCGGCGTGCCGTCGGCGCGCAGCCGCTCGACGAGCGCGTCCGGCGCGAGGTCGAGCCACACCACCAGCCCGTGGTGCCACAGCGACCATCGGTTGAGCGGGTCGAGCGCCGCGCCGCCGCCGGCGGCGATGACGGCGCCGGGGATCGAGCACGCCTCGGCGACGGCATCGGCTTCGGCGACGCGGAACGCCGGCTCGCCGTTCTCCCGCAGGTAGGCCGGGACCGGCGTGCCGTGACGGCGCTCGAAGAGCGCATCGGTGTCGACGAAGCGCCGTCCCAGCCGTGCGGCCACCATCCGGCCCACCGTCGACTTGCCGCTGCCCGGCATCCCGACCAGCACGATCCCGGCACCGACGTCAGGCATCCAGCTCGTTCCCCAGCTCGTGAGCGAGCGCCGCTCGCATGAGCGCGATGGGCGCCTCGCCACCGGTCCACAGCTCGAAGCTCAACGCCGCCTGGCGCAGGAGCATGCCGGCGCCGCCGCGGGCGGCGGCGCCGAGGGCCCGAGCGTCGCGCACCAGCCGGGTCGGGCTCGGGCGATAGACCAGGTCGAGGACGCGGAGGTCGTCGCGCAGCAGGGTTCGCGGCACCGGGCTGTCGTCGCTCGCCGTGCCGATGGGGGTGGCGTTGACCAGCAGGTCGGCCCGCTCGAGGGCCTCGGCCATGCCATCCCAGTGCGCCCGGTCGATCACCTCGACGCTCGCGCCGAGGTCGGCCAGCGCGGCCTGCGCAGCCCGCGACGCGCCGCCCGCCCCGAGCACCACCGCGTGGCGCACGCGACCGAACCGCGCCAGCTCGGTGCGCAACGCGGGCAGGTCCGTGTTGTGCGCCGTCAGCCGCGCGCCGTCGCGCAGCAGGGTGTTCGCCGCGCCAAGCCGCTCGACCTCGGGAGCCGCCGAATCCGCCAGGCCGCAGACCGCCACCTTGTGCGGTTGCGTGACGTTGGCGCCGATCCAGCTCGCGTCGCGCATGTCCGCGACCACGTTCGCCAGATCGTCCGCGGGAACGTCCAGCAGGACGTACCGCGCGTCCAGGCCGACCGCCGCGAACGCCGCGTCGTGCATGGCCGGCGACGCGGAATAGCCGATGTGCCGGCCAATCAGGCCGGCGTGGCGCGTCATCGGGGGCGTCGCTCGGTCCGGCGGCGGCGCCGCGCGACGGCGGCGCGCAGGTCGGCCATCGAGTCGCCGCCGAAGGAGACGAGGAGCTCGTCGGCGAGGGCCAGGGCCACCATCGCCTCGCCCACGACCGCCGCGCGCGGCAGGACCGTGATGTCGGTGCGCTCGATGTGCGCGCGGCCGGACTCGCCGGTCGCCATGTCGACGCTGGGCAGCGCCTTGCGCAGCGTCGAGACGGGCTTCTGGGCCGCCCGCACCACGATCGGCTCGCCGTTGCTGATGCCGCCCTCGATGCCGCCGGCACGGTTCGAGGTTCGCCGCCACGCGGCGTCGCCGGCGTCCACCACGTCGTGGACCTGCGAGCCGGGACGGTCGACCACCCCGAAGCCCAGCCCGATCTCGACGCCCTTGACGCCGGGGATGGCCATGACGGCGCCGGCCAGCAGCCCGTCCAGCCGCGTGTCCCACTCCGACGAGCTCCCCAGCCCGATCGGCACGCGCTCGGCCACGACCACGAACGAGCCGCCGATGGAGTCGCCGGCCTCCTTCGCCCGGTCGACCGCGTCGCGCATGCGCGCCTCCGCTTCGGGGTCCGGGCAGCGAAGCGGCGAGGGCTCGCGTCGGTCGCGATCTGGCCAGTCGGCCGGGATGCAGCGCATCGGATCGTCCGCATCGGGGAAGGCGCGAACCGGGCCGAGCTGGTCCACGAAGGACCAGATTCGGACGCCGGCGGCCGCCAGCAGCTGCCGCGCCAGGGCCCCGGCCACCACGCGCGGGGTGGTGGAGCGGGCCGAGGCGCGCTCGAGCACGTCGCGGACGTCGTCGGTCCCGTACTTCAGCGCGCCCGCCAGGTCGATGTGCCCGGGACGGGCGCGGGTGATCGGCTTCGGGCGCCGCTCCGCCGCGATGGCCTCGACCGCCATGCGATCGGTCCAGTTCTCCCAGTCGCGGTTGTCCACCGCGAACCCGACCGGCGAACCGAGGGTGCGCCCGTAGCGGATGCCCGCCACCCAGCGGACCCGGTCGCGCTCGATCTGCATCCGCCGGCCGCTCCCGTAGCCGTGCTGCCGCCGCCGAAGGTCCCGGTCGACGTCCCGCGTCGAGACGCGAAGGCCGGCGGGCAGCCCCTCGAGCACGCCCACCAGCCCCGGGCCGTGCGACTCGCCCGCGGTCAGCAGCCGCAGCCGCCTCACGCCGACACCGCCGCCAGGTCGGCCCAGAAGCCGGGGTAGGAGACGGACACGCAATCGGGATCGTCCAGGCGAACGGCCGATGCGACCCCGGCGACCGCCGCCACCGCGAACGCGATCGCGATCCGGTGGTCGCCGCGCGTGGCGATCGCCGCATCACGCGGCTGTCCGGGGGCGACGCGCCAGCCATCGGGCAGCTCCTCGGCATCGGCGCCGATGGCCCGCAGCCCGGCGACGGTCGTCGTGATCCGATCGGACTCCTTCACGCGCAGCTCGGCGGCATCGCGCAGGACCGATCCGCCGCCGGCCCGCGCCATGAGCACGCCGATCAGCGGCAGCTCGTCGATGAGCGACGCGACCTCGTCACCATGCACCTCCACGGGGCGCAGCCGGCCGCCCGAGCGGACACGGATCTCGCCGACGGGCTCACCCGCCACGTCGTCCGCGACCGACGTCTCGACCGTGACGCCCATGCGGCGCAGCAGGTCGAGCAGCGCGGTGCGGGTCGGGTTGAGCCCCACGTCGGTGATCGTCAGGTCGGCATCCGGATGGAGGGCCGCCGCCACCAGCCACGGCGCCGCCGAGGAGAGGTCCCCCGGGACGCGGAGGGAGATGGGGGAGGGCCGGACGGGCCCATCGAGCGTCGTGACCGGGCCATCGCGCCGGATGGGGATGCCGGCGGCCGCCAGCAGGCGCTCGGTGTGGTCACGCGTCGGTCCCGGGACCTCGACGCGCGTCGTACCCTGCGCCGCCAGACCGGCCAGGGCCGCCACCCCAAGCAGCTGAGCGCTGGCCACCGGCAGCCGATGGGTCACCCCGCGCAGCCCGGTGCTCCCCGCCACCGTCAGCGGCGCGTGTCCGTCCGTCGTGTGCACCGCCGCGCCGGCGGCGCGGAGCACGGTGGCCACGCGTTCCATCGGTCGAGCGCGCAGCGAGGCGTCACCGTCCAGCCGAGCCTCCAGCGGCAACCCGGCCAGCGCGCCGGCCAGCAGTCGCATGGTCGTCCCCGAGTTGCCGCAGTCGAGACTGACGCCCGTCGCGGCGGGGCGGCCGCGCACGGAGAAGCGGGTGATGCCGTCGAGCTCGACGGCGTCCACCTCGACCCCGAGGCTGCGGAGGCAGGCCGCGGTGCTCAGCACGTCGCGGCCCGGCGCGCGAACGTCCACCGTCGCCGGGCCTCCACTGAGCGCGTTCACGATCAGGGCCCGATGGGCGATCGATTTGTCGCCGGGCGGCTCGATGGTGCCGCGCAGCCGGCTCGCGGGGACGATGGATGCGGGAGCGGCGGCGACGGTCAACGGGTGCCCCCGGCCGCCACGTCCCGGTCGAGCCCGGCGATGGCCGACTGGGCGTGCCGGCGCTGGACGGACCGCGAGGCGCGCAGCACGGCGTCGAACACCATGGTCAGCTCGATCGGGCTCATGGGCCCCGGAGCTCCACCGGCGGCCCGCTCCAGCAGGTCGCGCTCCCGTCGCACGTCGTGGCCGTGCAGGCGCGGATCGCGGCGTCGCTGCACCTCGAGCGCCAGGGCGGCCCGCTCCTGGAGCAGGTCGGCCAGGCGCGCATCGGCATCGTCGATCCGCTCCCGCAGCTCGTCCACGCCCGCCGCGACGAGCGGACGCTCGTCCGGCGCATCGGCTTCGGCCGCGCCAGCGGACCGGACGAACTGGAGGCGCCGCAGCTCGTCCATGAGCGCGCCGAACTCGTCGAAAGAGAGGCTCTGGTCACCGTCCGAGCGCGCGCTGGCCGGATCGGGATGCACCTCGATCAACAGGCCGTCGGCACCGGCCGCGGCGGCGGCCAGGGCCATCGGTCCGACCAGGGCGCGGGCACCGGTCCCGTGGGAGGGGTCCACCACCACCGGCAGGTGCGTCTTGGAGCGCAGCACCGGCACGGCGGAGAGGTCGAGCGTGTTGCGGGTGGCGGTCTCGAAGGTGCGGATGCCCCGCTCGCAGAGGATGACGTTCGGGTTGCCGGCGGCCAGGACGTACTCGGCGGCGAGCAGCCATTCCTCGATGGTCGCGGAGAGGCCGCGCTTCAGCAGCACCGGGCGGCGGCTCTGCCCGACGGCCTTGAGGAGCGCGAAGTTCTGCATGTTGCGGGCGCCGACCTGGAGGATGTCGACGTGGTCGTCGAAGACCTCGACGTCGGCCGGGTCGACGACCTCGCTGATGACCGGGAGGCCGGTCTCCCGACGGGCCTGCGCCAGGAGCTCGAGCGCCGGCACGCCCATGCCCTGGAACGAGTAGGGCGAGGTGCGCGGCTTCCAGGCACCGCCGCGCAGCACGCGCGCCCCCTCGCGACTGACGGCGCGCGCCGTGTCGAGCAGCTGAGCGTGGGACTCGACCGCACAGGGGCCGGCCATGACGACGAGCTCCGCGCCGAGACCGATGTCGACCGGTCCCACCCGGACCCGCGTCCGTTCGCCCGGCTCCTGGATGCTCGCCAGCTTGTACGGCGAGCTCACCCGGATCACCTGGTCGACGCCCGGAAGGGTGCCCAGGTGCTGGATGCGCTCGACGTCGCCCACGACGCCGATGACGGTCCGCTCCTCGCCGACGGACAGGAACGCCTCGAGCCCGTGCTCCTCGATGCTCTGCCGGACCCCGTCCACTTCGTCCTGCGTCGCCGATGGACGCATCACCACGATCATGCGATTGCCGCCTCTCCTCCGCGTTCCCGTCCCCGGTCGGAGCGACCGATTCGAGGGAAACAAAAAACGCAGGAGCTTTCGCTTCCTGCGTCTGCGGGCACGAGTGCCTGCGCCGGTGGGCTCTGCCCACCTGCCTCGTACCCGCTAGCCGTAAAACCACATCTGGAACATTGGTGACGCGGACTCTACGGTTTGGACGCCGCTCGTGTCAATGCCGTCGATCTGGGCATCATGATGCTACGATGCGAAGATGGCAAAGGTGCGGACGACGCTGACGATCGACACCGATGTGCTGCGTGCGGTGAAGGTTCGCGCAGCGCGAGCAGGCAGGGGCGACAGCGAGATCATCGAGGAGTCGCTGCGGCGCGACCTCGGGCTCGACCTCCTGGACCGGACCTGGGCGCGGAACGACCTGACCGAACAGGCTGCGGAGACGATTGCGCTGGAAGCACAGCACGCCGGCCGCCGTACGCCGTGACGTGCGCGCCGTCCTCGACGTCAACGTCCTGATCGCGGCACTGCTCTCGCGACACGGTGCTCCGGCAAGGATCGTCGTCGCGTGGCTCGAAGGAGCGTACGACCTCGTCGTCTCGCCGCAGCTGCTCGATGAGCTGGCGCGGGCGCTCGCATACCCGAAGCTTCGTCGCCGGGTCAGTGAGGCAGAGGCCGCGGAGCTCGTCGCGGTGCTGCGCCGGTCAGCCATCCTGCTGGCGGATCCGCCAGGCCCACCGCCGGTGGCATCGGCCGATCCAGGGGACGACTACCTGCTCGCACTCGCCGCGAGTACGAACGCGATGCTGGTCACCGGCGACGCACACCTTCTCGAGCTGGCCCAGGTGGCTCCGATTCACACGCCGGCTGAGTTCGCCGATCTCCTGGAGCGCAACTGAGGACGTCGCCTCCGGCAGCCCGTCGCACCCGCGCCATGCGGCCGCCCGATTGGGCCAGCCGCCGGATCCCCCTCGTCAGCGGCTCCGCGGTGATCCTGGGGATCGCCCTGTTCGTCCGAGCGCGGCTGCGTCGGCGGTGGACAGCGCCGTTCGACCGCCGTCGACCGTCCACACGGCCCCGGTGACGTAGCCGGCATCGGGGCCGAGCAGGAAGGCGATGGTCACCGCGACCTCGTCGGCCGTGCCCATCCGACCGAGCGGCACGTCGGGGCGCTCGTCCGCCGGCAGTCGTCGCTCGTCGAAGTCGGTGTCGATGGCTCCCGGCGCCACCACGTTCACCCGCACGCCGTCGGCCGCGCCGATCACCGCGAACGACCGGGCCAGGCCCTCCAGCCCGGCCTTGGCCGCCGCGTAGGCGGGCGATCGGGCCGATCCCTCGGCCGCGCCCACGATGCTGCCGACCAGCACCACGGACCCTGCGCCGGCCTGCAGTGCGGGCCAGCAGGTGCGCAGCGCCTCGTACGGCGCCGTCAGGTCGGTGGCCAGCACCTGGTCCCAGTGCTCGCGGCTGTCCCACGGCCCCGACGGCGGCAGGCCGGCCGAGCAGACCAGCGCGCCGAGGTTGGGGCCGCTGAGCTGGAGCGCACGCCGCAGGACCGATGCGTCGCCGGCATCGCCGACGACGAGCTCGCACCCCTCCAGCGTGGTCGCCACGCGATCGATGCCCACCACCGACCAGCCCTGCGCCGCGAGCCGCGCGGCGGTCGCCTTCCCGATGCCGGACGCCGCGCCGGTGACGATCGCGGCACGGGACGTCACGCGGCCGCGGCCTTCGTGAGGGCGGCGCGCAGCCGGTCGACGGCCGTGTCGACCTCGTCGGCCGTGATCGTCAGCGGCGGCACCAGCCGGAGCGTGGTCTCGCCGGTGGCGTTCACCAGCAGTCGCTCCTCGTCGCGGGCGATGGCCATGGCGCGCTTCGCGATCGGTCCGGCCGTCTCGATCCCGATCATCAGCCCGCGCCCGCGCACGTCGGCCGCGAGGCCGTCGGCCACCAGCGCGGCGAGGCCCCGGGCGAACCGCTCGCCCATGGCCCGCGCGTTGTCCAGCACGCGCTCCTCGTCGAGGACGCGGAGGGTGGCGAGGGCCGCCGCCGCGGTCAACGGGTTGCCGCCGAGGGTGGTGCCGTGGTCGCCGTACTGGAATGCCGACGCCGCCTCGCGGACGAGCATCGCGCCGATCGGCACGCCGCCGCCCAGCCCCTTGGCGATGGTCACCACGTCGGGCACGACGGGCGTCTGCTCGAAGGCGAAGAACGTCCCGGTGCGGCCGATGCCCGTCTGGATCTCGTCGAGGATCAGCAGCGCACCGGTGGTATCGGCGACCTCGCGGGCGGCCAGCAGGAAGTCGTCCGACAGGGGGTGGATGCCGCCCTCGCCCTGGATCGGCTCCAGGAGGATGGCGGCCGTGCGGTCGCTCACGATCGCGCGCAGGGCGTCCACGTCGTCCCGCGCCACGTGGCGGAACCCGTCCGGCAGCGGCGCGAACGGCGCCTGGTACTTGGGCTGCCCGGTGGCGGCCAGCGACCCGAGCGTCCGGCCGTGGAAGGAGTTGAGCAGCGACACGATCTCCGTGGCGCCGCGCGGGCCGCCGTGGCGTCGCGCCAGCTTGATCGCGGCCTCGTTCGCCTCGGTGCCGGAGTTGGTGAAGAAGACGCGGTCGAAGGGGGAGCGGGCGAGCAGCGCATCGGCCAGCTCGAGCTGGGGCACCGTGTAGTACAGGTTCGAGGTCGTCAGCAGCGTGCGCGCCTGGGTGGCGAGCGCATCGGCGACGGCGGGGTGGGCGTGGCCGAGCACGTTCACCGCGATCCCGGCCACCAGGTCGAGGTAGCGGTTGCCGGCGTCGTCCCAGACCCAGCAGCCCTCGCCGCGGGTGATGACGAGGGGTTGCCGCGCGTAGACCGGCAGGTGGACGCGCGCCTCGTGCTGGATGGGCGTTCCGTTGGTCATGCCGGATATCCCGATCTGCGCCGCGGCACCTACCCCACCTCCTCGCCGGATCGGAGCGCCTCGAACTGCGCTCGCATCCGTCGCAGGGCGTCGGAGTCCCGGCAGGCGATGAAGATCGTGTCGTCCCCGGCGAGCGTTCCGACCACCCCGTCGAGCGGCAGCAGGTCCACGGCGCGGGCGATGGCGTTCGCGGCGCCCGGCGAGGTGCGCAGGACCAGCAGGGGCGGCGCCTCGTCGATGGTCAGGGGCAGGTCCAGCAGTAGCCGCCGCAGCCGGTCCGCCGCCCCCGGATCGCGCGAGGTCGGCAGGTCGTCGGAGGCGAGGTACACCGGCGAGCCGTTGCGCACGCCCCGCACGACCCCGAGCTCGGCGAAGTCGCGGCTGACGGTTGCCTGGGTCACCGCGATCCCGCGCCGGGCAAGCTCGGCGACCACCTGCTCCTGCGAGTGGATCTCGCCGGTGGCGATGAGGCGCCGGATCAGCTGCCTCCGCGCCAGTGGCCTGCGGAGGTCCTCGGTCATCACGCGGTCACCAGCGTACCGATCGCGTCGCCCGCGAGGGCCCGTTCCAGCGCATCCGCGGAGCGACCGTCGAGGATCCGGACCGAGCATCCGGCTCGCGCCGCGGTCACCGCCGCGCGCAGCTTCGGCCGCATCCCGGCGCTGGCCGAGCCGTCCCCGAGCATGTGTTCGGCGTCCCGCGGCGAGAGCGCGGCGACCACGCGCCCGTCGCGCTGGACGCCCTCCACGTCGGTGCACAGCAGCAGCATCCCGCCGCGCGCCGCGGCGATGGCCCCCGCCGCTTCGTCGGCGTTCACGTTGAGCAGGGACCCCTCGTCGTCGACGCCCAGCGACGCGATCACCGGCAGCGCGCCGGCCGCGATCAGGGTCGACACGAGGGCCGGGTCGGACCCGATGACCTCGCCCACCTCCCCCAGCTCCGGGGCGCGGCGCCGCAGTCGCAGCAGGCCGCCGTCGGCGCCGGTCAGGCCCACCGATCGTCGGCCGTGCGCCAGGAGCGCGGTCACCAGGCGCGTGTTCACCAGGCCACCGAGGACCGCGACCACCACCTCCAGCGTCTCGGGATCCGTGACGCGCAGGCCGTCGTGCGTGCGGGGCTCCAGGCCCAGGCGGCGGCTCCACTCGGCGACCTCGTTGCCACCGCCGTGCACCACCACCGTGTCGGCGGGCGCCGCTGCGGCGACGAACCGCACGGCGTCGGCGTGGCGGCCGGCGACGCCGCCCAGCTTGACAGTCAGCGGGGCGGTCACGTTCGGTACTCGCTGTTGATGGCCACGTACTCGGCCGACAGGTCACAGCCCCACGCCATCCCGCGTCCGGTTCCCAGGCCGAAGTCGAGGCCCAGCTCGACCACGTCGGCCCCCAGCAACGCCGAGGCCGCCCGCTCGTCGAACGCCACCGGGCCCCCGCGATACACCGGGATGGAGCCGATGCGCACGCACAGCCGATCCGGGTCCATGCGTGCCCCCGACCGTCCGGCGGCGGCGGCGATGCGCCCCCAGTTGGGGTCTCTGCCGTGGACCGCGGTCTTCACCAGGCTGGATCCGGCGACGGCACGGGCCGCCAGCCGGGCCTCCCGATCGCTGCGGGCGCCGTCGACCACGACGTCGATCCGCCGGCTCGCTCCCTCGCCATCGGCCGCGATCTGCTCGGCCAGGGAGCGGCACACCGCGTCCAGGCCGGTGGCGAAGCCGGCCATCCCCGCTTCGTCGAGCTCCGCGCCGCCGACCGCGCCGCTGGCCATCACGGCGACCGTGTCGTTGGTCGACGGGTCGCCGTCGACGGTGACCTGGTTGAAGGTGCGGTCGACGCCGGCGCGCAGGGCGGCGCGGAGCGCGGCCGGGCCGATCGGCGCATCGGTGGTGAGGAAGGCCAGCATGGTGCCCATGTCCGGGTGGATCATCCCGGAGCCCTTGGCCATGCCGCCGATGCGCACCGTCCGCCCATCGTCCAGGGTGACTTCCACGGCCGCCTGCTTCGGACGGGTATCGGTGGTCATGATCGCGCGGGCCGCCGCCTCGCCGGCACGCGCCCCTCGCGCGGGCACCAGCGCGGGCAAGACGGCAGCGATCCGATCGACCGCCAGGCGCGAGCCGATCAGTCCCGTGGACGCGGTGAGGACGAACCGATTCGGAACGCCCAACCGACCAGCGACCAGGCCCTGGACGGCGCGCGCATCCTCGACGCCGGCCCGGCCCGTGCCCGCGTTCGCGCAGCCCGCGTTGGCGACGATGGCCACCGCACGGCCGCCCGACGCGTGGAGCGACCGGATCGAGACCTCGACCGGCGCGGCGCGCAGCCGGTTGCGGGTGAAGGTGGCTGCGGCGGGGACCGGCCCGCGTTCGCTCACCAGCAGGGCGACATCGGCTCCTGCCGCCGAGCGCAGGCCGGCGCGCCCGGCCGCGGCGCGGAAGCCGGCCGGCGCGGTGGCGCCCCCGTCGATGGGGCGCAGGCTCACGGGTAGACGCCGATGCCGCCCAGCCCGGCCGTCTCCGGCAGCCCGAGGGCGACGTTCATGTTCTGGATCGCCTGCCCCGCGGCGCCCTTGCCCAGGTTGTCGATGGCCGCGACGGCCACCGCTCGGCGATCGCCGGTCCGGGCGGCGAAGACGAAGGCGTGGTTCGAGCCCCAGGTCAGCTTCGACGACGGCGGCTTCGGGACGCGGTGCACGAACGGCTCGTCGGCGTATGCGCCGTCCAGGATGCGTGCCAGCGCCTCGTCCGAGAGGTCGTCGGCGAGCGTCAGGTAGCAGGTCGCCACGATGCCTCGGACCTGGGGGACGAGGTGCGGGACGAACGTGAGGTGCACGTCCGCGCCCGCATCGGCCAGGCCCTGGCTGATCTCGGGGGCATGGCGGTGGCGGGGGATGCCGTACGGCTTGGTGCCGCCCTCGAGCTCGGTGAAGAGGAAGTCCGTGCCCGCCCCGCGCCCGGCGCCCGAGACGCCCGACTTGGCATCCACGATGACGTCGCCGCGGAGGACGCCGGCTCGCGCGAACGGCGTCAGGGCCAGCAGCGAGGCGGTCGGGTAGCAGCCGGGGTTGGCGATCAGGCGCGCCCCGCGCAGCGGTTCGCGGGCGAACTCGGTGAGGCCATAGACGGCATCGGCCAGGACGTCCGGAGCCGGGTGATCGAAGCCGTACCACGCGGGGTAGGCGGCCGGGTCGCGCAGCCGCAGGTCGGAGCCGACGTCGATGACCGTGGTGCCGCCGGCCGCCAGGCGTCCGGCCAGCTCGGCCGACGCGCCGTGCGGCAGCGCCAGGAACGCGACGTCGACGCTGCCCGGCTCCGGCGCGCCATCCTCCAGGCGCAACCCGAGCGGCGCGGTGTGCGGGTACTCGTCGGCCAGCGGCGTCGCGTTCCGATTCCGGGCATACAGGCCGGCGATGGCGACCCCGGGATGCCCGGACAGCAGCCGGACGAGCTCGGCCCCGGCGTAGCCGGAGGCACCGACGATGGCGACCCGATGCTGAGCGTTCACCGATGAAGTATGCGCGCCAGCTGCATGATCATGCAATCGAGGGTGCCAGCCGACGGTCCTTGACGCGCATCGGCCGCGCACCTAGCATGCGACTCCAACTTCACACGGCGTCGACCGGGACGAGTACCTCGTCGCACGGCCACCGCAGCGAGCCGGGATGGTGCAAGCCGGCGTGGCACGGGACGGGAGAATGGACCCGCGAGCCTCGCTCCGAACGTTGTTCGGGCCAGGGTGGATATCGAGATATCCGCCCGGCATCCGAGCACCAACTAGGCGGCGACGGAAGGCCCCCGTTACCTCGGGCCGACGCATCGGCGCTCCACGCTGGAGCGGCCCGTGCGAGCCAAGTGCGGACCGTCGGTCCGAAGCAGGGTGGCACCGCGGAAGAAGCCTCCGTCCCTCGAGGATGGAGGCTTTCGTGATTCCGCGAAGAAGACCGATCGATGCAGACCGCCACCCCAGCACCCGCGAAGACGCCGCACCGCCCCCACCGCCTCGAGCTGGCCGCCGATGCGCTGACGCCCGTCGCCGCCGCCCTGCGGCTCGGCGGCCGGTGCGCCTTCCTGCTCGAGTCGGTCGAAGAGGGCGCCCGGTACGGTCGCTACTCGATCGTCGGGGTCCACGGCCGGACGCTCAGCGTCCGCGGAGAGCGGGCGACGCTGACCGGTGGCGACACGCGCACCTTCGAGGCGGCGGATCCGCTGGAGGCGCTGCGCGACGTCCTCGCCGAGGATGGCTCGACGGCCGCCGACCCGGCCTTCCCCATCGGCAGCGGCGTCGGCTACCTCGCCTACGAGAGCGCGGCACGCTGGGAGCGGCTGCCCGTCCCGGACGCCGACCCGCTCGGCCTTCCCGACGCGGTCTTCCACCTGCCGTCAGCGGTCATCGTCTTCGACCACCTGGCGCAGATCGCGCGGGTCACCAGCGTCGCCCCCGAGGGCGGGGAGGGTCGGCTCGAGGAGATCGCGACGCTGCTCGGCACGCCGTCGGCGGCCGAGGTTCCGGCCCGCTTCGACCCGGTCGACGTCCCGGCCGACCGCGATCCAGCCGGCCGCGCCACCTACGAGGCCGGCGTCGGGCGCCTGGTGGAGGAGATCCACGCCGGCGAGATGCTGCAGTGCGTGCTCGCGCGGCGCTTCACCGTCGCGACCCAGCGGACGGCGATCGAGGTCTACCGGGCACTCCGCCGCATCAACCCGTCGCCGTACCTCTTCCTGCTGGACCTCTCGCCGGTCGCGGCCGCCGGCACGGCGCTGGTCGGCGCGTCACCGGAGCTCCTGGTGCGGGTGCGTGAGGGCGAGGTCGTCACCCGCCCGATCGCGGGGACGCGGCCGCGCGCCGACGACCCGGCCGCCGACCTGGCGCTCGAGGAGGAGCTGCGGGCGGACCCGAAGGAGCTGGCCGAGCACGCCATGCTGGTCGACCTGGCTCGCAACGACGTCGGCCGGGTGGCCGCGGCGGGGAGCGTGGAGGTCGCGTCGCTGCGCACCGTCGAGCGCTACCGCCACGTGATGCACCTGGTCTCGGAGGTGCACGGCAGGCTCCGCGACGACCTCGACGCGTTCGACGCGGTCCGTGCGGTCTTCCCGGCCGGCACGCTGTCCGGTGCGCCGAAGGTGCGGGCCATGCAGGCCATCGCCGAGCTGGAGGGGGAGCGGCGCGGTCCGTACGGCGGGGCGATCGGCTACTTCAGCCCGACCGACGTCGAGTGCGCCATCACCATCCGCTCCGCCGTGGTCGGGGAGGGACGGGCGACGGTCCATGCCGGGGCCGGCGTGGTGGCCGACTCGGTCCCGGAGCGCGAGGCGGCCGAGGTCGCTGCCAAGGCGGCGAGCATGCTCGCCGCCATCGGTCCGGAGGTGCCGTCGTGAGCGGCCCGCGCGTCTTCCTGCTCGACAACTACGACTCGTTCACCTGGAACCTCGTCCACCTGCTGCAGGCCGTCGGCGCCACCGTGACGGTCCGGCGCAACGACGAGGTGACGGTCGCCGAGGTCGCGGCCATGGAACCGGACGGGATCGTCATCTCACCGGGTCCCTCGAGACCGGAGCGGGCGGGCATCAGCGTGGAGCTGGTGCGCGCGCTCGGCGCATCGGTGCCCATCCTCGGCGTCTGCCTGGGGCACCAGGCCATCGGCGTCGCCTACGGGGCGCGGGTGATCCGGGTGGCGCCCGTGCACGGCAAGGCGGGGTCGGTGCACCACGAGCGCATCGGCTCGTTCGCCGGCCTGCCGTCGCCCCTGGTGGCGGCGCGCTACCACTCGCTCGCCATCGACCCGGCGAGCCTGCCCGCGGAGCTCGAGGTCACCGCCCGATCCGAGGACGGGGTGGTGATGGCGGTCCGCCACCGGAATCTTCCGGTCGAGGGGTTCCAGTTCCACCCC
>DASSOH010000045.1:0-35315 GCA_035700865.1 Candidatus Limnocylindria bacterium | reverse complement strand
CCGACCTCGCCCTTCGGCGGCTACAAGGAGTCCGGCTACGGCCGCGAGGGCGGCGTCCACGGCCTGGGCGCGTACCTCGACCTGTCGCCCAACGGGGCGAATGGCGCGAACGGGGCGAACGGCCGATGAGCCCCACATCCCGCACCAAGACGGCGACCGCGTCGCGCGCGAAGCGCGCATCGGTGCTCGAGGCGCGAGCGTCGCAGCCGCTGGCGACGACCGATGGCGCCGGTCGGGGTGAGCGCATCGGCGTCCGCAAGACCTACAAGCTGTACATCGGCGGCGCCTTCCCGCGCACCGAGTCGGGCCGCGCCTACGAGGTCTTCGGGGCGAAGGGCGAGCTGCTGGCCAACGCCTGCCGCGGCACGCGCAAGGACATCCGCGAGGCGGTCCGGGCGGCGCGCAAGGCGGTGCCGGGCTGGTCGTCGAAGACCGCCTACAACCGCTCGCAGATCCTCTACCGCATCGCCGAGCTGATGGAGGGGCGCCGCGACCAGTTCGTGGCCGAGGTGATGGCGGCCGAGGGCGTCTCCCGCGCGCGCGCCACGCGCGTCGTGGACGCGTCCATCGACCGCTGGGTGTGGTACGCCGGCTGGGCCGACAAGTACGCGCAGGTCCTGGGCACGGTGAACCCGGTGGCCGGTCCCTACTTCAACTTCAGCGTCCCGGAGCCGACCGGCGTGGTGGGCGTCATTGCGCCCGAGGCGTCGTCGCTGCTCGGGCTCGTCAGCCGGCTGGCGCCGGTGATCGTCAGCGGCAACGCCGCGGTGGTCGTCGCGTCGGAGTCGCGGCCGCTGCCCGCCGTCACGCTGTCGGAGGTGCTCGCCACCTCGGACGTGCCCGGCGGTGTCGTGAACCTCATCACCGGGCTGCGGCGCGAGCTGGTCGGGCACCTGGCCAGCCACATGGACGTCAACGCGCTCGATGCGTTCGGAGCGTCACCCGACGAGGGGACCGCCCTCGAGGAGGTGGCGGTCGAGAACGTGAAGCGCTTCGTCCGTCCGCCGGCCGGCGGGCTGGAGCGCTACGACTGGCTCTCGGAGCGCGCGCAGTCGCCGTACTTGATCGCGGAGTTCCTCGAGACGAAGACCGTCTGGCATCCCATCGGCGCCTGACACGGAGCGCGAGCGGCCCGCAGCGCGACGGGGCGATGCTGGCCGGTCCCGCGGCTGGGATGTGTCTGCACTTGGGCCTGCGCGGCCCGCGGGCCTGCGCGGCCTGCGCGGCCTGCGATTCATCGGTATGTCCAGCGCCTGGAGCCGCACGCACCGGGCGCTTGGGCTACAGACCGACCGATTCATCGGTATGCACGACGCCTGGCCGGCGACAACCGGCGCAGCGGGCTACAGGCCGACCGATTCATCGGTATGGCCAGCGCCTGGAGCCGCACGCACCGGCCGCATGGGCTACAGGCCGACCGATTCATCGGTATGCACGACGCCTGGCCGACGACAACCGGCGCAGCGGGCTACAGGCCGACCGATTCATGCGGTATGCCCGGCGCCTGGAAAGCAACTACCGGCGCAGCGGGCTACAGGCTTACCGGTTAATCGAAGGCGCTAGCGGGCGCTCGCGGTGGAAAGCAGCCTGCGCCAGGGACGAACCCACAGGATGCCGTCCTGGCCGAGCGGCTCACCCGAGCGTAGGCGTCGCATGACTGTGGCGGGGGTGGCCGGCAAGTCGGCGCGGATGAGCTCCGGGTAGGGTGCCAGGAGCTCCCGGTTGCGCCGCGTGTCCTCGACCGCCAGCACCAGACGGACCGGTCGCCGGTGGATGGCCTGAAGGGCATCCCGCTTCAAAGCCGCGCGGCGCTTGGAGGCCTGGAAGTCGGCTGGGCTTCGCTCGATCTCGCAGGCGACGATCTCCGTCCGCCCGAGGAAGACGAGATCGACGGCTCTTCCGAATGGATCGGCGACGGGCAGCTCCAGCATCGGCTTCAGGCTGGGGTGGGCCTGTGACATCAGGTACTGCGCAATGTGCAGCTGGCCGGTGTCCCGGAGGCTCGGTGGCTTGGAGGGGTACAGCTTGATGGAAGGGCGCAGCCCCACTGCGGTGGCGACCGCGTACAGGGTATCGAGGTGGGCTCCGCCGTCGCCGTGGAGGACCCGCACCACCGTCGATGGCGCAACGCCAGCGCGCCGGGCGGTTGTCTCGATGGACGCCGCGATCGCACGGCGAGACGTCTCGATCTCGCTGCCGATGCGCTTCGCGGCCGCATCCGCCTCGCGGCGTGCCGTGCCGTTCGGCCGATGCCTACTCATGCCGCCATCATGGCCACGTCGACTTATCAGCCGCTTACGCGTGGGTTGCGGGTGTGGGCCCTCTGCGATTCACCGGTATGGGCGACGCCTGGCCGGCGCCAACTCCACCCCCCGGGCTCCAGACCGACCGATTCACCGGTATGGGCGACGCCTGGCCGGCGCCAACTCGACCCCGCGGGCTCCAGACCGACCGATTCACCGGTATGGGCGACGCCTGGCCGGCGCCAACTCCACCCCCCGGGCTCCAGACCCACCGATGAATCGAAGGACCGACCGCTCGCCAGCGCGGCTAGAGCCAGCCGCGGCGCCGGAAGAACAGGATCATCCCCGACAGGATGGCGACCATCACCACCAGGATGACCCAGAACGCCTCCGGGCTCGACTCGCCCGGGAAGTGGACGTTCATGCCGAAGACGCTCGCCACCAGGGTGAGCGGCAGGAGGATGACGCTGACGGCGGTGAGCACCCGGAGGCCGTCGTTCAGCCGATGCGACAGCACCGACTCGTTCGTGGACTCCAGGCCCGTCACGATCTCCATGTAGTTCTCGAGGACGTCCCAGATGCGTTCCGACGCGTCGGTGAGGTCGTCGAAGTAGATGTCCAGCTCCTCGGTCAGGTAGCGCTGCTTGGCGCGCTCGAGGGCCCGGAACACCGCGCGCTGGGGGCGGATGATGGCCCGGAAGTTGATGATCTCCTGCTTGGCGTTGCTGATCTCGCGCACGATCTCGCTCGACGCGCCGCCCTCGAAGATGTCGTCCTCCAGGCGTCGCAGCTTGCGGCCCAGCGCACCGAGCATCGGGAAGCTGGCGTCGACGCATCGGTCCAGGATCTCGTACAGCAGGTAGCCCGATCCCTTCGTCATCAGCTGCTCGCGGACGTCCTCGCGCGTCGCCGTGCGCTCGAACAGCGAGGGGAGCGGCAGGATCTCCTCGTTCGGCAGCGTGATGACGTAGTTCGGGCCCACGAAGACGTCGAGCTCCGCGGCGTGGAGGCGCCCGCTCTCCTTGTCGTAGCGAGCGAACTGCATGACGATGAAGAGGTAGTCCGGGTACGCGTCGACCTTCGGCCGCTGGTTGTGGCTGGCGACGTCCTCGAGGTCCAGCTCGTGGAAGCCGAACTCCTCGGCCAGCCAGGCGCGGTCGGCGAGCCGCGGCTCGTCGATGTTGATCCAGCGCAGCGTCGGCGCCTCGATGATCTCCGGGCGCGGCTCTCCGCGCGGCTCCTCGCCCGCGATCTCGGTGCCGACACCCCTGGGCCGGTGGCGCAGGAGCCGAGGGAAGGTCTTCATCGGGTCACCTGCCAGGCCAATGCTCGATGGCTGGCGCCGCGCATCGGGCTCGACGCCGGCGCACATTCTAGTGCGCACCGGGGCGCCCACGGATGGCCGCCGGGCCGCCCTCTAGAATGCGGGGCGTGCCCCGACCTCGGAGCGTCTCCCGGAGCGGCGACGCCGTCATCAGCAACGCCGAGCTGGCGCGCATCTTCACCGAGATCGGCGACATGCTCGAGATCCTCGGCGAGGTGGTGTACAAGGCGGTCGCCTACCGGCGCGTCGCCGACGCGATCGAGCGCTACCCCGACGACGTGGCGGCCCTGTACCGGCGTGGCACGCCGCCGAAGCTGCCCGGCGCCGGGGCCGCGCTGACCGCCAAGCTGGCCGAGCTGTCCGAGACCGGGCGCCTGGACTACCACGAGCGGCTGCGCGCGCAGGTCCCGGCCGGGCTCCTGGACATGCTGCGCATTCCCGGCGTCGGCCCCAAGACCGTACGCCTCCTCCACGCCGAGCTGGGCATCGACTCGGTCGAGGCGTTGCGCGCGGCGGCCGAGCAGGGCCAGCTGCGCAACGTGAAGGGCCTCTCGGCGCGCACCGAGCAGAACGTGCTGGAGGCCATCGGACGGATCGAGCGGCGCAGCACGCGCCTCCTCATCCACGATGCCGATGCGCTGGTGGCCGGCCTCCTGGCCGACCTGGCCGACGTGCCGGGCGTGCGCCGCATCGAGCGCGCCGGCTCGCTCCGACGGCGGCGATCGACCATCGGCGATCTGGACCTGCTGGCCGCCGTCGACGACGCCGAGGCGGTGATCGCCCGGCTGGATGGCCTGGCGGAGGTGGAGAGGGTGCTGTCCGCCGGCACCGACAAGTCGAGCATCGTGCTGCGCGACGGGCCCCAGGTGGACCTGATGGTCTGCCCGCCGGCGGCGTGGGGCACGCACCTGGTGCACTTCACCGGCAGCAAGGATCACAACGTGGCGCTGCGCGGCATGGCGCTCGACCGCGGGTGGTCGCTGTCCGAGAAGGGCTTCAAGGTGATCGAGACCGGCGAGCTCCTCCTCGAGGCCGATGAGGAGGCGGTCTACGCCCGCCTGGGCCTGCCCTGGATCCCACCCGAGCTGCGCGAGGGCGACGGCGAGATCGAGGCCGCCCTGGCCGGTGCGCTGCCCGACCTGGTGACCGTCGACGACGTCCGCGGCGACACCCACACCCACTCCGACTGGACCGATGGCGTCGACTCCATCGAGACCATGGCGCGGGCCGCACGCGACCTGGGCCACGAGTACGTGGTCCTGACCGACCACTCGCCGTCGCTGGGGATCACCCGCGGCCTGCCGCCGGCCCGCGTGGAGGAGCAGCGTCTGGAGATCCAGCGCCTCAACCGGGAGCTGGCGCCGTTCCGCATCCTCCACGGCACCGAGATGGAGATCCGCGCCGACGGCTCGCTGGACTATCCCGACGACCTGCTGGCGCGCTACGACGTCGTCGTGGCGAGCATCCACACCGGCCGCGGCCAGCCGGCCGAGCAGCTGACCCGCCGCGCGCTGTCGGCGATCGAGAACCCGCACGTCGACATCCTGGCCCACCCGGCCGGCCGGATCGTGAATCGGCGCGACCCGCTGCCGTTGGACTGGCCGCGCGTCTTCGAGGCGGCGGCGCGGACGGGGACGGCGCTGGAGATCAACGGCAGTCCGCGCCTGGACCTGGAGGACTCGCTGGCCCGGGCCGCCGGGCGCGCGGGAGCCCGCCTGACGCTCGCGTCCGACGCGCACCGCACCGAAGAGCTGGCCCAGCAGCGCTACGCGGTCGACGTCGCGCGCCGCGCGTGGCTGCGCGCGGACCAGCTGCTTGCGACGCGCACGGCCGCCGACCTGCTCGAGCTGCTGCGGTGATCACGAGGCTCGTCAAGGACCGTCGCAGCCTCGCGATCCTGCGACGGATCGATCGGCCCGCCGCCGTCCTCCTGGCGATCGCCCAGGCCGTCACCGCGGCCGTGGGCTGGTTCGTGGATCCGGTCTGGCTGGCCGTGACCGTTGCCGTCCAGCTCGCGCTGGGCGGCATCGGCGCCGTGCGCGTCATCGGTGCCGGCCCGGCCGAGCTGGGGTTCGCGCGGTACGCCATGCCGGCGGCGGCGGGCATCGCCGCCACGCTGGTCGGGCGCCTGCTGCCGGGCGGTCTCAGCCTGCTGCTGGTGCCGATCGTCGCGGTGCTCCTCTGGTCCGTCTGGTACCTGGAGCTGCGCCTGGCACGGGGCAGCGGCGGGCTGACCATCGGGGGGCTGCTGCACACGGTCATCATCTTCAGCGCCGCCGCCGGGCTGCTGGACCTGTTCGGGGCGAAGGCCTGGCCGACGCCGCTGATCCTGGTCGCCGTCTTCGCCCTGCCGGTTGCGTTGCGCTCGGCCGAGGCTCGCGGCGCCGTCGGTGCCGAAGGGGTCGGGCAGGCGCTGCTGCACCTGCTGGTGGTGGCCGAGGTCGGGGCCGGGGCCCTGCTGCTGAACCTGCCGATCACGATCCTGGCGGCGCTTATCGCGCTGGCCTTCTACGCCTGGGCGGGCGCCGTCGACGCGCTCCGCGGCGGCGCGTCCGGACGCGCGGTGGCCATCGAGTACGGCGCATTCGTGCTCCTCGGACTGCTCGTGGCCCTGCTCCTGCATCGGTCCTGAGCCCGCGTCCGCCGGCCGCGTTGACACCCCTCGGGGGCGGTGGTACAAGGGGGCGCTTTCGGCCCCTCCGGGCCGATCCTGACACCCTGTTATCGGAGAGCTCGCAACGCTGATGGCGCTTGGAGAAGCCGACACCACGACACGACAGCGGCGGCAGCTCGGGGAGGCGGCCATCGCGCAGGCCACCCGTGGCGAGTGGGATGCTGCCGTTGCCACGAACCGGCAGCTGCTGGAGCTGGGACCGGACATCGATGCCTACAACCGGCTGGGCAAGGCCCTGGCCGAGCTGGGCCGGAACGCGGAGGCCGTCGAGGCCTACGAGCAGGCGCTGGAGCGCGACGCCACGAACCGGATCGCCCAGCGCAACGTCGAGCGGCTGCGGCTGGTGATCGACGCCGCCGCCAAGCCCGACGGCAAGGGCCGCACCGAGAAGGCGCCGGCCACGCTCTTCATCGAGGAGATGGGCAAGACCGGCCGCGCGCGCCTGCTGAACCTCGCCGGGCCGCGCGTCCTCGCGCCGCTCTCGCCGGGCGACGCGGTCGAGCTGGGGGTCGAGAACGACGAGCTGGTGGCGCGCGTCGGCGGCGCCGTCGTCGGGGCGGTCGAGCCGCGCATCGGCAGCCGCCTGCTCAAGCTGATGGCCGGCGGGAACCGCTACGAGGCGGCCATCACGACCATCAACGAGGCGGGTGGGGAGCTGACGATCATCATCCGCGAGGTCTTCACCCACCCGTCGAACTTCGGAAAGGTGTCCTTCCCGACGGTCTCGCAGAGCGGTGGTGGCGTCAGACCGTACATGAAGGGCAGCGCACTTCGGTACGATGACGACGAAGAGGTCGAGGAGGTCGACGAGGAGTCGGAGGAGGTCGAGGAGCTCGACACGACCCTCCCCGAGTACTCGGGCGAGCCGGACCTCGAAGAGGAGCTGGTAGAAGAGCCATAGTCGGATGCGCGACGCGGAACGGACGACTCTCGACCACGTCGTCCTTCCGCGACGCCGTCCCGGCCTCGCCCTCCTCGAGCGCCTCTTCCCGGGGCCGGCGGAGAACCTGCTCGACGCCGAGCTGGCCGCCTTCGCCAACGAGGGCGATACCGTGCTGGATCCCTGGGCCGGCACGGGCTGGACCGCGCGACGGACCATCCAGCGGGGCCTGCACGCCGTCGCCGCCGATGCGAGCCCGCTCGCCCAGCTGGCCGGCGTCACCCTGCTGACGGCGCCCGACCCGATCGCCCTCGACGCCGCCTTCGCTCAGCTGGCGGGATCGCGGCGGGTGGACGTGCCGCTGCGCCAGCACCTGGAGGAGCTCTACGCTTCGCGCTGCCGCGCGTGCCGTCGCCCGGTCGTGGTCGACCAGTTCATCTGGCCCCGGGACGGCGACGCGCCCGGGCGGAAGATCTACCGATGCGCCTCCTGCGAGGCGGCGCTGGGCGGGGGAGAGGCGGATCGCGTGGCGCCCGTCGACGAGATCGACCTGGCCAAGCTCGGGATCGACACCGTGACCGATGCGCCGCCGCCGGCGGCGTCCGCCTTCCCGCCCGTCGGAGCCGCGGTGGACGATCCCGATGCCCCGTTGGGCGAGGCGGGCGGCCCACCGATCCCGCCATCCCCGCCGGTCGACCCGCCGCTCAGCGACGCCCCGCGACCCCGCTTCGCCTCGACGGTCCGGCCGGACCCGGTGCCCGTCGGGTCGGCGGAGGGCATTCGCCACGCGCCGCAGTACCTCGACCTGGTCTCGCGCTTCCCGGTCCTGGACGGTCGCCACGAGCTGGTGGCGGAGCTGCTGGACCTTTATACGCCGCGCAACCTGTACGCCCTCCACGCCATCGGCTCGAAGATCGACAGCGAGGTGCACGACCCCGGGGCGGCGGGTGCGCTGCGGCTGGCCCTCGCCTCGGTGCTCCTGCCGGCCAGCCGGCTCAACGGCTATCCCGGGCGCGTCGCCGGGCTGCGCATCAGTGCCGGCCACGTGCGGCAGCCGGCCAGCCGGCACCAGCGCGAGATCAACGTGTGGCGCGCCTTCGAGGAGGCGTACCGCGAGGTGCGCGCGGTCGTGGCCGAGACCGCCCACGATCGTCGTCCGGCGAGGTTCGCCGCCGACGCCGGCGAGCTGGGCGGGATGGACGCGGCCAACGTCCTCTGGCTGCGGAGCCGGCCGGGCGTCGTGTCGCAGTACCTGCCGCCCGAGGGCATCGACGTCGTCCTGAGCGCGCCCGCCCCACCGCGCACGCACGACGAGCTGTCGTTCGAGTACCTCGCCACCTCCTGGATCCTGGGGCGGGAGGCGGCCGAGACGCTGCCGCTCGAGGCGGTGTTCGCCGGCACCTCGCCGCCACCCGGCGCGGAGGCGACCGCCGTGCGCCACGGCCTCGCGTCCGCGTTCGCCGCCCTCAAGCCCGGCGGTCGGTGCAGCCTCCTCCTCGAGGGGGTGGAGCCGGACCGGCTGGTCACCTTCACCCAGGCGGCCGTGGCCGCGGGCTTCGAGCTGACCGACCTGGTGCACCGCGAGTCCCGACGCTCGGGCGACGGCCTCGTGCTGCACCTGCGGAAGCCATCGGCCGAGGACCGGCTGCGTGCCGCGGCCCAGCCCGGTCCGCTGCGGCTGGGCGTCGCCGACGGGCACCTCACCTATCCGGAGCTGGCCTCGGCCATCGAGCGGGCCGTGGTCGATCTCCTGCGCGATCGGGGTGAGCCGGCCGGCCTGTTGCGGGTCGTGAGCGCCATCACGCTCGAGCTGGCCCGCGCCGGGCTGCTGCGCCGCTTCACGTCCACGCGCGCCGGCGGCGCGCTGGACGCGGACGCGGCGGACGACGAACCGAGGGCCCTTGACGCCGGGCCGCACGCCCTGGCGACCCTGATCCGCGAGGAGCTGTGGCGCGACGAACATCCGGCGCTGGTGCGCATCGGTGACGAGGGTGAGCCGCAGTGGTGGCTCCGCGACCCGGAGCTGGCGCAGGCGCCCCTGACGGATCGGGTCGAGCGGGCCGCCTGGTCGGTCCTGTCGACGGCGGGCCGGATCGACGAGGACGGGTTCCTGGATCGGATCTACGCCCTCTTCCCCGGCCTGGCGGCGCCGGACGAGGAGCTGGTCCGCGCCACCCTGGACGCGTATGCGGCACCGGGGGAGCGCGGCTCGCTGGGCACCGACGACGACCTGGCGTCGCGCACCGAGGACCACGCCCGGGTCATCGCCCGGCTGGTCGAGTACGGGCACCGCCTGGGGCTGCGGACCTGGATCGCGCGTCGCGAGCAGGAGCGCACGGTCGCGGGTCGTCCGCTGCTCGACCTCCTCTCCGACGAGGAACGCCGCGTCTACCTGCCGCTGGTGGTGCGCGGCGCGGCCGACGCGCTCGGGTCGGTCGACGTCATCTGGTACGTGCGCGGCAAGCTCGCCTTCCTGTTCGAGGTCGAGTGGACCGCGACCGTGGGCGAGACGATCCTGGGCCGGGGCCGCGAGATCCCGGTGGGCGAGCAGCAGGCGCGGTTCCTGGTGCTTCCCGCCCGCCGTGCGGAGCTGCTGCGGCTCAAGCTCCAGCGCTCCCCGTGGCTGCGCGCGGAGGTCGAACGCCAGAACTGGCACGTGCTGAAGTGGGAGCACCTCGAGACGCTGGCGGCGCGTCCGGGCGCCCGCCTGGAGTGGCTGGAGCCGGTGCTCGGCCTGGATCCGCTGATCGAGCGCGGCGGCGAGCAGCTGACGATGTTCGGGGAGTAGCGCGCGGCTCCGGAGAAGGTGCTTGCCCGCTCAGGGGGCGACCGCTAGACTCGCCGCGGGAGTGCCGTGGTTCCCCCCTGCGGCACTCCCGCTTCCGTGTCCGGATGCGGCTACGATGGGGGGATGAGTCCCCTCGAACGCCACGAGCTGATCAGCCCGCTCGAGCGCGCGCTCGTCGTGATCAGCCATCCCGACGACGCCGAGTTCGGTGCCGCCCCCACCATCGCCCTGCTGACCCGGTCCGGCGTGCGCGTCGACTACGTCGTCACCACCGACGGCAGCAAGGGCACGGAGGACCGCGACGTCGCCCCCGAGCAGCTCGCCGCCACGCGGATGGCGGAGCAGCGGGACGCGGCGGACATCCTCGGCGTCAGCGACATCGTGCACCTGGGGTACCCGGACGGCTACCTCGCGCCGTCGCTGGACCTGCGACGCGACATCACCCGCCAGATCCGCCGCTACCGGCCGGACCTGGTCATCACCCAGAACCCGCAGCGCCGCCTGGACCACAACCCGTTCATCGGCCACCCGGACCACCTGGCCACCGGCGAGGCGACGCTCGCATCGGTCTACCCGGCGGCACGCGACCACCTCAACTTCCCCGAGCTCTTCACCGACGAGGGGCTCGAGCCCTGGAAGGTGCGGCAGGTGCTGCTGACCGGCGTGGAGGAGCCGAACCTGTGGCTCGACGTGTCCGACACCTTCGACCTCGGCATCCGCTCGATCCTGGCCCACGTCAGCCAGGTCGATCCCGAGACGGTGGAGGAGCGGATGCGCGAGCGGGCGCGGATCATCGGTGAGCCGCAGGGCATCGGCCTGGCGCAGGCCTTCCTCTCGATCATCCTGACGTGACCCGCCGCGGCGGGGGAGGTGGCGGCGGCTGGGGACGCTTCGGCGGGCCCGAGCCCGACCTGAGCCGGCGGCCGGGGAGCGAGCGGCAGACCATCCGGCGCATCGCCGGCTTCTTCCGGCCCTACCGCAGCCGGCTGAGCATCATCGCCGTCCTGATCCTGGTCACGGTCAGCATCGGTGTCGTCAACCCGATCCTGATCAAGCTGGTCCTGGACAACCTGCTGCCGGGCGGGCCGCAGGACCTGGACCTGCTCTACCTGCAGGTCGGGCTGATGGTCGTGCTGCCCATCATCACCAGCGCCCTCGGCGTCTGGCAGTCGTACCTGTCCAACGTCGTGGGCCAGCGCGTGATGGAGGACCTGCGGCTGGCGCTGTACCGGCACCTGCAGTGGATGCCGCTGCGCTTCTTCACCGAGACCCGGACCGGCGAGATCCAGAGCCGCATCAGCAACGACGTCGGCGGCGTGCAGAGCGTGGTGACCGATACGGCCGCCTCGCTGCTCTCGAACTTCGCGACGGTCGCCACGACCGTGATCGCCATGCTGGTGCTCGACTGGCGGCTCACGCTGCTCAGCCTGGGCCTGCTGCCGGTCTTCGCCTACATCACCTACCGCGTCGGCAAGGTGCGGCGCGAGGTGTCGACGCTCACCCAGCGCTCGCTGGCCGAGGTGAGCGCCATCACCGAGGAGTCGCTCAGCGTCTCGGGCATCCTGCTGAGCAAGACCTTCGGCCAGCAGGAGGCATCGATCGAGCGCTTCCGGCGCGAGTCGCGCCGGCTGGGGGACCTCCAGATCCGCCAGCAGATGATCGGCCGCTGGTTCTTCGCGTTGATCGGCACCTTCTTCAGCATCATGCCGGCCTTCGTGTACCTGCTGGCCGGGTCGCTGATCATCGGCGGCGACACGAACATCAGCATCGGCACCATCGTGGCGTTCACCACGCTCCAGTCGCGCCTCTTCTTCCCGCTGGGGCAGCTGCTCAACGTGCAGGTCGAGATCCAGGGCGCCCTGGCCCTCTTCGACCGGATCTTCGAGTACCTGGAGATGGAGCACGACATCACCGATGCGCCGGATGCGGTCGATCTCGCGCCGGTCACCATGCGCGGCGAGGTCCGGTTCGATCACGTCACCTTCCGCTATCCCGTGGCGGCGGCGCAGCTGCAGGCCGCCATCGAGACCGCCGAGGCGGAGGCGGAGGGGCGGGCGGTGCCGACCCAGATCCAGCCCTTCGCGCTCGAGGACATCTCGTACACGGCACGGCCCGGGCAGCTGGTGGCGCTGGTCGGCCCGTCGGGGAGCGGGAAGACGACCTCGACCTACCTGATCCCGCGGCTCTACGACGTGGACGCGGGATCGGTGTCGATCGACGGGATCGACGTGCGTGGCATCCGGCTCGAGTCGCTGGGTCGCGTCATCGGCTTCGTCACCCAGGAGACGTACCTCTTCCACGACACCGTCCTGGCCAACCTGCGCTACGCCAAGCCCGATGCGACCATGGCCGAGATCGAGGAGGCGGCCCGCGCCGCCGCCATCCACCAGCGCATCATGGAGCTGCCGGACGGCTACGACACCGTCGTCGGTGAGCGGGGCTACAAGCTGTCGGGCGGTGAGAAGCAGCGCGTGGCGATCGCGCGGGTGCTCCTCAAGGACCCGCGCATCCTGATCCTGGACGAAGCGACGTCGGCCCTCGACACCGTGAGCGAGCGGCTGATCCAGGCCGCGCTGCAGCGGCTGATGGAGGGACGAACCACCATCGCCATCGCGCATCGGCTCTCCACCATCCTGCGCGCCGACCAGATCCTGGTCCTGCAGCGCGGGCGGATCGTGGAGCGTGGCACGCACGAGGAGCTGCTTCGGCACGAGGGTCTGTACGCCAGGCTCTCGGCGGAGCAGTTCGGGCCGGGCAGCAGCGGGTAGCGTCGCCGGGTCGACCGCTCCCCGGGGATCGGCTCAACGTTTCGCCGGTCCCGTGCGTCGGACCGGCATGACGATGGAGATGGGCATGCTCGAAGGGCTCCACCGACCGACCGCGGAGGCCGACGCCGATCGACTGGCGGTCGTCGACCTCCAGGCGCGACGCGGGCCGGAGCTCTACGGCTTCGCCCGCCGACTGGGCCTCGGCGCCGAGGCGGCCGAGGACGCGGTGCAGGAGACGCTGCTGCGGGCGTGGACGGCGCTGGCCGCGCGCACGCCCGTCCGCGACCTCGACGCCTGGAGCTTCACGACCCTGTACCGGGTCTGCATGGACCAGCACCGCTGGCGGCGCCGCGTCCAGCGTCTGGCGGAGCGGCTGCGACCGACGCCCCAGCGCTCGGAGGCCGCCTCGGTCGCCGATCGCCTCACCCTGTGGGACGCCGTCGACCGGTTGCCGGAGCGGCAGCGTGCGGTCGTCCACCTCCGCTACCGCGCCGACCTGACCTTCGAGCAGATCGGCGAGATCCTGCACATCAAGCCGGTCTCGGCTCGCAGCCACGCGAGCCGCGCCCTGGACGCGCTGGCCAGCCTGCTGGCCGAGGAGGAGTTCCGATGACCCGCGACGAGCTCGAGCGCGCCCTGCGTGCCGGCGTCGACCCGCACGAGCGGGCCTACCGCGCCGCGCCGCTGCCGGCGAGCGTGGAGGAAGCGCAGAGCCGGCTCGCCATCCGGCGCGCGAGTGGCGGCGGCGCGCTCCGATTCGCGGGCGCCATGGTTGCCGCGGCGCTCGTGGTCGTGGCCGTGGTCGCCGGGTACGGCCTGGTGACCCGTGGCCCGGAGAGCGGGGGCGGACCGGCGGCCAGCGACAGTGGCTCCATCGTGCCGACGGCCTCCGCGTCCGCGTCCGCGTCCGCGGGGGCGCGGCCCTGCCGTGCGGCCGACTTCGCCATCACCAGCGACCCGTGGGACGCCGGGGCGGGCTCGCGCGGCACGCGCGTCGTGTTCCGCGCCCTCGATTCGCTGGACGCCTGCGTGCTGGGCGGACGGCTCGTCGCGAGCATCGTCGACGCGCAGGGCGCGGCGCTCGTGACGGCCGAATCCGATGTGACCCCCACGGCCACCGTGACGGGTGGTGCGCAGCTCGAGATCGGCGTGGCGTGGAGCAACTGGTGCGGGGCGTCGCCCGCGGAGCCCCTGGAGCTGCGGGTCCGCTTCCCGTTCGACGCTTCCGAGGCGGCCGTCGTCCCGCCGGCGGGGACCGCCGTCCTGGTCCCGCCCTGCATGGGCGCCGGGCAGGACACCGCCCTGAGCGTCACGCGCTTCGAGGCTTCGAACCGGCCGCCGCCCGAGGGCTGAACGCCGCCGGGAACGCGACGTGCGAGACTGGCTCATATGCCGAACCGCCTCGCCGATCAGACGAGCCCGTACCTGCTCCAGCACGCGCACAACCCGGTCGACTGGTATCCGTGGGGGCCGGAGGCCCTCCAGCGGGCGCGAGAGGAGGATCGGCCGATCTTCCTCTCCATCGGTTACGCCGCCTGCCACTGGTGTCACGTCATGGAGCGCGAGAGCTTCGAGAATCCCGAGATCGCGGCGCTCATGAACCGCGAGTTCGTGTCGATCAAGGTCGATCGGGAGGAGCGTCCGGACCTCGACGACGTGTACATGGCCGCGGTGCAGGCCATGACCGGCTCCGGCGGGTGGCCGATGAGCGTCTTCCTGACCCCCGACCTGCGACCCTTCCACGGCGGGACCTACTTCCCGCCCGAGGATCGCCACGGCATGCCGGGCTTCCCGCGCGTCCTGGAGGCCGTCGCCGACGCCTACCGCACCCGGCGCGCCGAGATCGAACAGCAGGCCGGCATGCTGGCCTCGCACCTCGCCTCGCAGCTGGCGGTGGCGCCCGGACGGGGTGGTCCACAGCGCGAGCAGCTGGAGGCGGCCGCGACCCGCCTGGCGGCGACCTTCGACGAGGCGAACGGCGGGTTCGGCGGCGCCCCGAAGTTCCCGGCGCCCATGACCCTCGAGTTCCTCCTGCGCTCCTGGCGTCGCACGGGCAGCGCGCGCTCCCTGCGGATGGTGACGCGCACCCTGGACGCCATGGCCGACGGCGGCATCCACGACCAGCTGGGCGGCGGCTTCGCCCGCTACAGCACCGATGCGCACTGGCTGGTGCCGCACTTCGAGAAGATGCTGTACGACAACGCGCTGCTGGCCCACGCCTACCTGGAGGGCTACCGGGCGACCGGCACGGACCGATACGCGCGCGTGGCGCGCGACACCCTCGACTTCATGCTGCGCGAGCTGCGCACCCCCGATGGCGGCTTCGCCTCCGCGCTCGACGCCGACAGCGAGGGCGTCGAGGGACGGTTCTACGCCTGGACCGATGACGAGCTGCGCTCCGCCCTCACCGACGCCGGCTTCGACGCCGACGAGCGGGCGGCGCTGGCCGCGCACTGGGGCGTGGTGCCCGGCGGCACCTGGGAGGGGACCAACGTGCTCCACGTGGCGGACCCCGACGCCGCCGGCGCGGCGCTGGTCGACCGCGCGCGCGCGGCCCTGCTGGCGGCGCGCGAGCGGCGCACGAGGCCGGCGCTCGACGACAAGCAGCTCGCCTCCTGGAACGGGCTGGCGCTGCGCGCCTTCGCCCACGCGGCCCTGGTCCTGGACGACGACGCCTACCTGGCCGTCACGGCGCAGCTGGTCGAGTTCGTGGAGCGGCACCTGGTCCGCGAGGATGGTCGGCGGCTGTGGCGCACCGCGCGCGCCGGCCACGCCCACACCCCGGCCTTCGCCGAGGACTACCTGGCGCTGGCCGACGGGCTGCTGGTCGCGCACGGGGCGCTGGGGACGGCGGGGCCGCTGCTCCTCGCACGCCGGCTGGTGGAGACGGTGGTGGCCGAGTTCTGGGACGACGAGGCCGGCACCTTCGTGGACACCTCGGCCGAGCACGATCGCACGGTGGCCCAGCCACGGGGCATGGTCGACAACGCCGTGCCCTCGGCGAACGCGTTGGGCGCCGACGTGCTGCAGCGCATGGCTCTCGTCACCGGCGACGAGGATCTCGCCCGCCGCGCGCGCTCCATCCTGGCGGCCGTGGCGCCGGCCCTCGACCGGCAGCCGAGCGCCTTCGGCCGGATGCTGGCGGCCGCCGATCGGCTGCTGGGGGATCCGATCGACGTGGTCGTCGCGGCCGGCGCGCCGGACGCCGCGGCACGGGCGCTGCGCGTCGCGGCGGCCAGGCCGTACGACCCGGACCTGGTGCTCACCGCGGTCGACGACGGCGACGAGCACGCGGCGTGGCCGCTGTACGAGGGGAAGCGGGCGCGCGGCGGCCGCGCGACGGCGTATGCCTGCCGCGGCTACGCGTGCGACGAGCCGACGGACGATCCCGCGCGCCTGACGCAGCAGGTTCGCGGGCTGCGCGAGGCGGCGACGGAGGTCAGCCGGCCAGGAAGCTGAGCTGGACCGTGCGTCGCACGTTGTCCCGGTTCGTGTCCACCAGCGCGACGGACTGCCAGGTGCCGAGCGTCATGCGGCCGCCGATGACCGGCACGCTGATCGACGGCGGGAGCAGCAGCGGCAGCACGTGGTCCGCACCGTGGCCCGGCGAGCCGTGGCGGTGCCGCCACCGCTCGTCGCGCGGCAGCAGCCGCTCCACGGATGCCAGCAGGTCGTCGTCGGACCCGGCACCGAGCTCCACGATCACCACGCCCGCGGTAGCGTGCGGAACGAAGACGGTGAGGAGGCCGTCGCGCGCGTCCACGTCGGCCAGGAAGCGGGCGCAGGCATCGGTCAGGTCGGCCACGGCCGGCTGCGTGCCGGTGTCCAGGGTGATCTCGCGGTGCTCCATCAGGGCCTCCCGTAGCTGTGCTCGCCGACGATGAGCAGCCCGGCCCCCAGGTAGGTGAAGAGCACGCCGGCGAACCCGAGCACGATCAGCCACGGCGCCAACCGGCTCCACCGGTCGGTTCGCGTCGCCACGTGCAGGTAGGCGCCGAAGACGAGCCACGTCGCGGCCGCGGCCAGCTCCTTGGGGTCGTTGCTCCAGTACGCGCGCCAGGCCAGGTTCGCCCACACGGAACCCAGGACGATGGCGACCGTGAGGATCGGGAAGCCGATCAGCACCGCGCGGTGCGCCACGGCCCGAAGGACCGCGGCGGACGGCAGCAGCGCGATGCGGCCGCCGGCCGCGTCCTGGCCCAGCTCGCCGGCCGCGGCCAGGAAGGCGACGCCCGCCACGGCGTAGGCCGCGATGGCCGTCCCGACGTGGACGGTGAGCAGCATCGGCTGCTGGAGCGCTGGCACGAGTGGCTGGACGCGGTCGTCGAGGTTCAGCGCCACGCCGATGAGCCCGGCGGCCAGCACCGCCGCCAGCGGCGCCAGCCCGGCGATCGGGACCGTTCGCGCGATGGCGAGGAAGGCGAGCAGCAGCATCGCGGCGAACGCGATGCTGACCTCGTGCAGGTTCGACCACGGAGCGTGCCCGACCGCGATGGCGCGAGCCGCCGTCGCCGCGACCAGCAGCGCCGCGCCGAGCGCGACGCCGGGCACGAGCAGCCCGGCCAGGGGCGGTCGGTCGACGGGAACCGGCGCGCCGAGCGTGGCCGTCACCGGGCGCGGCGCGAGGACGGCCACCACGAGGCCCGCGGCCGCCGTGGCGAGCAGCACGGCCAGCGCGGCGATGAGGAGCGGGGTGATGAGATCGGTCACGCGCGGTCCCGGTGCTGCGGCCCGGCCGGCCGCGACCGGTCAGGCGGTGAGGTCGCTGGCCGCATCCACGCCGGTCGGCGTGCCGCAGCGGTAGCAGGACGCGTCGCCCGCCGACAGGGTTGCGCCGCAGGTGGCGCAGTCGAGCACCAGGTCGCGCTCACAGGCCGTGCAGAACCGCGCGCCCAGCGGGTAGGCGAGCCCGTCGAAGGCGCAGTAGGGGACCCCGCGCGGGGCCGCGGGAAGCGCGTCCGGTGCGGCGGCCGGTGGCAGGGCCACGGCCTGCCGGACGCCCTGGCCCTCGTGGATGCCGACCTGGCTGACGCGCAGGTAGCCGAGCAGGAGCCACAGCACGAAGAGGCCCACGATGCCGAGCATCAGGAACGGGAAGAGGTCGAACAGCAGCTTGGGCGAGTCGGCCGCGATCCACTCGATCACGTTGCGGATGAGCTCCATGGCCGCCGATTCTAGCAGGGCCTCCGCCGCCGGACGCGTGCGTTACACTCGCGCGCACACTCGCCACCGACCCACCGATGCCGACCTCGCGCCTGGACCCCCGTACGCCGCTGACCGAGCTCCACGTCCATCTCGGCGCGGCCGTCACGCCGCCGATCATGTGGGGCATCGCGCACGCCCAGGGCATCCGGCTGCCCACCAAGGACTACTGGGCCTTCCGCGACCTCATCACCGTCGGCCGCCGCAAGCGCTCGTTCCAGGCGTACCTGGACCTCTTCCACTGGACCGAGCTGATCCAGTCCAGCCCGCTCGCCGTCGAGCGCAGCGTGTACGAGGTCATCGGCGGGGCCTACCGCAAGAACAACATCACGCAGCTGGAGCTGCGCTTCAACCCGATGAAGCGCAATCGCGGGGGCGAGCAGGACCTCGACCACATCATCGCCGCGGCGGTCCGCGGCATGGACCGCGGCGTCCTCGAGTACCCCCAGGTGCGCGCGGGGCTGGTGTTCTGCCTGGACCGGGGCTTCAGCCGGGAGCTGAACGAGATCATCGCCGCCAAGGCCATCGCCTGGCGCAGCCGCGGGGTCGTGGGCATCGACATCGCCGGTCCCGTCGTCGATCGCTTCCGCTTCACCGAGTACGCCGACATCTACCGGGAGTGCCGCCGGGCCGGCCTCGGCCTGACCGTGCACGCGGGCGAGACCGGTGGCCCGGACGAGGTGCGCCAGGCGGTCGAGGCATTGGAGCCTGACCGCATCGGTCACGGGGTGCGCAGCGCCGAGGATCCCGCGGTCATGGGGCTGCTGCGCGAGCGCGGCATCGTGCTCGAGGTGTGCCCATCCTCGAACCTCAACACCGGCGTGCTCCACGACCTCGACGCGGTTCGTCGGGTGGTGCGGTCCTTCGTGGAGCATGGCGTCCGCTTCACCGTCAGCACGGACGGGCCCGAGATGCTGCGCTCCATGCTGCGCGACGAGCTGAAGCTGCTCCTGCGCCACGAGATCCTGGACCTGGACGAGGTGCGCCGGGCCATCGCCATCGGTCGGGACGCGAGCTTCCTGGACCGCGTGCCGGTCATCGAGAGCTCGGTCGGCGACCGCAACGGAGGGCCGTCCGGCACCGCCGATGCGCCCGATCCACGTGCGGCCATTCCCGTCGAGGCCGGCGCCTAGGCCCGTATACTGCCGGCCGTGTCCTCCCTCTGGCGGCCGGTCCGCGAGCGCACTCCCGCACGCAGCCTGATGGTCGTCGTCGCCCACCCGGGTGACGAGTCCTTCGGCTTCGGCGGCGCCATCGCCACCGCCGCCGCGGCCGGCGCCTACGTGGTCGTCGTGTGCGCCACGCGTGGCTGGTTCGACGCCCGGCTGCTCGACAAGTCGCCGGCGCCGGGCGGCAAGAACCGCGACGTCAAGTACGACGCCGTGACCTGGCGCAACCTCGACACGGTGCGCGAGGACGAGATGCGCCGTTCCGTGGCGCTGCTCGGCGTTCGGGTGCTCCGCATGCTGGACTACGCGGAGGGTGACCTCGACCGGGCCGACTTCGACCTGCTGGTGGCGCGGATCGTGGAGCCGATCCGGATGCATCGGCCCGAGGTGATCCTCTCTTTCGGGCCCGATGGCGTCACCGGTGACGCCGATCACGTCGTCCTCTCGCGCGCCGTTCGGGCCGCCTACGAGCGCGCCGCGCATCCGCTGGCGTACGAGGACGACATCGAGGAGGACCAGGTCGCCTGGCGCGCGGCCAAGCTGTACGACCTGGTCGTCCCGGCCGGCCTCACGCAGCAGGTGCTGGGCGACCGGTCGCCGGCGGACGGCTACGGCTCGGCGCTGCCGCCCACGCTGTCGCTCGAGCTGGGTGAGTTCGCGCAGCTCAAGCTGGCGGCGATCTCGCGGCACGTGTCGCAGACCGGCTCGGCCGGACCGTTCCACGACTGGCCCGCGGAGGCGCGTGACGCCTGGTTGGCGGAGGAGCACTACCGGCTCGTCGCATCGGCCGTCCCGGTCGCCGCCGGCGCGGAGGCCACGGCCGAGGCCTCGCTGTTCGACGGGCTGCCCTGATCCGACGGGCCAACCGACCGGTTCGGGAAATGAAGCGGCGGCACACGTCTGGTACGCTGCAGGGGCCGCATCGGCCCCTCTGCTAGGAGTTCCCGAGCCAGTCATGGCCAACCAGCTCAGTGACGACAACATCCTCGCCGTGCTCGGCGGGGTGAAGGATCCCGAGATCGGACGCGATCTGGTGTCGCTCGGGATGGTCAAGAACATCGCGATCGACGGCAGCGTCGTCGACCTGACCGTCGAGCTCACGACGCCGGCGTGCCCGCTGAAGGCGAAGATCGAGAGCGACATCGTCGACGCGCTCAGCGGCCTGGGCGCCAGCCTGGTGCGCGTCGATTGGGCCAGCAACGTGAAGCGCACCTTCGGTGGCCCCGCCGCGGACCTCATCCCCGGCGTGAAGAACACCATCGCGGTGGCCTCCGGCAAGGGCGGCGTCGGCAAGTCGACGGTGGCGGTCAACCTGGCCGTCAGCCTGGCGCGCGACGGCGCCCGGGTCGGCCTGCTGGACGCGGACATCACCGGTCCCAACGTGCCGCTGATGATGGGCACCCAGGACGCGCACGTCACCGGGAACGGTGGCCGGCCCAACCCGGTGGTCGCCCACGGCGTGAAGATGATGAGCATCCAGTACTTCCTGCAGGGCGACGCACCCGTGATCTGGCGCGGCCCGCTCATCCACAGCGCCATCGCGCAGTTCCTGCGTGACGTGGAGTGGGGCGAGCTCGACTACCTGGTCATCGACCTGCCGCCCGGCACGGGCGACGCGGCGCTGAGCCTCAGCCAGCTGATCCCGCTCACCGGCGCGGTCATCGTCACCACGCCCCAGGAGGTGAGCCTCCTCGACGCGCGCAAGGCCGTGGCCATGTTCAACAAGGTCAACGTTCGGACCCTGGGCGTGGTCGAGAACATGAGCGGCTTCATCTGCGACGGCTGCGGCAAGGAGCACGACATCTTCGGCTCGGGCGGCGGCGCCAGGATCGCCCGCGAGCTGGAGCTCGAGGTGCTCGGCCGGGTGCCGATCGAGCCGGGCGTGCGCTCCGGCGGCGACGCCGGCGTGCCGATCACCTCGCCGCAGTACCCCGGCGGCGACGACTCGCGCGCGGCGCAGGCGCTGCGCGAGGTGGCACGCACCATCGCGGGTCGCGTCAGCGTGCTGGCGGCGCCCTTCGCCGGCGTCGGCTCGGTCACTCCGACCGCCACGGCCGGCTGACCGGCGGCATCAGGATCCCGGCCGGCTCCGCGACCCAGGTCGCGCCGGCCGCGCGCCGCTCGCGCCAGGTCGTGAAGCGGTACCGGGCATAGCGGGCGCGCACCCAGCGCGGCGGCTCGTCGGGGAACGGGTTGCGGCGCAGCAGCCGAAGCGTGGGCCGGTCGTTCTCCAGCAGCTTCTGGAGGAAGGCCGGGAACCACTCCGAGGCGTAGGCCGGCGAGAGCGGGACGAACCACAGCAGCCAGTCGAGCCGCAGGTGGTACGGGGCGATCTGCGGCGGACGCCGGCGCGGATCGCCGGGCTTGCCGATGAACTCGTAGGCCCGCCACTCGGCATCCTCGTCCGGCACCGCTGACCGCGTTCCCTCGACGATCACCTCGCGGCGCTCGCGCGTGACGCTGCCGAAGGCCCCGTAGGTGTTGACCAGGTGGAACGGGTTGAACGAGAAGTTCATGAGCTGTCCATCGCGGCCGATGAGGTTGCGGACCGGCCACCAGCTGAGCACGACGGTCGCCACGGTCCACGCCAGCACCAGGCCCATGAACCAGCCGGGCGCATCGGTCGCGCCAACCGCGACGGCGTCGGCCAGCGGACCGAAGGCGGCGTCCGGGAGGCCCGAGACGGCCAGGATGATGGTCAGGGCGTTGAGCCAGGCGTAGTTGCCGCTCAGCAGCAGGTAGCCCTGGGTCAGGATCATGGCGGCGGCGCTGAGACCGGCGATGGGCTGCGGCAGGAACAGCCCGAAGGGCAGCACCAGCTGCGTCACGAAGTTGCCGTGCACCTCGAGCCGGTGCAGTGGCGCGGGCAGGTGGTGGAACCACCACGACAGCGGGTTCGGCATCGGCTGGGTCTCGTGGTGGTAGCGCATGCACGTCCCGTCGCGCCAGCACGGGTCGCCGCGCAGCTTGATCAGGCCGGCACCGAACTCGAGGCGGAAGGTGAGCCACCGGAAGAGCAGGATGACGAGCAGCGGCGGCGCGGTCTCGGCGTTGCCCAGGAAGATGGCCAGGAAGCCCGCGTCGAGGAGCAGCGATTCCCAGCCGAAGGCGTAGAAGGTCTGGCCCACGTTCACGATCGACAGGTACAGGACCCACAGCAGCGCCCAGGTCGCCATCGTGATCGGCAGCGCCGCCTGCTGGGGCAGGCCGATCAGCAGCGCCGCCGCGCCGATCGCGCCGACGCCGGCGACCAGGCGGAGGCGCGCATCGGTGTAGCCGAGGTGGAAGAGGCTCGGCGCGCGGCGGAACGGAAGGAAGGCCAGGAAGCGGGGGACCGGCAGCAGCCCACGCTCGCCGAGGAGGGCCGGGAACTGGTGCCAGGCCGCCACGAAGGCGAGCAGGTAGACGAGCGCGATGCCGCGCTCGATGACCAGGCGCGCGACGCTCGCATCGGTCGCCCAGAACCAGCTCCAGTCCACGGTGCTCCACGCCTGCGAGGTCCGTGCCGGGCGGGACGATGGTCACCCGGAAGGGCCATTGTCCGCCTCCGCGCGGACCGTAGAATCCTCCGCATGCGGATCGCGGTGATCGGGGACATCCACGCGAACCTGCCGGCGCTGCGGGCGGTGATCGACGACGTGGTGCACATCGGCGCCGAGGCGCTGTTCTGCGTCGGCGACGTGGTCGGGCGCGGGCCGCACCCCAACGAGGTGGTGGACGAGCTTCGCCGGCTGGAGGTCCCCACCGTGCAGGGCAACTGGGACGAGGCGGTCGGCATGGACCGCGACCAGAACGGCGCCGCGTGGTCGACGGTGGCGGAGGAGGCCGACGGCAACCGATCCATGCGCTGGACGGCCGAGACGCTGACCGACGAGAACCGGGCGTGGCTGCGGCAGCTGCCCGCGACGCTGCGCCTGAACCTGGCCGGGCGGTCGCTGCTCCTCTTCCACGGCTCGCCACTGCGCCAGACCGAGTACCTGTGGAGCGACCGGCCCTCGCGGGTCTTCGCCCGCATCGGCTCCGACGAGGCGGATGACGTCTTCTGCTTCGGCCACACTCACGAGGCGTGGCACCGCGTCGTCGGCCAGGGGCACTTCGTGGCCTGCGGCTCGGTCGGCTGTGGCACGCCGGGCGACGCGCGGGCGCGGTACGCCGTCGTCTACCTGGGCGAGCCGGACATCGCGGTCGGCTTCCGTTCGGTCGACTACGACCACGTGGCGGTGGTCCGCGACCAGGCCGCCACCGGCTGCTCGCTGGAGCTGCTGCGTCAGCCGCCCTCGCGCCACCCGCACGTGCCATCGGACGCGGCCCCGGCGTGGCGTGAGCGCCCGGGGGCTCAGCCGGCGTAGGTCGCCAGGGCCTCCAGGACGAGATCCCAGAAGCGGCCGACCTCGAGGCCAACCGCCACGTCCACGTTCGGCTCACGGCCGGTGGTGCCGTAGACGTCGACGACCGTTCGCCCGGCGCTCAAGGCCGACGCCGTGTCGATGGCGACGTTCATCCGGCGCGTCGGCACGATGGTCGGGTCGATGATCGCCGCCACCGCGCACGGATCGTGGACGGCGGGGGCCGGGAAGCCGAACACCTCGCGGTACGTGTCGGTGAAGAAGCGCAGCAGCGCCTCGCTCATGCGCGCCACCGGCGTCCCGAGCGCCGCGATGCGCTCGAGCACCGGCTCGGTGGCCAGGGCGAGGTGCGTGACCTCGAGTGGCACCAGGGTGACGGGGACGCCGGAGGTGACCACCACCTCGGCCGCCTCCGGATCGGCGTAGATGTTGAACTCGGCGGACGGCGTCCAGTTCCCCAGGCCGATGGCGCCGCCCATGATCGAGATGCGGTCGATGCGCCCGGCGATGTCCGGCGCGCGCTGGAGGGCCGTCGCGACGTTGGTGAGCGGCCCGACCGCGACGATGGTCAGGGGCCGCGGATCGTCGCTCCTGGCCAGCGAGATCAGCAGGTCCACCCCGTCACGAGGGTCGACCTCCACGGTCGGCTCGTCCCAGTCCACGCCGTCCAGGCCGGACGCGCCGTGAATCTCGCCGGCCACGATCTGCTCTCGCGACAGCGGCCGGTCGCAGCCCGCGGCGATCGGCACGCCGGCGATGCCGGCCACGGAGCAGACGCGCCGCGCGTTGAGGGTCGTCTTGTCGACCGTCTGGTTGCCGGCGACCGTGGTGATCGCCTGGAGCTCGACGGCCGGCGAGGCGGCGGCCAGCAGGATGGCGATGGCGTCGTCGTGCCCGGGATCGCAGTCGACGACGACTCGTCGCTTCGCCGGTGGCGTCACTCCTTGACGTACGGCTTGCCGTCGGCCGCGGGCGCGCGCGTCCGACCGACGAGGCCGGCCACCACGATGATGGTGACCACGTAGGGCACCATCAGCATGAACTCGGAGGGGATGCCGATGCTCAGGATCGAGAGTCGCGACTGGACCGCATCGGCGAAGCCGAAGACCAGGCCGGCCAGGAAGGCGCCGATCGGATTCCAGCCGCCGAAGATCATGGCCGCCAGGCCAATGTAGCCGCGTCCCGCGCTCATCTCGCGCTCGAAGCCACCGGTCGAGCCGATGGTGAAGAAGGCGCCGCCGAGTCCCGCCACCATGCCGCCCAGGATGACGTTGCTGTAGCGCACCCAGTAGACGTTGATGCCGACCGTGTCGGCCGCCTTCGGGTGCTCGCCCACGGCGCGGACGCGCAGGCCCCAGCGCGTGTAGAACAGCCCGAGGTGGATCCCGATGATCAGCACGAACAGCAGGTACACGAAGATGTTGTGCCGGAAGAGGATGGGCCCGAGGATGGGGATGTCGGCGAGGAAGGGGATGGGGATGGCGCCGAGGACCTCGGGACGGTTCAGCGTGTCCTGGTACGGCGACAGCCAGCGGACCGCCAGGAACGAGGTGAGGCCGGTGGCGAAGATGTTGATGAAGAAGCCGGCGATGATCTGGTCGACGCGGTAGCGGATCGCCAGCACGGCCAGGATGCCGGCCATCAGTCCGCCGGCCAGGATGGCGGCGATCATGCCGATCCAGGAGTTGCCGGTCACCGAGCCGATGACCGCGGCGACGAAGGCGCCGGTCAGCAGCATTCCCTCGATGGCGATGTTCACGACGCCCGATCGCTCGCACAGGACGCCGGCGAGGGCACCGAAGACGATGGGGACGGCGCGCTGCAGCGTGCTCTGCAGGACGCCGGTCAGGTTCATCGACTGCCCGGCGGCGACCCACACCAGGAAGCCGAAGACGAAGGCGGTGGCGACCAGGCCCAGGACCAGCGCCCAGCGAGCGCCGAAGCCGCGGGTCAGCTGGATGGCGCCGGCGAAGGCCACCGCGCCGGCGAGGAGGAATCCGGTGCCGCGGGCGGGGAGGTCGAGCGGCGGCAGCTGGATGGGCGAGCCGCCGAGGTTCAGGTTGAAGGAGGACACCGCGTCGCCAGCGACCGGCAGCGTGAAGCCGATGGTCATCACCACCGCGGCGATCAGGTAGATGATCCCGAGCACGCGCTGGCGCGTGCGCGCCTGGCGCTCGGCGAGGGTCAGCGTGCGCGGTGTCGTCACGGCAGCGGTCACGAGCCCCACCCCTTCGCGAAGACTTCCGTCCCGAGCGAGCGCTCGGTCCGGATGCGGTAGATCGCGCGCACCAGGGCCGGCGCGGCGATGAAGAGGATCACCAGGGCCTGGATCACGACCACCAGGTCGCGCGGGGTGCCGGTGGCCGCCTCCATGGGCGTCGCGCCGGCGCGCAGCGCGCCGAAGAGGAAGGCGGCGGCCACGACGCCCGCCGGCCGCGTGGCGCCGACCAGGGCCACGGTGATGCCGTCGAAGCCGTAGCCGGGCGAGAAGCCGGGCGTCAGGCTCTTCGACGAGCCGCCCAGCATCAGGCTGGCACCCGCGAGCCCGGCCAGGCCGCCGGCGACCACCATCGACATCACGGTCGACCAGCCGGGGCTCATGCCGGCGTAGCGCGCCGCGCGCGGATTGAGGCCGACCGCCCGGAACTCGAAGCCCCATCGCGAGCGGAAGAGGAGCCACCACACCGCCACGGCCGCCAGGATGGCGATCGCGATACCCCAGTGGGCGCGCAGGCCTTCCACGATCGGCACCAGCCACGCCCCCGGCTCCGCGACCTTCGAGATCGGGTCGGAGCGGCCCTCCCGCTGCACCAGCGGCGTCTTCAGCGCGTAGTCGATGATTCGATACGCCACGAAGTTGAGCATGATCGTGACGATCACCTCGTGGGCGCCGGTCTTCGCCTTGAGCACGCCGGGGATGAAGCCCCACAGCGCGCCGCCGACGAAGCCCGCCAGGACGGCGAGCGGCAGGTGGATGGGCCACGGCAGCCCAACGAACGAGAAGCCCGCGATGATGGCCAGGAGGGAGCCGATGTACATCTGCCCCTCCGCCCCGATGTTGAAGAGGCCGACGCGGAAGGCCAGCGCCACCGAGAGGCCGGTGAAGATCAGCGGCGTCGCCGACACGATCGTCTCGGACAGCGGCCCGAAGGCCCGCTTCACCTCGACCCAGTCGCCGGCGAAGAGCGCGCTGAACAGCCGCACCGGGTCCCCGATGGAGCCGCTCAGCAGCGCGCCGTAGGACTGCATGACGATGCTCCACGCTCGCCCGAGGGCGGCGCCGAGGTCCGTGCCGAGCAGGCTCAGCGTCTGCGCGTCCGAGAAGATGATGATGATGGCCCCGACCACGAAGGCCGAGAAGACGGCCAGGACGGGGAGCAGCAGCGATCGCAGGAAGCGGAGAGGGCCGCGGCGCCCCTCCTCGGGCTCCGGCAGCGGCGCCTCGTCCGGCTCGCTCGCGCGCATCGGCTGCTCCGGGGCCGGCAGCTCCTCGTCCGGCTGGCGGGGGAACGTGTCGTCAGTCATGGCCGGCCTCCCCGACGCCGGCGAGCGCCTCGCCGCCGTCGGACACGTGATCCTCGGGATGAGCCCCGCCCATCAGCAGGCCCAGCTTCTCGAAGGTGGCCTCCTGCGGGGTCAGCGTCGCGACGATCCTGCCCTGGTACATCACCGCGATGCGGTCGCCCAGTGCCATCACCTCGTCCAGCTCGCTCGACACGATGAGCACGGCGGCCCCGGCGTCGCGTCGCTCGACGATGCGCTTGTGGATGTACTCGATCGAGCCCACGTCGAGGCCGCGGGTCGGCTGCGAGGCGACCACCAGCTTCACGCCGGGTCGCGAGAACTCGCGCGCCGCGATGACCTTCTGCTGGTTGCCTCCCGACAGGTTGCCGACGGGGTTGAAGATCGACGGCGTGCGGATGTCGAAGTCGCGCACGCGTTCCTCGGCCGTCGAGGCGATGGCATCGCGGTCCAGGTTCAGCCCGTTGGCGAACGTATCGGTCCAGTAGTTGTTCAGGACCAGGTTCTCCGCGACCGTGAAGTCCACCACCAGCCCGTCCTCCAGGCGGTCCTCGGGGACGTGGGCCACGCCCGCCTTGTAGATCTCGCGTGGCGTGCCGTCCATCTCCTCCCCGTCGATGCGGATCGAGCCCGAGTCGCGAGGCCGGAGGCCGGTGATGGCCTGGACCAGCTCCGTCTGGCCGTTGCCCTGGACGCCGGCCACGGCCAGGATCTCGCCGGCGCGCACCGTCAGGTCGAGCTCGTTGACCGCGGCGTGGCCACGCTCGTCGCGGACGACGAGGTCGGCGATCTCGAGCACGGGCGCCTTGGGCACCGCCGGCTCCTTGTGGACGACCAGCTCGACGTTGCGGCCGACCATCATGGCCGCCAGCTCCTCCTCGCTGGTCTCGGCCGGCGTGGTCTCGCCGACGACCTTGCCGCGGCGCAGCACGCTGATCCGATCCGCGATGGTGAGCACCTCGTCCAGCTTGTGCGTGATGAAGATGATTCCGGTCCCGTGCTCGACCAGCGACCGCATGACCTTGAACAGGTCCTCGGTCTCCTGCGGCGTGAGCACGGCGGAGGGTTCGTCCAGGATCAGGACGTCGGAGAATCGGTAGAGGGTCTTGATGATCTCGACGCGCTGTCGCACGCCGACGGGCAGGTCCTCGACCACGGCATCCGGGTCGACCTTGAGCCCGTGGCGCTCGCTGATGTCCATGATCCGGCGCCGCGCGGCCGGCTCGTCCAGCCGCCCGAACGGGGGCCGCGTGGACTCGACGCCGAGCATGACGTTCTCGGTGACGGTGAAGACCGGGACCAGCATGAAGTGCTGGTGGACCATGCCGATGCCGGCCGCGATCGCGTCCGACGGACCGGCGAAGCGCACCGGCTTGTCGTCGATCAGGATCTCGCCCTCGTCCGGCTGGTAGAGGCCGTAGAGGACGTTCATGAGCGTCGTCTTGCCGGCGCCGTTCTCGCCGAGCAGGCCGACGATCTCGCCGGGGTTGACGACGAGGTCGACGCCCTCGTTGGCGACGACGCCGGGGAACCGCTTGGTGATTCCTCGCAGCTCGAGCTTCACGGACGCCTCATGCGTGATACCGAACGGGCGGCGTCCGAGGAGGACGCCGCCCGCCGAGGATACTCAACCCGATTGGGCCTCGGACCTCACTGACCGTAGTAGTCGGACGGGGAGATGTCGCCGGCGATGATCGCATCGGCCAGCGCCTGGATCTCGTCCTTGGTCTCCTGCGAGATCTGGTCGTCGTAATCGTGGAAGTCGCTGATGCCGACGCCCTCGTTCTCCAGGTTGGAGAGGAAGGTCGCCTCGGGCGCCTCGTCGTTGACGGCGCGCTCGATGGCCTGGAAGACCGAGTTGTCGATGCGCTTGATGATGCTGACGAGCATCAGGTCCGCGTAATCGGGGACGGTCTGGGTCCAGTCGACGTCCACGCCGAGGCCGACCGCATCGGCGCCCTGCTCGCGGATGGCCGCGAAGGTGCCCTGGCCGATCGGTCCGCCGACGGGCAGGATCACGTCCGCGCCTTCCTGCAGGAAGCCGAGGGTGACGTTCTTGGCGTCATCGGTGCTGTCGAAGTTGCCGGTGAACGTGCCGGACGCGGCATCGTTCGGGTCACGACCGCCGAGCATGCGGACGTCGTCGCCCTTCTGCTCGTTCCAGTAGTTCATGCCGGCGATGAAGCCGTCCATGAAGTCGGTCACGCCCGGGCCGATGTTGATGCCGCCGAACGTGCCCATGACACCCGTCTTGGTCCACGACGCCGACGCGTAGCCGGCCAGCATGGCCGCCTCGGCGGTGGCGTAGACGAGACCCTCGACATTGTCGAGCGGCGGGTCGTAGGCGAAGTCGACGATCGCGAAGCGGACGTCCGGGTTGGCCTCTGCGGCAGCCTTGGTGGCGTCGCCGAGCAGGAAGCCGACGGTCACGATCATGTCGCAGCCGTCACTGATGAACTGGTTGATGTTGCGCTCGTAGTCCTCGGCGCTGTTCGACTGCAGCGTGGCGATCTCGACACCCAGCTCGTCGCGCGCGCGCTCGAGGCCGGCCAGGCCGTTCTCGTTGAAGCTGTTGTCGTCGAAGCCGCCGGTGTCGGACACCATGCAGACCTTGTAGTCGACGGCCGCCGCGCTCTCGCTCGGTGCCGCGCTCTCGCTCGGTGCCGCGCTCTCGCTGGCCGGGGTCGACTCCGCCGCGCTCGCGCTGGCCGACGGGCTCGACCCGCCGCCGCTGCACGCCGCGAGGATGAGGGACAGGATGGCCAGGAAGGCCATGACCGCCCGAGTGTGCTTCGCCATATCTCCTCCACACCATGGTTCGGTGCGAGCCGCGTGATCGCGGCGCACAGATGCGCTCGGGCCAGTGGGCACCTGGCGCAGACTCCGCGGCATTCTACTGAAACGTTTTACCCGATCTCAAGGGTCATTCGGCACGGGCCGCTCATCGGCCGCCCGGCCCGATGGCGCGGAGGCCCCTATGATCGGCCGCGTGAGCCCGCTTCCCGACCCCGTTCGCCTGGTCGTCTTCGATCTCGACGGGGTCATCTACCGCGGCCTGCAGCCGATCGAGGGAGCGCCGGAGCTGGTCCGATGGCTCCACGAGCGCGGCGTGGCCGTGCGCTTCGCCACCAACAACTCGATGGTCGAGCGGCGCGGCTACGTCGCCCGCCTGGCGACCATGGGCATCGCGACCGAGGAGGACGAGATCGTGACCTCGACCTCCGCCTCGATCGAGCACCTCCGTCGCCACGCCCCCGAGGTCCGGCGCATCCTCGCCATCGGGGCCGACGGCATGCGCACCGAGCTGCTGGAGGCGGGTTTCGAGGCCGCCATGGCCGGCGAGGTCGCGCGTCACGCGGCTGGCGATGGGCCGCCGGACGGCGGTCCGCTGGCGGACCGCTACGACGCGGTGCTGGTGGGCCTGGACCCGGCGGTGGACTACGCGCGCCTGGCGGTGGCCATGAGCGCCGTCGACGCCGGCGCGCGCCTGGTCGCCACCAACGCCGATACGCGCTACCCGACGCCGGCCGGGTTCCTGCCGGGTGCCGGCTCGATCGTCGCGGCCCTGGCCACGGCGACGGGCGTGACGCCGGAGGTCGTCGGCAAGCCGGAGCCGGCCATGTTCACGGCGATCCTGGAGGCCAGCGGCGTGGACGCCGGGGAGGCGGTGGTCGTCGGCGACAACCCCGACGCCGACGTGGCGGGCGCCCACCGCGCCGGCTGCGCGGCGATCCTGGTCCTGACCGGCGTGGCGACCGCGGAGGCGGCCGAGGCCCTGGAGGGGGAGCGGCGGCCGGATGCCGTCGCCGCGGGGCCGGCCGAGGTGCGACGGCTGCTCGAGGACCGGCTCAGCTGATGCCGTCGCCGCCGCGCCATGCCTCCCAGGCACGGACCGCGTCGTCGAGCAGCGGCGCGACGACGTCGCGGGGCGCCAACGCGCGGCGGAACGCGTTGACCGCGATGGAGGCCAGCTCCCCGTCCATGAGGCCGACCGCCTCCGCCGTCCGATCCAGCTCCTCGGTGAGCGTCGTTCCCGTCACCGTCCGGTCGTCGGTGTTGATGGTGACCGATACGCCGGCGCGGTGGAGCGCCGCCAGCGGGTGCGCGGCCAGGTCGGGGACGATCCCCGCCTGCACGTTTGAGGTCGGGCACAGGTCGAGCGTCACGTCCCGCTCGCGGAGCAGGGCGACCAGGGTCGGATCGCCGATGGCCGTCACGCCGTGCGCGATGCGGCGCACCCCGAAGTCGAGGACCTCGCGCACCCGCTCCGCGCCGGCGACCTCCCCGGCGTGCGAGGTCAGGGCCAACCCGCCATCGCGCGCGGCCTGGAAGGCGGCCGCGTGCGGTGGGGCCGGCCACGCCGACTCGGGACCGGCGAGGTCGAACCCGACGATGGGCATGCCGAAGCCGGCCGCGGCCTCGGCCAGCGCGACGTTCGCGCCGGGCGGGTGGGATCGCATGGCGGTGACGATGAGGCCGATGCGCGGCCCCGCCGGCCCGTGGACGAGCGCCGCCTCCGCCACGCCACGCGCCACCGCGTCGAGCACGGCGGGCACCGAGAGCCCGCGCTCGAGGTGCAGGCGCGGCGCCCAGCGGATCTCGGCGTACCGGACGCCGTCCGCGGCGAGATCCTCGATCAGCTCGCGCGTCACGCGCTCGAGCGAGTCCGCCGTCTGGAGCAGTGCGATCGGCAGGTCGAAGTACGACAGCAGCTCGGCCTGGTCGCGGCAGCGCGGCGGCCCCACCATGCGCCGTCGCGCCTCCTCCAGGGTGAGCTCGGTGCCGATGGCGGCGGCCAGCTCGACGGCCGTCTCCGGCCGCACGGATCCATCGAGGTGCTGGTGCAGCTCGGCCTTGGGGAGCGCGCGCAGCGTCTCGGTGCGGGACATCGGCTCATGATAGGGCTGCGCGCCACGCTCACCGCCGCCGTCGCCGTGGCGGCCTGCGCCGCGACGCTCTCCGCGGACGTCGCGGGCGTCGCCCGATCCCGGGACGCCGTCCGCCTGCTGCACGAGCGCGCGTCGGCGGCGGCGAGCGACCTGGACGCCCTCGCGGCGCGCCTCTCGGAAGCGACCGATGCCGCCCGCTCCGGCGCGGCTCGAACCGTGACCGGCGACGAGCCGCCCGGTCCGAGCCTCGAAGCGGCGGCGCGGCTGCTGGAGGATGCCGAACCCGTCGCGAGCGCCGCGCGCGCCGCGGTCGACGCGCTGCGTGGCGCGATCCAGCTGGCCGGCGCCGGGGTGGCGGTTGAGCAGCCGGTGGAGACCGGGGAGCTGAGCTCGGTGGCGGCGCAGCTGCGCGCCACGGCGGCGGCGGCCGATGCCTTCGCCGAGATGCGGCGTCGGACGGAGCGCGTCCCGGTGCTCCTGGACCAGGCCCTTGCCGCCCTCGGCCGTGGCGATCTCGACGAGGCGGAGCGGCTGGCCGACGCCGCCCGGACCGATCATGATGCCGTCTCCGCCTGGGAGGTCGACCTGGTGACCCTGCCGATCTGGATCGAGACGACCGATGCGATGATCGCCGACGTCGAGACGATCGTGCGCGCCACGCGCGCCGGCGACCGCGCCGCCGCGGAGGCGGCGGCGCACGCGTTCGCCGGTCGCTCGGACGAGGCGACGACCGCCGATCGGGCGCTGCGCATCGCCATCGGCGAGGGTGGGAGCGCGGTCAGCGGCGCGCCGCTGCGGCGCCTGGCGGAGCTGCAGACGCGCGTCTCCGCGACGCGCGAGATCGCGCGAGGGCTGACGCGGTGACCGGCGCGGCGAGCGACCCGCTCGTCGGCCGGCGGCTGGTCGACCGCTACCGCGTCGACGCGCTGATCGCGCGCGGCGGCATGGCGCGCGTGTACCGGGCCCGCGACGAGCGGCTGGATCGCGACGTGGCGATCAAGGTCCTCTCCGCGCCGTACGCCGACGACCCGCCCTTCGTCGATCACTTCCTGGAGGAGGCGCGCGCGGCGGCGTCGCTGACCCATCCGTCGCTCGTCCACGTGTACGACTCCGGCAGCGACGAGGGGGCGCACTTCTTCGTGATGGAGCTGCTGGACCGCCACAGCACCCTGCGCAGCACGATCGACGAGCGCGGTCCCATGCCGCCGGCCGACGTGGTGCGCATCGGCCGGGAGCTGCTCGCCGGCCTCCGCGTCGTCCACGGCCGCGGCCTCGTGCACTGCGACGTGAAGGCCTCGAACGTGATGCTGGGACCGGGGCCGGCCAAGCTCATCGACTTCGGCATCGCGCGGCCGCCGGACGCCGGGAACGACGACGACACCAGTCTCGGCTCGCTGCACGCCATGTCGCCCGAGCAGCTGCACGGCGAGCCGCTGACGCCGGCCAGCGACCTGTTCAGCCTGGGCGTCGTGCTGTACGAGGCCCTCACCGCGCGACGGCCCTTCGATGGCGCCACGCCCGCGGAGGTCGCTCGCCAGCAGGACGCGGGGGCGGTGCGGCCCCCATCGACCCTGGTGGCCGGCGTCCCGGGACGGCTGGACGCGGCGATCCTGCAGGCCCTGCGGCGCGATCCCGCCGCTCGCTTCCGCACCGCCGAAGCCATGGACCGCGCCCTCGACGCCGCCTCCGCCGACCGAGCGGTCGCGCCGGACGACGAGACCCGGGTGGTACCCGCCCAGCGCGGCCCCGTGCCGCCCTCCGCCCCGCCGCCGCCTCGCGCGCCATCGCGTGCGCCGCGCCAACCGGCGCCCCCGCGACGCCGAGCGTCGGGCCGGCCCGCGGGCGGCGCCCTGCGGTGGATCGGGACCGCCGCGGTCCTGGGCGCGGCCGCCCTGGTGGTGCTGCTGCTGGTCGTCCCGCTGCTCGAGCTTGGTCGTGGCGGCGGTGGCGCCTCCCCGTCCCAGGCGGCCGAGCCGACGCCGCCCCCGACGGTGGAGGCGGGCGTGGTGCCGGACACGGTCGGCCTGCCGACCGCCGATGCGATCGAGCTGGCACGCGCGGCCGGCCTGAAGTGGACCGTCCGCTGCAACCAGGACCAGGCGAAGCCGGCGGGCATCATCGACCAGGAGCCGCCGGCCGGTACGCCCGCCTCGCCGGGAAGCGCGTTCACGATGTACTCGGCGCGCATCTCCGACTGTCGCTGACGCTCCTATACTCGCTCGATCCCACCCGTGACGAAGGAGCCCATCGAAGCATGCGCCTGCGCGCGACCGCCGACCTTCCCGCCACCGTCGTCGCCGACGTGCTCGCGGTACCCATCTACCGCGAGGATGCCGCCCTGACCGGCGACCTGGCCGAGCTGGACGCCGCCTCCGGCGGCGCCATCCGCGCCGCGATCGAGTGGGGGGAGTTCAACGCGCTGGAGCACCCCTCCGCGCTCGTCGACGCGGGCGACCTCCCGGTCGAGCGCCTGCTGCTGCTCAACGCCGGTGCCCGCGGCCGTGGATCGTTCCGCGCCCGGCGCCTCGGGGCGGTCGCGACGCGACGGCTGAACGGCCGCGGCGCGCGGACGCTGGCGCTCTGGCTGCGCGACGGCGAGGACGACGACGCCTGGGCCGCCGCGGCCGCTGGCGCCGTCGCCGGGACGTATCGGTCCACCGCGGTCTACGGACGCGTCCGCGACACCGAGGCGATGAAGCGCTCGGTGGACGAGGTCCTCTTCCTGGGCGGTGCCTCCCAGGAGGCGCTGGACCGTGGCGCGCACATCGGCGAGGGGATGGCGTTCGGTCGCGACCTGGCCAATCGGTCGGCGAACGACCTGTCGCCCGCGATGACGGCCGAGGTCGCGAAGGAGCTCGAGGCCGATGGCTGCACCGTCGAGATCCTGGAGCCCGACGACATGGCGAAGCTCGGCATGGGGCTGCTCCTCGGCGTCGGCCAGGGTGCGGCGCATCCGCCGCGGCTGATCGCCATCAAGTTGCCCGGCTGGGAGTCCGGCGCCGACCGGCGCCTGGCGATCGTGGGCAAGGGCGTCTGCTTCGACTCGGGTGGCATCAGCATCAAGCCGGCCGAGCACATGGGCGACATGAAGCACGACAAATCGGGTGCCGCCGCCGTCATCGCCGCTGCCCGCACCGTCGCGCGCCTGGCGCCCGAGACGCCGCTGATGGCCGTGGCCCCCATGGTCGAGAACATGCCGGGCGGCAACGCGCAGCGGCCGGGCGACGTGGTGAAGGCCATGAACGGCATGACGGTCGAGGTGACCAATACCGACGCGGAGGGCCGCCTCATCCTGGCCGACGCCATGACCTGGGCCGAGACCCAGGGCGCGACGCACGTCGTCGACGTGGCCACGCTCACCGGAGCGGCTTCGGTCGCGTTCGGCGACACGGTGAGCGCCTACTTCGCGCGTCCGCGCGAGTGGGGCGAGCGCGTCGGCGGAGCCGCCGAGCGGGCGGGGGAGTGGTTCTGGGAGATGCCGCTGGTCACCGAGTATCGGGCCCAGTACGA
>DASSOH010000044.1:0-10204 GCA_035700865.1 Candidatus Limnocylindria bacterium | reverse complement strand
CCCAGGCCCGAGGCACCCTCGACGGCGGTCTTCTCGTCGCCGCTCGCCTCCGGCCGCCGGCTCTCCGCGTCACCGCTCTCCATGGCGGGCAGGTCGTTCGGGCGCTCCATCCCGGTGCCATCGGCCAGCGGCGTATCCTCGGCGTCCTCGCGTCGGTCGGTGTCCATGGGTCGACTCCTCGTCTGGGATAGCTGCGACGAAGCCGATGCAGGAACCGGGCCGCCGGGCCGGCCGCTACTCGCCGAGCTCGATGGGGCGATCCTCGTGGTCATCCGCGCCATCACGCGCCACCTCCACGAGGCGCCACCCGGGCAGGGGCGGGTCGACCTCGGCGCCGTGCTGGCTCACGATGGCGAGCACGCGGGCGACCAGCGCCCGGGCTTCCGGCCGGGTCGACTCCGGCCAGTCGTCCACCAGGCGCGCCACCTCCTCCTCCACCAGGCGGGCGGCGATGACCGGGAAGAATCCGTCGCGGTCCTGGCGCACCAGCCCGTCTGCATCGGGGAAGCCACGCCGATCCAGCGCGCGGATCATCGACCGCGCGCGGCGGGCGTCGGCGGTCGGCAGGTCGTCGAGCCAGGTTCGGGGCTTCCTGCGCGCCGGCGGGGCCTCGGCATCGGCATCCCCGGGGCGCCGACGCGGCTGGGGCCGTGGACGGCGGATGGCGGTGACCTTCGGGCTGCGCGCGCCGGGAACCGCCGCGCGCGCGGCACTCAGCGTCGCGAACGGACCGTGCATCAGCTCCTGGCCGAACTCGTTGGTCTGTTCCGAGTCCACCAGGAACCAGCCGGTGTCCCCGTTGCGGACCTCGAATCGGCCGTCCTCGGTGCGGTACGTGCCGGCCGACTCGCGGACGAGCCGATCCGGGTCAGGCGGAGCATCCGCCCTGCGCTTCGGCATGCCCCCATTGTGCGCCACGGCCCCGGTGCCGGGCGCATCAGGCTGGGCGACGCCAGCCAACCAGGTGCTCGGCGGTCTGCAGTCCGACCGACTCGTACAGGGCGTGAGCGCCGGGGCCGTACGAGCCGACGTAGGCTCGCGTCGCGCCCATCCATCGGGCGCGGGCCATCCCCTCGAGCAGCAGGGCCCGGCCCAGGCCCCGGCGCCGGTGCGGCGCATCGGTCCCGGCCGGCTCGATGGTGGCGGTGCGCAGGACGTCGTCGAACCAGACGGTGACGAACGCGGCCAGCGAGCCGTCATCGGCCTCGGCGACCAGGTCCAGGTCGCGGCGGTAGAGCGGGCAGCGCTGGATGTTGCGGTACTCGGCGCCCGTCATGGCCGTGTTCCCGTCCGGCACCGGGTGGAAGACGCGGAGCGAGATGTCGCCGCGGGCCGGGAAGTCGGCGTCGCCCTCCGCCAGTGCGCGGATGCGATAGCCCGGGGCAACCTCCGGGCGCGGCAGGGGATCGAGCAGCGAGCGCATGCGAACGTGCTCGTCGTCGTCGGTGCGACCGTACCCGTGGCGGCCGAGCAGCGCGGCCCATGCCTGCTGCGAGGCCGGCGCCCAGACCAGCAGCCCGTCCTCGCCGCTGAGGCGCTCCTCGGCCGTCGTCAGCATGGCCTCCTCGAGCGCGTCGCTCCTGGCCCGGGGGTCGAGCTGCAGGAACGCCTCGCCGCGGTCCTCGGCGTTGATCAGGCCGATGAGAGCGCCCGCATCGTCCTCCACCAGCGTCACGAGCTCCTCCGGCGGCGGCGATCCGCAGTTGAGGACGCCATGCCAGCGCCAGTAGTCCCAGCGCAGGACACCCCACGTCGCGGGGAGGAAGTCCGCCTCCACCAGGAGCCGCCGCAGGAGTCCACGCACCGCCCAGAAGTCGTCCTCGCCGGCGTACCGGCGCATCACGTATCGCATGCGTCGAGCATTCGACCGGCGGCGCCCGCGGGGACAGGGCCACCTGGCCCGCAGGGACGGACGGTTCGAGTCATCCGGCCCGACGCGACGGTGGACGCGCGCGACGTAGACTGCGTCCATGGCGCTGTACCGGCTGGACGAGGATCCGCAGCTCGACGCTCCCGCGCTGGTGGCGGCGTTCGAGGGCTGGGTCGATGCGGGAACGGCGGGGACGACCGCCGCCGGCCAGCTGGCGAACGACGCCCGGCAGGTGGCGACCTTCGACAGCGACGCGATCTACGACTACCGCGCGCGACGGCCGACGCTCGACATCGTCGATGGGCGTCCGGTCCGGCTGGAGTGGCCGGAGCTCCGCCTCAGCGCGACGCGCATCGGCGAGCGTGACCTGCTGGTCCTGACCGGTCCGGAGCCCGACTACCGCTGGCGCGAGCTCAGCGACGAGGTGGTGCGGCTCGCGAAGCGCCTGGGCGTCGCGACCTGGGTGTCGCTGGGCGCCATCCCGGCGGCCGTGCCGCATACGCGACCGGTCCCCATCCTGGCGACGGCATCGGCCTCGGGGCTGCTGCCCGACGGCATCCGGCAGGGACCGGACGGCCTGCTGCGCGTCCCGTCAGCGGCCCTCTCGATGCTGGAGATCGCCGCCTCGACCAACGGGATTCCGTCCATCGGCTTCTTTGCGCAGGTGCCGCACTACGTCAACGCGACCTACCCGGCCGCCTCGATCGCGCTGCTCAACGCGCTCGGGCGCCACCTCGGTGTCGATCTGCCGGTCGGGCAACTCGCCAGCCGGGCACTGGAGCGTCGCAACCTGCTCGACGCGGCGGCCGCCACCGACGACGACACCAAGGCCTACGTCACCCGCCTGGAGGCCCTGGCCGACGAGTCGCGGCTGCCCGAGGGGGACGAGCTGATCGCCGACATCGAGCGGTTCCTGCGCGAAGGTGGCGAGGAAGGCGGGGACGGCGGCGAGCCCGGGCCTGGCGGGGGCTCCCGCCTTCACTGATCACGCGCCGGACGGGCGCTCCCCGCGCAGGAGCCAGGTCTCCACGACGCCCTTGCCCTTGACCTCGATCGGCCCGTGCGGCTCGCACACGAAGCGGTCCGCCAGCAGCTCGTACATCGAGCGCGTGAGCATGATCTCGTTCGGGATGCCGTGGGACTCCATCCGCGACGCGGTGTTCACGGCGTCACCCCACAGGTCGTAGAGGAACCGGCGACGACCGATGACGCCGGCCACGACCGGGCCGGCGTTGAGACCGATGCGAATCCTCAGCGGCAGCCCGTCGTCCGCCCGCCGGAATTGATCGACGCACCCGCGCATGGCCAGCGCCAGGCGAGCGATCGCCATCGCGTGATCGGCCCGCGACACCGGGACCCCCGACGCCGCCATGTAGCAGTCGCCGATCGTCTTGATCTTCTCGACGCCCAGCGCATCGGCCAGCGCGTCGAACTCGGTGAAGAGGCGGTCGAGCATGTCAACGACCTCCCGCGGCGGAAGCCGCTGTGAGAGGGGCGTGAAGTCGACCACGTCGGCGAACAGGACGCTGGCCTGGTCAAAGTGGTCGGCGATCGAGCCGCGTTCGGTCTGCAGGCGCTCGACGATGCCGCGTGGGAGGACGTTGAGGAGCAGCTCCTCGACCCGTCGCTGCGCGGACTCCCGCTCCGTGGCGAAGGCCGCCAGCAGGGAGAAGCACAGCAATCCCACGGCGCCGATGTTGAGGCCGGCGAATGCCAGCACCATGGCGTCGGGCATCTGGGCCGGATCCGGACGGACGAACGGGGGCAGCACGATCGCGAGCAGCAGCACGCCGATGAAGCCCGCGAACCAGCGCCACGCACGGTCCGGGCGATCGAACGCGATCGCCGCCACGGGAGCCAGGAAGGACCACAGGACGACGCCGCTGGACGGCACGATACCGCCGAGCAGGACGCACAGGGTCATCGGCAGCACGAGGATGAGCGTGAGTTGGACGGATCGGACGAGCCGAAACGCCCCGGTCGTCGCCAGGATGGCCAGCGATGCGAGGCACAGTCCGATGTAGGTCCACGGCACCAGCGCCGCGACGCGCTCGCCGTTGAGCCAGTACAGCGCGCCCCAGGCGAGACAGGGACCCATGACGATCACCAGGACGCTGACGAGCAGGCCCCGCTGCAGCCGGTCGACGGCCGAGTCCTCCGGCCGCGCTCCCAGCCGGGTAGCGGCGATGAAGGCGCGCTGCGCGACGGTCACGCCTCGCTCGGGAGCTCGGCCTCCGTCCGCGTCCCTTCGCGCGGCTTCGAGGCAGGCGGCGGCTGATCCCCGAGCACTTGGTCCAGCAGCTCGAGGAGCGGCACCGCGCGGAGCTCGGTGAAGATGACGCGCGCCTCGTCGGCGACGCGCGCGCGCTCGTCCGCGTCCATGGCGCCCAGGGTCAGGACGTCCAGGCCGATCATCCCGGTCCAGAAGCGCAGGCCGAGGTCGCGCGCCAGCTTCAGCGCGGCCCCGAACTCGGTCCGGGCGTCGGCCTGGCGGCCTTCGAGGGCCGCCAGCTGGGCGGCGGTGGCCAGGAGCAGGACCTGGCTTCGTCGTCCGGCGCGGGCCGCCCGTGACGCGTCCGCGTAGCGGCGCAGCGCGGCGAGGTCGCCGGCCCAGGCCGCCGCTCGCGCGCCCCACGCCGCAACCTCCGCGGCGATGAGCGCTCCGCGGCCGAGCAGGCCGTCGGCGATCTCCATCACGCGGTCGTAGTGACCGTGGACCAGCGCCCAGGCCGTCATCGGAAACGAGCCGATCAGGCGGTACTGGAGGTCATCGACCGTTCGGCTGGCCTCGTAGATCTCGCCGGCCTCGCGCTCGACCTCCTCGCCTCGGAAGACGGACACCAGCAGCCGGTAGCCCGCGTACCAGATGCGCTCGGCCAGCTCCAGCTCGCCCTGCTCCTGTTCGGCCACGGCCCGGAGCAGCCAATCCCACTCCCCGATCTCGAGCGCGCCGTCGATGGCGTTGCCGACCAGGTAGCGAATGGGCCCGGTCTTCCCGCTCTTGATCGCCTTCTCGACGCCCTGCAGCGTGACGCGGTGCGCCGCGTGCACGTCGTCGCTGGCCAGGATGTAGCCCAGGTTCGTGTAGGCGCGCAGGGCCACGTCGACGTGGTTGCCGCGCAGCGCGGACTCGAGCGCCCCCTGGATCAGGGCCGTGGCCTCCACGTTGCGGTTCAGGTTGCCCAGGGCGACCCCGCGGGTGATGATCAGGTCGAGGGCCAGCTCCTGGTCGCCGCCGCGCTCGACCAGCGGCAGGATGCGCTCGGAGAGCTCGATCGCCTTGCGATCCTCCAGCCGGCGCATGTGGACCTTGGCCAGGTAGCTCGCGGCGCGTACGTACTCGGGATCGGTCTCGTCGAAGTCAGGCTCCGCGAGGAGCTGCTCGAGGAGCTGCTGCGCCTCCTGCTGGCGCCCTTCGGTGAGGATGTCGGCCAGCGTGATGGTGGCCCGGCGCCGGATGGTGTGCTCTCCCAGGAGGCGACCGACGTCGATGGCGCGCTCCAGGTGCCCGGCCGCGGCCTCGAGCAGGCCGGCGTCGCCGGCCCGGGTGCCCGCCGCGACCCGCAGGTCGAGCTCCTCGCGCTGGTCGGTGGTGACCGCCAGCGCGCTCTCGAGGTACTGGAGCGCGCGCCGGTGCGACCCGAGTGCCGCGGCCCGCTGCGCGGCCGCGCGGAGCGCGACGCGGGCCTGCGCCGCGACCGCCGCGCCCTCGGGGCCATCCGGATGGGCCTGGTAGGCGTCGACGTAGTGCTGCGCCAGCACGCCGGCGCGCTCGTCGTCGCCCAGCGTCTCGTAGTACCGCGCCGCGGCGAGGTGGCGCGTCCTGCGGTCGTCGCGCGCCAGCGTCCCGTAGGTGACCTCGCGCAGCAGACCCTGCACGAATCGGTACTGCCCACGCTCCGGAGAGCGTGGATCGTCGTCGACGTCGACGAGCTCGCGCTGCGCCAGGTGCCGGAGCATGCCGTCCACGTCGTCCTCGCTCACGCGCGCGACGGCGACCAGCGCCTCGCGGGCGAACGACTGGCCCAGGACCGACGCGTCCTGGAGCAGTGCCCGCTCGGCGGCCGGCAGCGCGTCGATGCGCGCGGCGATCAGCGCGTGGAGCGACTCCGGAACGGCGAGCGCGGAGAGGTCGCCGACCGGACGGAACCGATCGCCGTCACGCTCGATCCGCCCGTCGTTCAGGAGCATGCGGACCGTCTCGACCGCGTACAGGGGAATCCCCTCGGCTCGCGCGACCATGGCGCTGGTGAGGGTGGCGGGGAGTCCCGGCACCAGGCCGTCGAGCAGCACCCGGATGTCGTCGTCGGACAGGGGCTGCAGGCTCAGCGAGGTGAAGGCGCGCAAGCCAGCGCCCCAGGTGGGGCGGGTATCGAGCAGCTCGGGCCGCGCCAGCGTGATCACGTAGATCGACCGCCCGCGCGACCAGGTCACGAGGTCCTCGATGAAGTCCAGCAGCCCGTCGTCCGCCCACTGCAGGTCCTCGAACACCATGACCACCGGGCCCCGCTCGGCGATCCGCTCGAAGAAGGTGCGCCACGCCACGAAGAGGGCGCTGCGCTCGAACGCGGTGCCGTCGCTCAGGCCGAGCAGGTGCAGTAGCGGGCCCTCGAGCGACGCGCGCTCGTCGGCATCGGTGACGAACTCGGCCAGGGTCGCGGCGATCCGCTCGCGGGTCGTGGCCGCATCGTTCCCTTCGCCGATGCCGGCTCGCATGCGCACCATCTCGCCGAGCGCCCAGAAGCTGATGCCCTCGCCGTAGGCGGGGGAGCGGCCCTCGTGCCACCACACGTTCTCGGTGACGCCGTCGATGTACTTGAGGAACTCCCACGCCAGCCGGCTCTTGCCGATGCCCGCCTGCCCGATGACGCTCACCAGCCGCGGGCCCTGCTCGCGCGCGGTGGCGTGGTAGAAGTCCTTGATCAGCCGCAGCTCCGGGTCGCGGCCGACGAACGGTGGCTCCAGCAGCTCGCTGCGACCCACGCCGCCGCGCTGCGCCACGACGCGCAGGGCACGGAACGCGGGGACCGGTGCCTCCTTGCCCTTGAGCGTCTGCTCGCCGGCCGCCTCGAACACGATGGCCTCACTCGCCGCGCGCCGCGTCGCCTCGCCGACGAGCACCGTGCCGGGAGCCGACACGGACTGCAGCCGGCTCGCGGTGTTGACCACGTCGCCGGCGACCATGCCCATGCCGGTGGCGCCGATGGTGACGACGGCCTCGCCGGTGAGCACGCCCGCCCGCAGCGCGAGGTCCGGCACGCCGGCCTGCTGGCCCAGCGCGCGCGCCGCGTCGACCAGGTCCAGGGCGGCCCGCACCGCGCGCTCCGCGTCGTCCTCCTGGGCGATGGGCGTGCCCCAGACGGCCATCACGGCATCGCCGATGAACTTCTCCACCGTGCCGCCGTAGCGCTCGACGATCTCGCGCGAGGCCGCGAAGTAGCGGTCGAGCAATGCGCGCACGTCCTCCGCGTCGCGCGCCTCGGAGATGGTGGTGAAGCCGACCAGGTCGGCGAAGAGGACGCTCACCAGCCGTCGCTCGGTGGCCGGCAGCGCGGCCGAGGCCGGCGCCGCTCCCGTGCTGGTGGCGGCGGGCGAGGGGGCGCCGGCGCTGGCGTCCGCTCCGGTCAACGCGCTGCCGCACTCGCCGCAGAAGCGGGCACCGGCCGGGTTGGCGGTGCCACAGCTCGGGCAGGCGACGGCCAGGCGTTGGCCGCACTGCAGGCAGAACTTGCGTCCGGCATCGTTCTCGGCGCCGCAGGCCGTGCAGATCAAGGAGGTCCTCCGGTGGGCGAGACCAGAGTATCGTCCGGCGGCTGCCTCGCCCGCAAGGCGGGCGGGCGTCCGACGGGTCAGCTCAGGAGGTGAAGGCCGAGGCCGCCGGCCAGGATCATGGCGCCGAACAGCAGGCCCAGCCCGCTGACCACGACCATCGGGCGGCGCTGGCTGAGACGCACGAACGCGACGTTGGTGAGCGTGTGCAGTGGCACGGTGACGAGCCACAGGAGCGGGGCGGCGGCGAGCATGAGCGTGAAGCCGATGTGCAGCGCCGAGGCCCACACGCGCTCGACCACGCCCCACCACGGCGCGGAGGCGGCGAAGGCGGACGGCGGCAGCATGGCGCGGGCTCGCTCGGCCTCCGGGTCGGTGCGGGCCGCGAGGGCGGCCATCGCGAAGCCGTTGGCGATCGCGTAGAAGACCTCGATGCCGGCCCAGCCCAGGCCGAGCCAGAGCGCGGTCGACAGGTCACGCCCCACCAGGAGGAGCGCCGCCAGGCGGACCGACTCCTCCAGCGGGCCCGACGAAGCGACCACCCACTGCTGGGCCCGATCCTGGGAGCCGGTGATCTTGAGCCCGGCCAGCCCGACGGGAGCGCGCAGCACCAGGGCCAACGCCCACCCCAGGGCCCCGACCAGCAGCGGACCGAGATCGAGCGGATACCCCGCCAGGGCGAACGCCAGCCCGTAGGCGATCGGGACGGCGAGGGCGAAGGGCAGGACGAGGAGGAGGACACGCCGGGTCATCGGCCCCTATGGTGCCCAATTCGGCCCGCGGCCGTGCGGCCACCCCCACGAAGGCGCTCAGAGCGTGGTCGGGCGCTCCGGTTCGATCGGCTCGCGCCGGATGGGGTCGTCCTCGTCGCGTGCCGCATCGGGGTCGAGCGGGACGTCCGAGCGCGGGCCCTCGGTCGGGGGTTCCGACCAGTCGCCGGCCTCGAACGCCTCCTTCGTCAGGGAGACGCCGATCTCCTTCTGCTCCGGCCGCACGTGCTCCAGCGTGACGGCCGGCAGGTAGTGCCGGCTGGGGTTGATGAGCCCCGACTTGACCAGGATGTACCGGTCGGTCGTCTCCTGCACGGAGCCGATGTCCTCGTCGTCGGCGGTCTTCACCGACCAACCCGGCTGGATGCCGTGGATGTCGTTGCTGCTCATGCCGCGTTGCGAAGCACGCCGCGTGCCGCGTCGCGACAATGCCCGGCATGCCTCACGACGCCGTCCGCGTGCGCCTCGCCGACCCGGCGACCGATGCCGGGGCCGTCGCCGCCATCTATCGGCCGGCGGTCGAATCCAGCATCGCGAGCTTCGAGGAGGTCGCGCCCGACGTCCCCGTGGTTGCCGCCCGCATGGTCGCGACGCTCGAGCGACTCCCGTGGCTCGTCGCCGAGGTCGGGTCGAGCGTCGTCGGCTACGCCTACGCCGGCGCGCATCGCGAGCGTGCCGGCTACCGCTGGTCGGTCAACGTGTCGGTCTACGTGGACCCGGGCTGGCAGGGTCGTGGCATCGGCCGTGCCCTCTACCAGCGCCTCTTCGAGCTCCTGCGGCGGCAGGGGTACGTGAACGCGTACGCCGGGATCGCGCTGCCGAATGCGGCCAGCGTCGCGCTGCATCGGTCCATGGGCATGCGCCAGGTGGCCCGCTACGAGCGCGTCGGCTGGAAGTTCGGCGCCTGGCACGACGTGGCGTGGTACTGGCTGCGCCTGGCCGAGCCGGTGGGCACGCCACCGGACCCGGTCCCCATCGGCTCGCTGCGCCAGGACGAGCGACGCTGATGGACGCCACCCCGGCATCGGCCTAGGCTGTCCCGACCATGACCACGTTCCGCTACTCGAGGTGGGACGGCAGCCAGCAGCTGCCGGCCTTCGATGCGGACGACGTGCTCGACGCCCTCTCCGACGACATCCTGGCCGAGGGCGACGTCCGTCGCGCGCTCCAGCGGCTGATGCAGCGGGGCCTGCGCGGGACGCGCGGTGGCGACATCCCCGGCCTGCGGCGAATCCTCGAGCGGCTGCGTGCCCAGCGGCAGGAGGAGCTGGAACGCAGCAACCTGGACGGCGTTCTCGACGATGTCAACCAGCGCCTGGAGGAGATCCTGCAGCAGGAGCGACGGGGGATCGAGGAGCGGACGAAGGCCGCGGAACAGCGCGCCCTGGATGCGCCGCCGGGTCCCGAGCAGGAGCAGGCCCGCATGGCGGAGCAGGTCATGCGCCGCACCGCCCGCCAGCGCGAGAACCGCCTGGATGCGCTGCCGCCCAACCTGGCCGGCCGCCTCCACGGCCTGCGCGACTACGAGTTCATGGACGACGGCGCGCGCGACGCCTTCAACGCGCTGACCGACGAGCTGCGCCAGCAGATGCTCCAGACCTATTTCCAGGGGCTGAAGGAGGGGGTCGAGCGCATCACGCCGGACGACCTGGCCGGCGTGCGCGACATGGTCCGCGACCTCAACCAGCTGCTGGAGAAGCACGCCACCGGCGCCGATACGACCGACGACTTCAGCGCCTTCATGGCCAAGCACGGCAGCTACTTCCCGCCGGGCCTCGCCGACACCGATGCACTG
>DASSOH010000043.1:0-2149 GCA_035700865.1 Candidatus Limnocylindria bacterium | reverse complement strand
CCTCCGCGCGGTCGCGATAGCGGGAATCGCGCCTCGCCGGGCCACCCCGGTTACCGGACTGCACCGAGATTCACGCGAGCGTCCTGCCATGCGGCAGGTCGGGTACTCGAGTGATCACGCGCATCCCTGAGGTACGCACTCCCGGGCGGTTCGTGCGCCGGCGCACGCACCCAAGTGCACAAACGCAACCTGAGGGGCGTGCCAGGTGAAATACCGGGCATGGGGATGCATCACCTGGTCGCACCGCGCGGCGATCCGGCACGGGGCGTGCCTCGTACCGGACAGGTGAGCACCACGCCGCGCCGCGCCGTCGCCTGGTTCCGGCGCGACCTGCGCCTCGACGACAACCGGATGCTGGAGGCCGCCACCTCGAGCGCTGGGCGGGTATGGCCGGTGTTCGTCGCCGACGCCGACGTGCTCTTCGCTCATGCGGCGGCGCCGGGTCGACTCGCCTGGTTCGATGCGAACGTGCGGTCACTGGACGCACGCCTCCGTGCGGCGGGCTCCGGCCTCACGGTGCTGCGCGGCCGCCCCGAGATCGTGCTGCGCGACTTCGCCGCCGCGGTTGGGGCGGACGCGGTCTTCGCCGCGGCCGACGAGGAGCCGGTCGCCGTCGCGCGCGACAGGCGTGTGGCGGACGCCCTGGACCTTCGCCTCGTCGACGACCAGCGGATCCTGCCGCCTGATCGGCTGAGGACGGCGGGCGGTGAGCCGTATCGCGTGTACTCCCCGTTCCGTCGCGCGCTCGACGCGCGCATGGAGGAGGCGCCGGATTCGATCCTGGCGCGCGCCGATGCCCGCCTCGACCGGCTCGCGCCGCCAGCCGACGAGGCAGCGCGCCTGGACGGTGCGCCGGCACTCCACGACCTGCCGCCGGCCGGCGAGGAGGCGGCGACCGAGCGACTCCGCGCGTTCCTGCGCCACGACATGGACGGGTACCGCGACGACCGCGACCGACCGGACCTCGACACCACCAGCCGCATCTCACCGTACCTGCGGGTCGGTGCCATCAGCATCCGCGCCTGCTGGCGCGCGGCCCGGAATGCGGCCGCGCGCGGTCGCGAGACGAACGACGCGGACCTCGTCAGAGGCGCAACCGCGTGGCGCGGCGAGCTGGCCTGGCGCGAGTTCTTCGCCCACGTGTTGGCCGCCCACCCGGACGTGGTCGAGGGCAGCCTGCGCCCCGAGTACCAGCACCTCGGCTGGGTCGGCGGTGCGGAACGCGACGAGCTGCTGGCCGCGTGGCGCATCGGCCGAACGGGCTATCCGCTGGTGGATGCCGGCATGCGCCAGCTGGCCGCGACCGGCTGGATGCACAACCGCGCCCGCCTGGTCACCGCGAGCTTCCTGGTCAAGGACCTGGGGATCGATTGGCGCATCGGCGAATCGGTCTTCATGGAGCACCTGCTGGACGGCGACACGGCCCAGAACAACGGCAACTGGCAGTGGGTCGCCGGGGTCGGCACCGATGCCGCGCCGTACTTCCGGGTCTTCAACCCCACGCTGCAGGCGAAGCGCTTCGACCCGGATGGCGCCTACGTGCGCCAGTGGGTCCCGGAGCTGGCCTACCTCCCGGCGAGCGAGATCCACGAGCCGTGGCGCTCCGCGCGACCGCCGGAGGACTACCCGGCCCCGATCGTCGACCATGCCGAGGCGCGACAGCGGACGCTGGCGCGCTACCGCGCCGTGGAGCGCGACGCCTCGAGACCCAAGGCTCCCGCCCGGACGCGTCCACGGGCGACGCCGACCGTGGCCGCCAGCAGGACGGCCGCGGGGACGAGGAAGTACGGGTAGACGTCCGCCCCGATGTCGGGGTCGCCGAACACGAACCATGCGAACACCCCGAGCCCGACGAGCACGGCCGCAACGCCGACCCACGTCACGGCGGCGCGCCAGCGCTCCGGCGCATCCGCCCAGGCTGCGGCCCCGAGCCCGAATGCGCCGAGGGCGATGCCTGCCGGGAACACCGGGTCGCTCAGCGACGCTCCGGAGGTGAGGCCTCCAAGGCTCATCAGCAGCGCACCGGCCCCGACCAGGGCGAACACGGCGCGCGAGAGCGAGAACCAGCTCGAGGTGTGCATCGGTCCCTCCGTTCCGCCAGACCACGAAGACGAGTACATCCTCGGTGTTCAGGCGTCATCCGGGAAGC
>DASSOH010000042.1:0-4929 GCA_035700865.1 Candidatus Limnocylindria bacterium | reverse complement strand
CCTCCTGGCCGATGCGCACCACCGCGACCTGCGGGTCATCCTGGACCTGGTCCCGAACCACAGCTCCGACCGCCACCCGTGGTTCGAGGAGTCTCGGCGGAGCCGCGACAGCGAGCGGCGCGACTGGTACATCTGGCGCGACCCTGCGCCCGATGGCGGGCCGCCGAACAACTGGCGCAGCGAGTTCGGCGGCAGTGCCTGGGAGCTGGACGAGGCCACCGGCCAGTACTACTACCACGCCTTCGCGGTGGAGCAGCCGGACCTCAACTGGCGCAACCGCGAGGTGCGCGAGGCGATGTACGACGTGATGCGCTTCTGGCTGAACCGTGGCGTCGACGGCTTCCGCGTCGACGTCATGTGGCATCTCATGAAGGACGAGCACTTCCGCGCCAACCCGGAGAACCCGGACTACGTCCCCGGCGAGATGTCCGACTACCGTCGCGTGCTGCCGGCCTTCTCGACCGACCAGCCCGAGGTCCACGGCGTCGTGTCGGAGATGCGGGCCGTCCTGGAGGAGTACGACGAGCGGCTGCTCATCGGTGAGATCTACCTGCCCGTCGAGCGGCTCGTCGACTACTACGGCCCCAACGGCGACGGGGCGCACCTGCCGTTCAACTTCCACCTCATCACCACCCCGTGGGACGCCCGGCAGATCGAGATCGTGATCGACCGCTACGAGGGCGCGCTGCCCGACGACGCGTGGCCGAACTGGGTCCTGGGCAACCACGACCAGCCCCGCGTCGCGTCGCGGGTCGGTGACGCGCAGGCGCGCGTGGCGGCCACGCTGCTGCTCACGCTCCGTGGCACGCCGACGCTCTACTACGGCGACGAGCTGGGCATGCACGACGTCACCATCCCGGCCGAGCGTGCGCTTGACGTGCGCGAAATGACCGATCCGGGCCTCGGCTTCGGTCGCGACCCGCAGCGCACCCCGATGCAGTGGGACCGCAGCGAGGCCGCCGGCTTCACGACGGGATCACCGTGGCTGCCGCTGCCCGCCGACTCGGCGCAGCGCAGCGTCCAGGCCGAGCGTGACGAGCCGTCGTCCATGCTGAGCCTGCATCGGCGGCTGCTGGCGCTGCGCCGCCGCGAGTCCGCCCTGGCCGTCGGGGGCTACCGACCGCTGGCGGCCACCGGGACCCTGCTCGCGTTCCAGCGTCACCACCGCGGCCGGCGGCTGGGCGTGGTGCTGAACCTGGGGTCCGAGCCGCAGCGCTGGCCGGTGCCGGCGTCCATCCGGCCGGGGCGCGTCCTGCTCCGTGCCGCGGACCGGTTCGAGGGGCCGTGGCGCCCCGAGGTCGACATCCCGGCCGACGAGGCGGTCATCTTCGAGATCGATTGACGCGCGCCGTCGTCGCGGCGTATCGTCGGCGCGTCGTCCATTCACCGCAGGAGGAACGCTTCATGTCGCAGACCGTCGGGACGGTCCTTCGCGCGTCGCGCCTCCGGATGGGGTACGTCAGCTAGTCGCCGGCACGGCAGTCCACCTGCCGCCGCACGACCGCACGACCGCCCACCGGGGCGGTCTCGTCGTATCCGGGACCGATGCGCGCGACGCCATTCGTCGAACGTCCCTCAGCCCTGTTCCCGGAGACCCAAGCGTTGAACCACCGTGATTCGCGTCGCGTCCGACATCGGCCGCGCGCGCAGCCCGCCTCGTTCCGATGCGTCAACTGCCGGCTCGACGTGCCGACCGACGCACCCGGGACCGAGCACCGCAACCACTGCCCGGCGTGCCTCTGGTCGCGTCACGTCGACGATCGACCCGGGGATCGAGCCATGCTCGAGGAATGCGGATCGGCCATGGAGCCGATCGCGATCACCGTCCGCGGCCGCGGCGAATGGGTGATCATCCACCGCTGCACCGGCTGCAACGAGCTCCACGCCAACCGGTCCGCAGCCGACGACTCGCCGCTGCTCCTGCTGCGGTTGGCCGTCAAGCCGCTGGCCCTCTCCCCGTTCCCGCTGGATCGCCTGGCCCTGGTCTAGGGCCGGGCGATCCCCGGGCTGCTACGCGTCTTCGTCGACCCGTTCGCCCGGCGCGTCCTCGGGCGGCGTATCGAGCGGGACCTCCGCACGCAGCCGAGCCAGCTCCGGGTGCGCCGTGAGATCGAGCGAGAGCGGCGTGATGGAGGTGTAGCCACGCTCCATGGCCCACAGGTCGGTGCCCGGCTCGGTGACCTCGATCGGCGTGGACGTGAACCAGAAGTGCTCCCGGCCCATCGGGTCGGTGTCCGGCACCATGCCGTGCTCGTAGTGCCGCACGGCCTGGCGGGTCCAGGTGATCCCCCGCGAGTCCGGCGCCAGGTTGACGTTGAGCAACCGCGCCGTGTTCGAGGACAGCAGCAGGCCCAGGACGTCCTCCAGGTGCTGGTCGAGCGACGCGAAGTGCGCCTCCTCGCCGCCATCGCGGTGGCGCGGCATCGGGGTGCTCACCGCGATCCCGCGGATCCCGAGCAGGGTCGCCTGCTTCGCCGCGGCCAGCGTTCCCGAGTGCCACAGCGCGTTCCCCAGGTTCGCACCCAGGTTGACGCCGGAGAGCACGACGTCGACCTCCGACCAGTTGTGGACCCCCACGGCGACGCAGTCCGCCGGCGTCCCGTTCACGCGGTAGGCCTCGATGTCGCCGAGGTGCGTCGCGCGGCGGTAGTCCAGCGGTCGTGCGTAGGTGATGGCGTGGCTCCACGCGGAGCGCTCCATGTCGGGCGCCACCACCCGCACCTCACCGAAGCGCGAGGCCACGCGCGCCAGTGCCGCGATGCCGGGGGAGTAGATGCCGTCGTCGTTGGCGACCAGGATGCGCATGCGGTCGACGGCGCTCAATGGACCGTCGTCGGCGAGTCGCCCGGCGCGGCCGTCGGTCGCAGCGGCTGCTCCTCCACTGCGCCGTTGAAGGTCAGCCGGCCCTCGGGGCTGGCGTCGATGCGCACCGTGTCGCCGGCCGTGAACTCGCCGCGCAGGATGCGCTTGGCCAGCGGGTTCTCCAGCTCGCGCTGGATGGCCCGGCGCAGCGGCCTCGCCCCGTACACCGGGTCGTACCCCTCCCGCGCGAGCAGGGCGAGCGCGGCATCGGTCACCTCGAGCGCCAGGCCCGTATCGGCCAGGCGGCGCTCCACGCCGGCCACCAGCAGCCCCACGATCTCGCGCAGCTGCGTCTCGTCGAGCGGCTTGAAGACGATGATCTCGTCCACCCGGTTCAGGAACTCGGGGCGGAAGTGGTCGCGCAGCTGGTTCTTGACCCGCTCCGCGGCGCCCTCGAAGGCCTGCGGCCCGGCCTCGGCCGCCTCGATCAGCACGGTCGAGCCGATGTTGCTGGTCATGATGATGACGGTGTTCTTGAAGTCGACCGTCCGGCCTTGCGAGTCGGTCAGGCGGCCGTCGTCGAGCAGCTGGAGCAGGACGTTGAAGACGTCGGGGTGGGCCTTCTCGATCTCGTCGAACAGCACGACCTGGTACGGCCGGCGGCGGACGGCCTCCGTCAGCTGGCCGCCCTCCTCGTACCCGACGTAGCCGGGCGGGGCGCCGACCAGCCGCGAGACGGCGAACTTCTCCATGTACTCGCTCATGTCGATGCGCACCATGGCCTGCTCGTCGTCGAACAGGAACTCGGCCAGCGCGCGGGCCAGCTCCGTCTTCCCGACGCCGGTGGGACCCAGGAAGATGAACGAGCCGATGGGCCGCTTCGGGTCCTTCAGGCCGGCACGAGCACGACGGATGGCGTCGGAGACCGCGGTGACCGCCTCGTCCTGGCCGATGAGCCGCCGATGCAGCCGCTCCTCCATGTGGATCAGCTTCTCGGTCTCGCCCTCCATCAGGCGGCTGACCGGGATGCCCGTCCAGCGCGCCACCACCTCGGCGATGTCGTCCGCGTCGACCTCCTCCTTGAGCAGGACCGATCCCGAGGCCTTGAGCTCGGCCAGCTTCGCCTCCTGCTCGGCCAGCTGCTGCTGCAGCTCCGGCTGGCGGCCGTAGAGCAGCTGGCTGGCCTTCTGCAGGTCGCCGGCGCGCTGCGCGGCGTCGATCTCGGGCTGCAGCCGCTCCATCTCCTCGCGCGTGGCACGGATGGCGGCGACGATCTCCTTCTCCCGCTCCCACTGCGACTTCATGGCGTCGCCGCGCTCACGCAGGTCGGCCAGCTCGCGCTCGAGGGCATCGAGGCGCGCCTTCGATGCCTCGTCCTTCTCCTTGCGCAGCGCCTCGCGCTCGATCTCGAGCTGCATCCGGCGCCGCTCGATCTCGTCCAGTTCCGCCGGCATGGAGTCCATCTCCATCCGCAGCCGGGAGGCGGCCTCGTCGACCAGGTCGATGGCCTTGTCCGGCAGGAAGCGCTCGGTGATGTAGCGGTTGCTGAGCACCGCGGCGGCCACCAGTGCACCGTCGGTGATGCGCACCCCGTGGTGCACCTCGTACCGCTCGCGCAGGCCGCGCAGGATGCTGATGGTGTCCTCGACGCTCGGCTGGTCGACGACGATCGGCTGGAAGCGCCGCTCGAGGGCCGCGTCCTTCTCGATGTGCTTGCGGTACTCGTCGAGCGTCGTGGCGCCGATGGCGTGCAGCTCGCCACGGGCGAGCATCGGCTTCAGCAGGTTCGAGGCGTCCATGGCGCCCTCGGCCGCGCCGGCCCCGACCACGGTGTGGAGCTCGTCGATGAAGAGGATGATGGTCCCGTCCGACTCGGTGACCTCCTTGAGGACCGCCTTGAGCCGCTCCTCGAACTCGCCGCGGTACTTCGCGCCGGCGACCAGCGCGCCCAGGTCCAGCGCCACGACGCGCCGGTCGCGCAGGCCCTCGGGGACGTCGCCGCGCACGATTCGCTGCGCCAGGCCTTCGACGATCGCCGTCTTGCCGACGCCCGGCTCGCCGATCAGCACCGGGTTGTTCTTGGTGCGCCGGCTCAGGATCTGGATGACGCGGCGGATCTCCTCGTCG
>DASSOH010000041.1:0-19531 GCA_035700865.1 Candidatus Limnocylindria bacterium | reverse complement strand
CTGCCATGACCACGCCAGAACCGATCGGCGAACGCCGCTGGGCCATCGCCGAGGGCTACATCCCGCCCGGCGGCACGCACGCCGACGACCGCCGCTTCGAAAGCCACGAAACCGCCTGCCTGCTCAACGCCAACGCGCAGGACGCGCACGTCGCGATCACCGTCTACTTCAGGGACCGCGAGCCGGCCGGCCCGTATCGCGTCGCCGTGCCGGCGCGACGCACGCTGCACCTGCGCTTCAACGACCTCGAGGATCCGGAACCGATTCCGCGCGACACCGACTACGCCAGCGTCATCGAATCGGACGTGCCGATCGTGGTGCAGCACACGCGCCTCGATTCGCGCCAGGCCGAGAACGCGCTCCTCACCACCATCGCGTATGCCGGAGATGCCTCATGACCACCGTCAGCGACTTCATGATCGACCGCCTCAATGCCTGGGGAGTGCGCCGCATCTACGGCTATCCCGGTGACGGGATCAACGGGATCATGGGCGCCCTCGACCGCGCCAAGGATCGAATGGACTTCGTGCAGGTGCGCCACGAGGAGATGGCCGCCTTCATGGCCTGCGCGCACGCCAAGTTCACCGGCCAGGTCGGTGTCTGCCTCGCCACCTCCGGACCCGGCGCCATCCACCTCCTCAACGGCCTCTACGACGCGCGGATGGACCACCAGCCGGTGGTCGCCATCGTCGGGCAGCAGGCACGCCTCAGCCTGGGCGGATCGTTCCAGCAGGAGGTCGACCTGACGACCCTCTACAAGGACGTGGCCCGCGAGTACGTCGAGCTGCTCACCGTGCCCGCGCAGGTTCGCCACGTCATCGACCGCGCGGTGCGCATCGCCATGGACCAGCGCACGGTGACCGCGATCATCGTGCCGAACGACCTGCAGATCGAGGAGGCGGTGGAGGAGCCGCCCCGCATCCACGGCTCGGTGCCGTCGGGGATCGGCTACATGCCGACCCCATCGGTCCCGGCCGCCGCCGAGCTGCAGCGCGCCGCAGAGGTCCTCAACGCGGGGAGCAAGGTGGCCATGCTCGTCGGTGCGGGGGCGCTGCACGCCACCGACGAGGTGCTGGCCGTCGCCGAGACGCTGGGCGCCGGGATCGCGAAGGCGCTCCTCGGGAAGGCGGCGGTCCCCGACGACGTGCCGTTCGTGACAGGCTCCATCGGCCTGCTGGGAACGCGCCCCAGCTGGGAGATGATGAACGACTGCGACACGCTGCTGATGGTCGGCTCGAGCTTCCCCTACAGCGAGTTCCTGCCGCGCGAGGGGCAGGCGCGCGGCGTCCAGGTCGACCTCGACGGGCGCATGCTCGGCCTCCGCTACCCGATGGAGGTCAACCTCGTCGGCGACAGCCGCGCCACCCTCGAGGCGCTCCTCCCGCTGCTGCGGCGCAAGGAGGACCGCTCCTGGCAGGAGTCGATCGAGGGGAAGGTTCACGACTGGTACGAGCTGATCGCCGCGCGCGCCATGGAGGGGGCGAATCCGATCAACCCCGAGCGCGTCTTCCACGAGCTCTCGCCGCGCCTTCCCGACGGGGCGATCATCAGCTCCGACTCGGGCTCGTCGGCCGACTGGTACGCGCGCCACGTCCGTCTCCGGCGCGGGATGCGCGCATCCCTCTCGGGCAACCTGGCGACCATGGGCCCCGGCGTCCCCTACGCCATCGCCGCGAAGTTCGCGCATCCCGACCGCGTCGCCGTGGCGCTCGTCGGCGACGGCGCGATGCAGATGAACGGCAGCGGCGAGCTGCTCACCATCGCCAAGTACTGGCAGCGCTGGTCCGACCCGCGCCTGGTGATCTGCGTCCTCCACAACAACGACCTGAACCAGGTGACCTGGGAGCAGCGCGTCTTCGAGGGCGATCCGAAGTTCCCCGGCAGCCAGACCCTGCCCGACTTCCCGTACGCGCGCTACGCCGAGCTGATCGGCCTCAACGGCATCCGCGTCGACGATCCGGAGCGGCTGGGCGAGAGCTGGGACGCCGCCTTCGCCGCGGACCGGCCGACCCTCATCGAGGCCATCACCGACCCGGACGTGCCGCCGCTGCCGCCGCATATCGGCTTCGAGCAGGCGCGGCACTTCATGTTCAGCATGGCCCGCGGCGACGAGGACCTGCTGGGCGTGGTGAAGCAGGCCACCAAGCAGTTCGCGGAGGGGGTGCTTCCGCGATGAGCGCGCTCCTGACCGATGCGCCGGCCGCCGCCCGGCGGCCGGCGAGCGGGGTCGCGGTGGATCGGCTGGCCGTCAGCGTCTACCGCGTCCCGACCGATGCTCCCGAGGCGGACGGCACCCTCTCCTGGACGGCGACCACCCTGGTCCTGGTCCAGGCCGTCGCCGGCGACCACCAGGGCCTCGGCTACTCGTACACCGATGCGTCCGCCGCGCGGCTCGTCCGCGAGCTGCTCGCCGAGCAGGTGGTGGGGCGCGATGCCCTCGACGTCCCCGCGGCCTGGCAGGCGATGGCGGTCGCGACGCGCAACCTGGGCCGTCCGGGGATCGTCGCCTCGGCGATCGCCGCGGTCGACACCGCGCTCTGGGACCTCAAGGCGCGCCTCCTCGACGTCTCGCTGGTGGCGTTGCTGGGCGCCGTCCGCGACAGCATCGAGGTCTACGGCAGCGGTGGCTTCACCTCGTACGACGACGCGCGACTGCGCGAGCAGCTCGGGGGCTGGGCGGACGACGGGCTGCGCCGCGTCAAGATGAAGGTCGGCTCCGACCCGGCCGATGATCCGCGGCGCGTCCGCCTGGCGCGCCAGGCCATCGGCCCGGAGGTCGCGCTCATGGTCGACGCCAACGGAGCCTACGCGCGGAAGGAGGCGCTGGCCCTCGCCGAGGCCTTCGCCGAGCAGCGCGTGGACTGGTTCGAGGAGCCCGTCAGCTCCGAGGACCTGGCCGGGCTGCACCTCGTCCGCGATCGCGCGCCGGCCGGCATGGCCGTCGCCGCCGGTGAATACGGCTACGACCTGCCCGAGTTCCGGCGCATGCTCGAGGCGGAGGCGGTCGACGTGCTGCAGGCCGATGCGACGCGCTGCGGCGGGTTCACCGGCTTCCTGCGCGTCGCGGCGCTGTGCGCGGCCCGCTCGCTGCCGCTCTCCTCGCACTGCGCGCCGGCGCTCCACCTGCACGTCGACTGCGCCGCGCCGAACATGGTGCACGCCGAGTACTTCCACGACCACGTGCGGATCGAGGAGCTGCTCTTCGACGGGGTGCAGCGGCCGCGCGACGGGGTGCTGCGCCCCGACCGCAGCCGGCCGGGGATGGGCCTCGACCTGCGACGCGCCGACGCGGCGCGCTTCGAGGTGGCGGCATGAGCGCGATCACCGTGCGGCCCGCCGAGGTCCATCACCGCGACGTCCAGGGCGCGCCGGGGGTCGACGCGCGCGCGCTGGCCATCGACCTGCTCAACGAGGTGGACGGCGAGGTCCGCTTCGACGCCGGATCGCGCGCGCTGTACGCCACCGATGCGTCGAACTACCGCCAGCTGCCGATCGGCGTGGTGCTGCCACGGAGCGTGGAGGCGGTGGAGCGGGCGATCGCCGTCGCGCGCCGGCACGGCGCGCCGCTGGTGAACCGCGGTGGCGGGACGGCGCTCGCCGGCCAGACCTGCAACGCGGCGCTCCTCCTCGACTTCAGCAAGTACCTCAACCGCATCATCGAGCTGGACCCGGCCGGGCGCCGCGCGCGGGTGGAGCCGGGGATCGTCCTCGACGAGCTCCGCAACGCCGCCGAGCAGCACCACCTCACCTTCGGGCCGGACCCCGCCACCCACGACCACTGCACCCTCGGCGGGATGCTCGGCAACAACAGCTGTGGCGTGCACTCCGTGATGGCGGGCAAGACCGATGACAACGTTCGGTCGCTGGAGGTGCTCACCTACGACGGGCTGCGGCTGCACGTCGGCCCAACCGGCGACGATGAGCTGGAGCGGATCTGTGCCGAGCCCGGACGTCGCGGCGACATCTACCGGAGCCTGCGCCAGCTGCGCGACACCTACGCCGACGAGATCCGCTCCCGCTTCCCGCCCATCCCGCGCTGCGTCTCCGGCTACAACCTGCCCTGGCTCCTCCCCGAGAACGGCTTCAACGTGGCGCGCGCACTCGTGGGCAGCGAGTCGACCTGCGTCACCATCCTGGAGGCGGAGCTCGACCTGGTCGAGAGCCCGCCGGGCCGATCGCTGCTCGTCCTCGGCTACCCGTCGGTGTTCGACGCGGCCGACGACGTCCCGGCGGTCATCGACTCGGGCTGCATCGCCTGCGAGGGGCTCGACCAGGGGCTCGTCGACGACATGCTGGCCAAGGGACTGCACCCGAAGCACGTGCGCATGCTCCCGGATGGCCGCGGCTGGCTGCTGGTGGAGTTCGGCGGCGCGGACCGGGACGAATCGGACGCGAAGGCGCGGGCCTTCATGGCGAAGCTGCGCAAGCGCAGCAACCCCCCGTCCATGCACCTCTTCGACCGGCCCAGCCAGGAGGCGGCGATCTGGGAGGTCCGCGAGTCCGGGCTCGGTGCCACCGCGATGGTCCCCGGCAAGCCGACCAGCGGGCCGGGGTGGGAGGACTCGGCGGTGCCGCCGGATCGCCTCGGCGACTACCTGCGGGCGATGAGCAGGCTCTTCGAGCGCTACGGCTACAAGGTCGACCTCTACGGCCACTTCGGGCAGGGCGTCCTGCACTGCCGCATCCCGTTCGACCTCACCAGCGAGGGCGGCCTTCGCCAGATGCGGACCTTCATGGACGAGGCCGCCGACACCTGCCTCGGCTTCGGCGGCTCCCTCTCCGGTGAGCACGGTGACGGGCAGGCGCGCGCCGAGCTCCTGCCGAAGATGTTCGGCGAGCGGCTGATGGGCGCCTTCGAGGAATTCAAGTCGACCTGGGATCCGGAGTGGCGCATGAACCCCGGCAAGCTGGTGCGGCCCTACGCCATCCTGGACAACCTCCGGCTCGGCACCGATTACGCGCCGCCGGCTCCGGAAACCACCTTCAGCTTCCACCTCGACCACGACAGCTTCGGGCACGCCGCCTTTCGCTGCGTCGGCGTGGGCGAGTGCCGGCGCCACGAGGGCGGCGTGATGTGCCCCAGCTACATGGTCACCCGCGAGGAGAAGCACTCGACGCGGGGACGCGCCCATCTGCTCTTCGAGCTGATGAACGGGGGCGAGCTGCAGGACGGCTGGCGCAACGAGGAGGTGCGCGAGGCGCTCGACCTCTGCCTGGCGTGCAAGGGCTGCAAGGGCGACTGTCCCGTCAACGTGGACATGGCGACCTACAAGGCCGAGTACTACTCGCACTACTACGCCGGACGGCTGCGCCCGCGCGCCGCCTACTCGATGGGGCTCATCTACTGGTGGGCGGGCCTCGCCGCCAGGGCTCCGCGGCTGGCCAATGCCGTGACCCATGCCCCGCTGCTGGGCGGGATCGGGAAGCGGCTGGCGGGCGTCGATCCGCGTCGCACCGTTCCACGCTTCGCGACGCGGACGTTCCGCCAGCGTTTCGCGCGTCGCGCGTCCCCGCGGACCGATGCCGGCCGCCCCGAGGTGATCCTCTGGCCCGACACCTTCAACAACCACTTCCACCCGGAGACCGCGGAGGCGGCGGTGGAGGTACTGGAGGCGGCGGGCTTCCGGGTCACGATCCCGCAGGCGACGCTGTGCTGCGGCCGACCGCTCTACGACTGGGGCATGCTCGGCCTCGCCAAGCGGCTCCTGCGCCAGACCCTGCGCGAGCTGCGCCCGCAGATCCGGGCCGGGGTGCCGGTGGTCGGCCTGGAGCCGTCGTGCGTCTCCGTCTTCCGCGACGAGCTGGTGAACCTCTTCCCCAATCGCACGGATGCGCGCCGCCTCTCGAAGCAGACGTTCGTGCTCAGCGAGTTCCTGCAGCGCGTCGACGGCTGGTCGCCGCCGAAGCTCGAAGGAAAGGCCATCGTCCAGGGCCACTGCCACCACCGATCGGTGATCGGCTTCGACCCGGAGGCGGCCCTGCTGGACGCCACCGGCCTGGAGTGGAGCGCCCCCGAGGCGAGCTGCTGCGGCATGGCCGGTGCCTTCGGATTCGAGGCGGGGGAGCACCACGACGTGGCGATGTCGGCGGGCGAGCGAAACCTCCTCCCCGCGGCGCGTGCCGCCGGCGACGGGGAGCTGGTGATCGCCGACGGGTTCAGCTGCCGCGAGCAGATCGAGCAGGGAAGCGGGCGCCATGCCCTCCACCTGGCCGAGGTGCTGCAGCGCGGCCTGCACCAGTGACCGCGGCATCACCGGATCCAGCAGTCCGATGGGTGCCTGCTGACCGGGGGAGTCACGCCTGCCGCGCGCCGATCGTCTGACGGGTGGCCGGAGGGCGCCGTCGAGGCCTCCGGCCTATACTCACCAGCGATTCTGGAGGGCAAGGGTTCCTTGACGCTGCTCGAAACGATTCGCGAACCGACCCAGGTCCACGACCTGACCTCCGACCAGCTGGACCAGCTGGCCGCCGAGCTTCGCGAGAAGATGATCCGCACCGTCCACAAGACCGGCGGCCACCTCGCCAGCTCGCTGGGTGCCGTCGAGATCACGCTCGCCCTGCACCGCGTGATGGACTCGCCGCGCGACCGCATCGTGTGGGACACGGGGCACCAGGCGTACGCGCACAAGCTGCTCACCGGCCGGTGGGACCGCTTCGACACGCTGCGGCAGCTGGGGGGCATCGGGGGCTTCCCGCGGCGCAGCGAGAGCGAGCACGACGTGTTCGACGGCGGCCACGCCGGGACGGGGGTGAGCATCGGCGTCGGGCTGGCCGCGGCGCGCGACCTGAAGCCCTCGGCCGACCCGGCCCGTCGGCAGCGGATCGCCGTGTGCGTCGGGGACGCCGCCATGGGCTCGGGGCTGACGCTCGAGGCGCTGAACCACCTCGGCCACGTCAAGCACCCGCTGCTGATCGTGCTGAACGACAACGAGATGAGCATCAGCCCCTCGGTGGGCGGCCTCTCGACGCGACTGAACAAGCTCCGCCTCTCCCGGGCCTACCAGGAGACGAAGACGGCGACGTCCCGCACCCTGCCGCGCGTCCCGCTGGTCGGGAAGCCCGCGTTCGCGCTGCTCGGTTGGGCCAAGGAGAGCTTCAAGCGCTCGTGGGCGCGCGTCGGGTTCTTCGAGGACATCGGCATCACCTATATCGGCGTGCTGGACGGGCACGACCGGGCGGAGCTGGAGCAGGCGTTCGAGGCGGCCTTCCAGATCGACGCCCCGGTGCTGGTGCACGTCAAGACCATCAAGGGCAAGGGCTACGCCCCCGCGGAGCAGGATTCGCAGAGCTTCCACGGGGCGTCGCTGCCGCCCATCGACCTGTGCGTGATCGATCCGACCGAGGAGCCGCTCCCGGCGGAGGCGACTCCGCAGCGCAAGCCGAAGACGTACACCCAGACGTTCGTCGAGGAGCTCGTGCGCCTGGCGGAGGCCGATGCGCGCATCACCGCCATCACGGCCGGCATGCCGACCGGCACCGGGCTGTCGCGCTTCGCCGAGCACTTCCCGCGCCGCTTCCACGACGTCGGGATCGCGGAGCAGCACTCCATCACCATGGCCTCCGGCATGGCGCTGGCCGGCATGCGACCGGTCGTGGCCCTCTACTCGACCTTCAGCCAGCGCGCCTACGACGGACTGGTCCACGACGTCTGCCAGAACGACCTGCCGGTGCTCCTGGCGCTGGACCGATCCGGCCTCGTCGGCGAGGACGGGACCTCGCACCAGGGCATGTTCATGCTTCCTGCCATGCGGGCACTGCCGAACCTGGCCATCGGCTCCCCGAAGGACGAGCAGGAGCTGCGCGACCTGGTGGTCACCGCCTTCGGCCATGCCGGGCCGATGGCGCTGCTCTATCCCCGCGACGCGGGCGAGGACCTGGCCGACCGCGTGGGGGCGCGCCTGGAGATCGGTCGTGGCGAGGTGCTGCGCGAGGGCGGGGAGGTGCTGCTGGTCGGCTTCGGGCCGATCGTCCAGCGGCTGCTCGCCGTAGCCGACGCGCTGGCCGCCGACGGGGTCGAGGCCACGGTGCTGAACGCCCGATGGGCGAAGCCACTCGACGAGGTGCTGATCACCGAGCACGCCGCCGGCAAGCGCCTGGTGGTGACGGCCGAGGAGTCGGCCGGCATGGGCGGCTTCGGTGACGGCGTGCTCGATGCGCTGAACCGTGCCGGCATCCGGGTCCCGCTGCACAAGGTCGCGCTGGCCGAGGGCTTCGTGCACCACGGCGCCGTCGACGACCTGCGCCGCCAGCAGCGAATCGACGCCGAGGGGATCCTCGCCCAGGTTCGCGAGGCGCTCGGCGCCGACGAGGGAGCTCGACCGCGCCCGCGCGTGGTGGCCGGCTAGCCCGTCCGGTACGGGGCGCCTCGGCGGCCAACGGTCTGCTGGTGACGCCGATGCCGGCTCCGTCCGGTGCGGCGCGTGCCTTCGGGTCGTACCTGTCTCGTGGCGACCGATATCCATGGATCCCAGCCGGTGATGGGAGTCAGGCGTCACTGAACGACAGATACCGCCCAGCCGTAGCTCCACGAGCCGCACCGACTAGGATCACCCCCATGCCCCGCGTTCGCCTGGACCAGCTCCTCACCGAGCGGGGCCTGGCGCGCTCGCGAGCCGAGGCGCAGTCGCTGATCCTGGCGGGCGAGGTCGAGCTGGACGGGACGCGCCGGCTGAAGCCCGGCCAGCTGGTCAGCACCGATGCGCGGCCGACCGTCCTGGAGAAGCCCCGCTGGGCCAGCCGGGCGGGCGCCAAGCTGGAGCACGCGCTCGACGCCTTCGCGGTCGACCCGAACGGCAAGGCCGCGCTGGACGCCGGCGCCTCCACCGGCGGCTTCACCGACGTGCTGCTGGAGCGCGGCGCCCGCGTGGTCTACGCCGTCGACGTCGGGCGGGCCCAGCTGGTGGATCGGCTTCGGCGCGATCCGCGGGTGGTGAACATGGAGCGAACCAACCTGCGCGAGCTGCGCCAGCTGCCGGAGCCGATCGACCTCGCCACCCTGGACCTGAGCTTCATCGGGCTGGCCCTGGTGCTTCCGGCGGTCCACGACCTGCTCGCCCCCGACGGACAGGTCGTGGCGCTGGTCAAGCCACAGTTCGAGGCCGGCCGGGAGGACGTGCCGCGCGGCGGGGTGGTGCGCGACCCGGCAACCCACGCCCGCGTGCTGCGCCGCGTGATCGAGGACGCGCGCCGCATCGGGCTGGAGCCGCGGGCGCTGGAGCGATCGCCGATCGCGGGCGGCGACGGCAACGTCGAGTTCCTGTTGCACCTGGTGCGCGACGGCGCGACCGTCGAGCTGGAGGATCGAGTGCGCGAGCTCACCGGATCGGCCGGGAGCGGGGAACGGGTGTAGCACGCGCGTACTACGATCAGCCCTGTGAAGCGCAGAGGGCCGGCCGGCCCACCGGTGGAGCAGCTGGGGATCGGGTTCGAGGGCCTCGAGGTCGTCGAGCCACCGGTGCACGAGCCCGCGCCGGACACCATGCGCCAGATCGTGAGCCTCCGCATGCCGGATGCGCTCCTCGCCCGCGTGGAGGAAGCGGCCCAGGCGCGCGGCGTCTCACCGTCGAGCCTCATGCGTGCCCTGATCGCGGCCGGGCTCGACCGCTCGTATGCCGCGGTTCGCGAGCCGAGCGACCTCGGGACCGAGGTGGCGGAGCTGCGACGCATCGTGGAGCGGCTGGCGGACCGGCTGGATGCGCGTCCCGACGCCGTGGCGCAGGGTGAGAGCGCGTGAAGCGCATCGGCTTCGCCTGGAACCCCTACAACGACACCGCGCCGGCCATGCTCGAGCGCGGGCACCGCTGGTGCGAGGAGCACGGGGTCGAGGCATGGGATGCGCCCGGGGACGCCCGCGACGAGATCGCGCAACGCCTCCCGGGCACCGACCTGGTGTGCGTGCTGGGTGGCGACGGGACCTTCCTGCGCACGGCCCGAGCCATCGGCGGCTCCGGGGTGCCGGCCCTGGGCGTGAACCTCGGCCGCGTCGGCTTCCTGGCCAAGGTCGAGACCGACGGGCTGGAGCGCGCCCTCGACCAGGTGCTGGAGGGCGACTACAGCATCGAGGAGCGCTTCCGGATCTCCGCGACCGTGCACCAGGCGGATGGGGGATCGGTCCAGCACGACTGCCTCAACGAGGTCGTGGTCGCGCGCGGCAGCCGGGTGCGCATGATCCAGCTCGAGGTCGACGTCAGCGCCTCGCACCTGGCGACCTACGTGGCCGATGCGGTCGTGGTGGCGACGCCGACCGGCTCCACCGCCTACAGCTTCAGCGCCGGCGGGTCGATCCTCGACCCGCGACTGCGCAACATGGTCATCACCCCGGTGGCCGCCTACCTCTCGCCGCTGCACAGCGTGGTGGCCGGCGAGGACCACGAGGTGGTCCTCACGCTGCGCGGCGCGCACGACGGGGCGCTCATCAGCTTCGACGGGCAGCTCGACCTGCCGATGCAGATCGGCGACCGCGTCGAGGTGCGCGCCCTCGACGAGCCGCTGCGCATGATCGAGCCGACGGGCGCCACGCCGTTCTACGACCTGCTGCGCACCAAGGCCGGTCTGCTGCCGTACTGAGGACCGATCACCGGATGGCACTGCGGGAGCTGAGGGTCGAGAACCTGGCGGTCGTGGAATCGGTCCGCCTGGAGCTGGCGCCCGGCTTCACGGTCCTGACCGGCGAGACCGGGGCGGGGAAGTCGCTGGTCGTCGACGCCCTGGCGCTGGCACTCGGCGCTCGCGCCAGCACCGACCAGGTGCGGACCGGGAGCGATGCGGCCCGGGTCGAGGCGGTCTTCGACGCGCCGGTCCTGGACCCGGACGACCCCATGGCGGACGTGGTCGAGGCGGGGGAGGGCAGCGTCATCGTGCGGCGCGAGGTCGGCGCGGACGGCCGGTCCTCGGTGCGCGTCAACGATCGCGCCGTGACCGTCGGTGGCCTGGCGTCGCTGGGCGGGCGGCTGGGCGAGATCCACGGGCAGCACGAGCAGCAGCGGCTCCTGGAGCCCGCGCGACAGCTCGTCCTGCTCGACAGCTTCGGCGACCACGCGAGCGTGCTGGGCGACGTGGGGGACGCGCATCGGGCGTGGCGTTCGGTGGTCGCGGCCGCCGCCGAGCTGCTCACCGATGAGCACGAGCTGGCGCGACGCGTGGAGCTGCTGCGCCACCAGGTCGGCGAGATCGAGGGTGCCGGGCCGCGTCCCGGCGAGGACGAGGAGCTCGAGGCTCAGCTGCGCGCCGCCGAGCACGCCGAGACCATCGCCCGCGCCGCGGCGGAGGCCGTGGCCGCGTTGCGCGACGATGGTGGCGCCGCCGACGCCCTGGGCAGCGCCGGCCGAGGCCTCGCCCAGGCGGCGCACCACGACGAGCGGTTCGCGGCCCTGGCCGATCGTGCCGCCGGCCTCGAGGCCGAGGCGGCGGAGCTGGCGCGCGAGGTCGCGGCCGCGGCGGAGGCCGTGGAGCTCGATCCGGCCAGTCGGGCGGCCGCGGAGGAGCGGCTGGCCCTGCTCTACGACCTGCGGCGCAAGTACGGCGACTCGCTGGAGGCGGTCGCCGCCTTCGGGCAGCGGGCGCGCAACGAGCTGGACCGGCTCGAGAACCAGGAGGACGAGCGCGAGCGGCTACGTGCCGAGCAGGCGCGGACGCGCGCGGCCCTCGAGGAGCACGCTGGCCGTCTCACCACCGCGCGCCGGGCCGCGGCCGACCGGTTGGCGGCCGCGGTGAACGACGAGCTGCCGCCGCTGGGCCTCCCCGCCGGATCGTTCGACGTGGAGGTCGCAGCGGGCGACGACATCGGCCCGTCCGGCGCGGACCGCGTGACCTTCACCTTCGCCCCGAATCCCGGCGAGCCACCCCGGCCGCTGGCGCGCATCGCCTCCGGTGGCGAGGCCAGCCGCCTCTCGCTGGCGCTGAAGGTCGTCCTCGCGGCGGCCGACGAGACGCCGCTCCTCGTCTTCGACGAGGTCGACGCGGGCGTCGGCGGCCGCAACGGCGCCGCGCTGGGCGAGCGGCTCCGAGCGCTGAGCCGGTACCACCAGGTCGTGTGCGTGACGCACCTTCCGCAGGTCGCGGCGCACGCCGACGCGCACGTCGTGGTCGGGAAGCGGGTGGTCGACGGCCGGACCGCGACCGAGGCCCGGCACGTCACCGAGGATGACCGGGCATCGGAGCTGGCGGCCATGCTGGCCGGCGAGGCAGCCGGCGAGGAGGCGCGCGCCGCCGCCGAGGCGCTCCTGCGCGGCGCGACCGGTGGCTGACGGACGGGTCGATCCAGCGCTCGCCGCGGCCATCGACGCGTTCCTGGTCGAGCTGCGCGTGGAGCGCGGTCTCTCGCCGCTGACGATCGCCGCCTACCGCCGCGACCTCGAGCAGTTCTCGAAGCACGCCGGCAGCCGGTGGCGCGACGATCCGCAGCCGCTGATCGAGTTCGTGGCCGCGTTGCAGCGCGCCGGCGCACGCGGCAGCACCCAGGCACGCAAGAGCGCGGCGGTGCGCAGCTTCTACGCGTTCGCGCTGCGCGAGGGCCACGCCACCCGCGACGTCCCGGCGCTGGTCGACGCGCCCCGTCCCGGCCAGTACCTGCCCGACGTGCTCGCGCCCGACCAGGTCGCCGACATCCTGGAGGCGCCACCGTCCGACGACGATGCCGGCATCCGCGACCGCGCCATGCTCGAGCTGCTGTACGGCTGCGGGCTGCGGGTGAGCGAGCTGGTGGGGCTGGACACCGATCGGGTCGACCTGCCCAACCAGCAGGTGCGGGTCATCGGCAAGGGCAACAAGGAGCGCCGGGTGCCCATGGGGGACGAGGCGCGCGAGCGCCTGCATCGGTACCTGGGGGGTCCGCGCCTGGCCTGGACGGCCGGACGGCCCACGCCGGCGGTGTTCGTGAACCAGCGCGGGCGTCGCCTGAGCCGGGAGTCGGTGTGGCGGACGGTGAAGCGCTGGACGGCCGCGGCGGGGGTCCGGGAACGGGTCACCCCGCACACGTTCCGGCACAGCTTCGCGACGCATCTGCTGGAGGGCGGTGCCGACCTGCGCGTGGTCCAGGCGCTGCTCGGCCATGCTAGCATCAGCACCACCCAGCTCTACACGCACCTGACCGGCGAGCGCGTCCGCGAGGTCTACGCGCGGGCGCACCCCCGAGCCTGAAAGCCCGAGCCTGATAGCGGAGCGCCGAACGCCGATGAGTTATGCGAAGAACCTGCTGTCGCGCGGCGAGGAAGTCGTGTACGAGAGCCGGCAGCACTGGTTCGCCGTCATCGCCCGCACCTGGGCCTGGATCATCCTGGGCATCCTCGCCCTGGCGCTGCTGATCTTCGTGATGTCCGGCACGCAGCCGATCGTCAACGAGACGGTCGACGGCATCCTGACCATCGTGGCCGTCATCGGGCTCGTCCTGGCCATCGGGTTCGTCGGCTTCGTGCTCTGGGACTGGCGCAACCAGGAGTGGCTCATCACCACCCGCCGGGTCATGCGCGCCGAGGGTGTGCTGAACAAGTCGGTCACCGATACCAGCCTGGAGAAGATCAACGACGCCCGGCTGGACCAGTCGGTGTTCGGCCGGATCTTCGGCTACGGCACGCTCGACATCCTGACCGCCGCCGAGGAGTTCAACGGTGGCAACGTCGCCGACTTCCCGATGATCGCCGACCCGGTCGACTTCAAGAAGGCGATGTTCGACCAGAAGCAGATGATCGAGCAGCCGGACCTCGCCCCGCCGCGCTACCAGCGTCCCGCGCCGGTGCCCCAGATGGAGCGCGCGGAGCCGATGCCGCCGCGAGCCGGCTCCGATCGCGTCGCCGTGCGCGGCGACGAGTCGTCCGAGCCCATGACCGCCGCCGCGGTCGCGCCCGATCCGGTGTCGGCGCCCGTCACGCCGCCGCCCGCCTCCGCTCGCCACAGCAGCTCCGAGGAGCTGAGCGCGACGCTGGAGCGGCTCGCGGGCCTGCGCGACAAGGGCCTCATCACGCCCGAGGAGTACGAGGCCAAGAAGCGCGACATCCTGGAGCGGATGTAGGTGGCCGACGCACCGCTCGGCGCGCTGCCGGACGGACTGTACGGGGAGGAGCTGGACCGGCGGATCTCGGAGGCGACCGGCGTCATCGCCGCACGCCTCTCGACGGAGCCCGGCCTGGAGCGCCCGCGCGCCGTCGCCGTCCTGGGCTCCGGCCTGGGTGCCGTGGTCGACCTCCTGGATGCCCAACCCCGGCTGGTCATGCCCTACACCGACATCCCGCACGTCCCCGGCTCCGGCGTGGAGGGCCATGCCGGTCAGCTGGTCGCCGGACGCGTGGACGGCATGCCGATGGTCGTGCTGTCCGGACGGTCCCATCCGTACGAGGGGCACACCCAGCGAGCGGCGACGCTGCTGCTGCGCGCGGTGCTCGCGCTGGGTCCCGAGTTGGTGATCCTCACCAATGCGGCCGGCGGCCTGAACCCCGCCTTCGACCCGGGCGACGTGATGCTCATCACCGATCACCTGAACCTGTCCGGTGAGAACCCGCTGCTCGGCCCGAACCTGGACCGCTTCGGACCACGATTCCCGCCCATGACCGATGCGTACGACCCGCGCCTGCGCGCTCGCGCGCTCGAGTCGGCGGAGCGCACCCGCATCGGTCTGCGCCAGGGCGTGTACGTGATGCTGTCCGGCCCGTCGTACGAGACGCGCGCCGAGATGCGGATGCTGCGCTCGCTGGGTGGCGACGCGGTCGGCATGAGCACCGCGCACGAGGTCATCGTGGCGCGCCACGCCGGGCGGCGCGTGCTCGGCTTCAGCCTCATCACCAACAAGGCCACCGATGACGTCGAGACCGGCGCGACCCACGAGGAGGTCATCGAGGTGGGGCGCATCGGTGCCGAGCGGCTGGTGGCCCTGCTGGGCGATCTGCTGCCGCGCCTCGCCTGATGCTCTTCAGCAACCAGCCGCTGCCCTACCTCGTGGCGGTGGCGATCGCGCTGCTGGTCGGGCTCACCTTCCACGAGTTCAGCCACGCGCTGACCGCCGACACGCTGGGGGACCGCCGTCCACGCGCCATGGGTCGCCTGACGCTCAACCCGCTGCGACACCTGGAGCCGATCGGCGCCGCCATGCTGCTGCTGGTCGGATTCGGCTGGGCCAAGCCGGTGATGGTGAACCCGTACGCGCTGCGCAACGGGCGCCAGGGGATGGCGTGGGTGGCGGCGGCGGGACCGCTGTCGAACGTCGTCGTCGCGCTGCTCTTCGGCGTGATCGCCCGCGTGCTCACCATCGTCGGGCTCGACGGCGGGTTCGTGTTCACCGTCGTGTTCCTGGTCGTGTACCTGAACTTCGTGCTGGCCATCTTCAACCTGCTGCCGATCCCGCCCCTGGACGGCTACAACTTCGCCCTGGCGCTGCTGCCGCCGAGGGTCGCCTTCTCCCTGCAGCGCTACGCGCCGTACGGCGTGATGATCCTGCTGCTGCTGGTGCTGCTGCCCGCCTCGCCGCTGCGGTGGCTGCTGCAGCTGTCGGTTCCCCTGGCGAGGGCCGTCATCGGTGCATAGGGTCGGCCAGTTCGTCGCGCACGTCCGCGCGCGGGTGAGTGCGGACGAGGAGCGCTGGGTCGCATCCGTCCTGCCGGCCTCCGCCGCCGGATTGTTCGCGGCCATGCCGGTCGCCGATCGGCGCCATGCGCTGGATGTCGCCGACCGCCTCCTGGCGGCGGGGCGCGACGACCGTGACCTGCTGGCGGCGGCGTTGCTGCACGACGTCGCCAAGGGCCATCGCATGCGGCTCTGGCACCGGGTGGCCGGCGTGCTGCTGGAGGCGTTCGCCCCCTCCCTGCTGCGGCGCCTGGCCGATCGCGATCCCCGGTCATGGCGGCACCCGTTCCACCTCTACCTGCACCACGGGCCGATGTCGGCCGAGATGGCGGAGCGCGCCGGCTGCTCGCCGCGCGTGGGAACCTTCATCCGCGGCGAGGGCGCGGGGGCGGATGCGCAGCTGCAGCGAGCGCTCGAGGTCGCCGATGACGCAAGCTGAGCGCATGGAGCCGATCCCCATCGAGCCGGCAGCGACCGAACCGCTGGCCGTGGGTCCCGGCGGGTTCAGGGTGGCGCTGCCGGTCTTCGAGGGCCCGCTCCAGCTGCTGCTGCACCTGATCGAGTCCCGCCAGCTCGACGTGCTCACCGTCCCGCTGGCGGACCTGGCCGACGCGTACGTCGAGCACCTGGCCCGCCATCCGGTGGACGCCGCCAACCTGTCGGAGTTCGTGGCCATCGCGTCGCAGCTGATCTACCTCAAGTCGCGACGGATGCTGCCGGCGGACCCGCTGCCGCCGATCCCGGACGGGAGTGACGAGCCGGACGAGGAGGAGCTGCGCCGGCGGATCGTCGAGTACCGCGCGCTGCGCGACGCGTCCATCGCCCTCGGCCAGCGTGACGGGGCCGCGCCGGCCATGCGTCGCGAGCCGCGCGAGTCCGATCTGCCCGAGGCCCCGGTCGAGCCGCTGCCGGTGGCCGTGCTGGTGAACGCGCTCGAGGCGCTGGCCGCCATCCCCGAGCCCGTCGCCCCGCCGCCGGAGGTGGTGCCGCGCGAGATCACGATCGGCCAGCAGATCGCCGTTCTGCGCGACGCGCTGTCCCGCGGCGGGCGCGTGGTGCTGCAGTCGATCCTGGCGCGCTGCCGCTCGCGGACCGAGGCGGCCGTCACCTTCCTGGCGACGCTCGAGCTGGTGCGACGACGTGAGGCCCGCGCGGAGCAGCACGAGATCTTCGGCCCGATCGTGGTCGACGCGGTCCGCGAGGCCGGCTCGTGACCGCCGACGAGGTCGAGCAGCTCGACGTCTTCTACGAGGCGCTGCTGTTCATCGCCGAGCGACCGCTGACGACCGCCGAGCTGGCCGAGCTGGGCGGCGTCCCGCGGCTCCAGGCCGAGGCGGAGCTGTCGGGCCTCGCGCAGCGCCTGGAGGAGGATGGCCGCGGCCTGCGCCTCCAGCACCACGACGACGCGTGGCAGCTCGTCACGGCGCCCGAGGTCGGCGCGCGGCTCGCCGCCTACGCCGCGCGCGAGGAGACCCGCCTCTCGCCGGCCGCGCTGGAGGCCCTGGCGGTGATCGCGTACCGGCAGCCATGCACCCGCGGCGACGTCGAGCGCGTGCGCGGCGTCGACTCGGACTACGTGATCCGCTCGCTCCTGCACCGACGCCTGGTCGCCGAGGTCGGCCGCCGCGACACGCCCGGCCGTCCGGTCCTCTTCGGCACCACCTTCACCTTCCTCGAGCGGTTCGGCCTCACCTCCCTCGACGACCTGCCGCCGCTGTCCAGCGATGCGGCCCAGCTCGCCGCCCTCGCCGACGTCGCCCGGGCACCTGACGCTCCCGTCGCCGATGGCGGCTGAGCGCCTCCAGAAGCTCATCGCCCGGGCCGGCATCGCCTCCCGGCGGGCGGCCGAGCAGCTCATCGCCGACGGCCGCGTCACGGTCAACGGCGTCCGGGCCGGCCTGGGCGACTCCGCCGACCCGGAGCGCGACGACGTGCGGCTGGATGGCCGGCCGATCGGCGACGCGCCGCCACCGCTCCACCTCGCCGTCCACAAGCCGCGCGGCTTCCTCTCGTCGGCCCGCGACGAGCGCGGCCGCCGCTCGGTCGTGGCACTGGTCGACGCCGGTGGCCAGCGCCTCTGGCCCGCCGGCCGCCTGGACGTCGAGTCGGAGGGGCTGATGGTGCTCACCAATGACGGGGAGTGGGCGAACCGCGTGCTGCACCCGCGCTACGGCAACGAGCGCGAGTACGCGGCACTGGTCGCCCCGCCGCCGACGCGGCGAACGCTGCAGCGCCTGCTCGACGGCGTCGAGCTGGAGGACGGTCCGGCCCGCCTCCTGGCGGCGCGATTCGCCGCGCCGCCGCCCGAGGTCGAGCGGGACCGGGTCGAGGACGGCGCCTGGGTGCGCGTCCGCCTCGGTGAGGGCCGCAAGCGCGAGGTACGGCGCCTGTTCGATGCCGTGGACGCGCGCGTCGAGCGCCTGGTCCGCACGCGGCTGGGCTCGCTGACGCTCGCCGGCCTGCGCGAGGGCCAGTGGCGCCGGCTCGGGCCGCGCGAGGTCGCGGCGCTGGCCGCGGGGCACGGTGGTGCGCGTGACGGTGGCGCCGGTCGACGGTCCACGGGACGGAGCCGTCGCCGATGACGCGCGCGGTCGCGATCGACGGTCCGTCGGGCGCCGGCAAGAGCACCGTCGGCTACGCGCTGGCGCGGCGCATCGACGCGACCTTCGTGGACACGGGGCTGATGTACCGCGCGCTGACCCTCGCCGCCGTGGAGCGGCAGGTGGACGTCGAGGACGGGCCGGCGCTGGCACGGCTGGCCGGCGAGTGCCGGATCGAGGTCGAGCGCGCGCGACCCGATCAGACCGATCGCCTGGAGACGGTGCGGCTCGACGGCCGCGACGTCACGCGCGACGTGCGCGAGCCGCGCATCGACCGGCACGTGAGCGCGGTGAGCCGCCACGCCGAGGTGCGCGACGCCATGCTCGGGGTGCAGCGAGCCGCGGCGTGGCGCGATGACACGGTGATGGTCGGGCGGGACATCGGCACGGTGGTGCTGCCGGATGCGACGCTCAAGGTCTACCTGACGGCGCCTCCGCAGGTCCGCGCCGCGCGTCGCGCGGCCGAGATGGGCATGCCGGATCGGTTCGATGCCTACCTGGACGAGATCCTGCGGCGCGACCGAGCCGATTCGGGGCGCCGAATCGCGCCGCTTCGCATCCCCGATGGCGCGTTGGTGCTCGACACCGGGGCCCTGCCGGTGGTGGACTGCGTGGAGCGGATCGTGGAGCGGCTCGAGGAGGTCGAGATCGGTGCGTAGCTGGTTCTACCACCCGGGTGCGGCCATCGTCGGCTTCTTCAGCCGGCTGCTGTGGGGCGCAACCGTCGAGGGCACCGAGCACCTGCCGCGCAGCGGACCGTTCATCCTGGTCACCAATCACTGCTCCAACCTCGACCCGCTGATGATGGGCTGGGCGTCGGGCCATCAGATCGGCCGGGTGGTGCACTTCATGGCCAAGATCGAGATGCGGTCGTGGCCGATCATCGGCTGGCTGGCCACGCAGGCCGGCGTCTACTTCGTGCGGCGCGGCGAGCGCGACCGGGCCGCCCAGCAGTTCAGCCTGGAGGCCCTGGCGGATGGACGGCCCATCGCCATCTTCCCCGAGGGCACCCGTTCCCGTGACGGCCACCTGAAGGAGGGGAAGCCGGGGGCCGCGCTGATCGCGATGCGCAGCGGCGCGCCCCTCGTGCCGGCCGCCGTCAGCGGCACCCACGTGATCTTCGCCAAGGGCCGGCTGCCGCGAGGCTCGAAGGTCCGCATCCGCATCGGTGAGCCGTTCTCGCTGCCGCACCAGCCGACGGGGCGCCTGGACCGCCAGGCGTTGGCGGACGGGACTGAGCAGATCATGAGCGCCATCGAGGCGCTGCTGCCGCCCGACCAGCGGCGCGTGGACGCCTGAGCGCTCCAGCGTATATACCGATATACGATCCGCGGACGAAGCGCTCTCGTAGAATGGGGGAGATGACCACGGCATCCACGACC
>DASSOH010000040.1:0-50423 GCA_035700865.1 Candidatus Limnocylindria bacterium | reverse complement strand
GTCGGCTTCTCGAAGCCGACCCAGGTCTTGATGAGGGTCGATTTGCCGGCCGCGTTGGGACCGACCAGCGCGGTGATGCCACCGGCCGGAATCGCCAGGTCGATCCCCCCGAGAGCCCAGACCCCGCGCCGGTAGCGCTTGGCGAGCTCCCGAGCCTCGAGCACAGGCCCGGTCACGCCGTCATCTTGGCACGCTGAGGACGATGGAAAGGACGCCGATCAGCACGGCCAGCGCGACGAACGGGAGCGCGATGGCGGATGCGCGAAGGGTCTGCATCGGTTCACCTCCTGGGAGCCGATGCTGGCGTGTGCCCGGGCGAGTGGGCATCCGGCGGGTCACCGAGCGCGATTGCGGGATTTCCCGCATTCCGGGCAAGCGTTTCGGCTGATACCGTCGGGCCATGAGCTTCGTGAGGTCGCTGCGCCCGCTGGACGTGCTCGCCGTGCTGATCGCGGTGGGCGCGGTCGTGGCGAGCGTCGTGGTGTGGGACTACGGGAAGGTCGACATCGGCATGACGCTGGCCGTCGACGACCACGGTCTGGCCGATCCGCCGGGCGTGATCGTGGCCGATGTCACGCCCGACGGGAACGCCGCTCGGGCTGGGCTCACCCCGTGGACTCCGATCCTCGACGTCACCACGACGAACGGCGACGGCGTGGAACTGAGCGAGCCGATCGACACGCGTCTGGAAGGCCCCATGCCACTTCGCGCGCCGAACCCGGACCCTGCACTCTGGCAGGATCTCGGTCCCGTGGTCCAGGAGCTGGGGACGTACCAACGCGGGACGTTCCGTGTGCCGGTCGAGGCCGTTGAGTCGCACAACATTGCCACGGTCACGGCTGGCTACGTCGACGTGGAGTCCCGCTGGATCGAGGTATGGGGCACCCTCGACCGAGGACTGATCGAGAGCCGCCTCCGAGACTCGATCTGGGTCGTGATCGTCGGGATCGTCACGGGCCTCGCCGTGTGGCGATTCGCGGCTCACGGCCTGGGCGGCGACATCGGACGGCGCTTCGCGGTCCTTGCCGGCGCCGGCGCGGCCACCCCGTTCCTGCTGCTACCCGTCGTGCAGGTCGGTACGACGATTGGCATCTACGCCGGCTACCTGCTGCCGATAGCGCTGGCGCTGCTGATGGGCCTCGAGCTTTCCTGGTCGTCACAGGATCGATCGTGGAGACGAACAAGCGTCGTCGCCACCCTCGTCGCAGCAAGTCTCGCCGTGCTCTTCGTGGTGCGGTACATGACGTCATCCGCGCTGAACCCGACGGAGCGCGGCGCGATCCTGGTCGTGATCGCCGCCATCGCCGTCATCCCGGCGGTCATCCTGGCGACGGGCATGCCGCGCTCCGGACGGAGGCGCGGCGAAGTCATGTCGCTTGCGCTCGTGCCGGCGCTCGCGACGACCCTCTTCACGCAACCGATGCCCGAGCCGGTGCTGCCGGTCATCCTGCTGACGGTGGCACTCGGGTGGCAGCTCCTTCCGGTGGAGCGCGCATTCGACTCCTTCGCCGCGGGCCTCGGCCGGTTCAGGGGACGGCGTATCGCCGTCAACGAAGCGGAGCCGGTCATTGCGACCTGGCGCGACCGCCTGACGTACGCGCTCCTCGGGCTGGTCACGTTCGCTGGAATCACGCAGCACAACACCTGGGCGGTCCTGGTCGGCACAGGACTCGCGGCCGTCGTTGGGCTGGCCGTCCGACGAGGCTTCCTGGGCGAGGCCTGGACCGATGCAGCCGTGCCGCTCGCCGCCGCGGTCGGCATCCCCGTCATGCAGCTCTCGTTCGCGTACTCGGACTATTCCGCCGCCAATCCCACCATCCTGACCCCCGTCGCGCTGGCAGCGGTCAGCGTCGCGCACCTGCTGGTGTCGCGCGTCGACCCTCAGCGACGATCACGGGTCTTCGCCGCCTCGCTGGTACCTCTCGGCCTCGCCGTCGTGGCCTCTGCCGTCGCATCTCCGCTTGCGCTCGTGCTCGTGGCGCTCGTGCCCGTGGTCGCGGCCTTCCCGCTGGCCTTTGCCGAGGATGCGAGCGAAACACGGGCCGTCCGCGAACGCCTCGAGACCGTCGTCGTGGCACTCACGCCCGGTGCCGCCGCCACCGCCCTGGTCGCATCGACGAACCTGATCATCCTGGGGGCGTGGCTCGTTGCCGTCGTCGTCTGGCGCCAATTCACCCTGAATCCGCTGCTCGGGCTCGCGCAGCGGACACAGCTCCAGCGCGACGTGGCCGTGGCCGCGGCGGAGACCGAACGCGCGCGGCTGGCCGCCGACCTCCACGACGACGCCCTCCAGCAGCTGACCATGCTGGTCCGCACCCTCGACGAAGGCGGACACGCGAAGGAAGCTGACGAAGCGCGCGAGATCGCGACGAAGCTGCGCAGCGTGGTCGGCGACCTGCGCCTGCCGATCCTCGACGACCTGGGTGCCGGGGCCGCGCTGGAATGGCTGGTCGAGCGGGTGGAGCCACTGGCCGGCGGACCGATCCGGCTCGATCGGTCGGACGAGTCGCGTCCGCCGGCGAACGTGGAGCTCGCGGTGTTCCGGGTGGCGCAGGAGGCGCTGACGAACGCGATCAAGCACGGGAGGCCGCCGATCGCGGTGCGCTACGACGTCCGCACCGACGGCCGCGTGACGCTGGCGGTGGACGATGCCGGCGAGGGCATCGGCGCCGATGCGGCCGAATCGGCTCCGGCGGAGGGCCACTTCGGGCTGCTCAACATGCAGCAGCGGGCCGAGCAGATCGGTGCGCTGCTCGACGTGCGCCGCTGGCCGACCGGCGGCACGCGGGTGGCGCTGGAGTGGCGGCCCCAGTGATCCGGGTGGCCGTGGTCGACGACCACCCGCTGGTGCGCGAGGGGACGGCGGCCATCGTGGCGCGCCAGGACGACATGGGGATCGCCGGCGTCGCGGGTTCGCTGGACGAGCTGCGGCCGATGCTGGCCAGCGCATCGGTCGACGTGCTGCTGCTGGACCTGCGGCTGGGGCAGGAGTCCGGCTTCGAACTGCTGCGCTCGGCGGACGGACCGATGCCGGCGGTGGTCGTCCTGACCTCGTACGACTACCCACAGTACGCCGATGCCGCCCTGCGGCTGGGTGCGGCCGGGTTCGTGGTCAAGACGGCGCCGACCGCGGAGCTGCTCGATGCCATCCGACGAGCGGCGGCCGGCGGGCTGGCGTTCGGCGTGCGACCGGGTGGCGGGGTGGCACTCTCGGACCGCGAGCGGGAGGTCGTGGGCCTGGTCGCCGAGGGAGCGTCCAACGACGAGATCGGCGCGCGGCTCGGGATCTCGTCGCGCACGGTGGAGTCGCACCTGCGGCGGCTCTTCGAGCGGGTGGGGGCGGCGTCCCGAGCCGAGCTGGCCGCGCGCGCATTCCGGGAGGGCTGGCTGGAAGAGGTCAGGTAACCACCGCCTGTGCGCCCCAGCGCACGTAACTGGGAAGCAGCCGGGGGTTGTGGGAGCCGATGTGCGCGCGGCCGCAAACCTGGGGCCAGCTGCCGGACCCTCGCCCACGTGATGTGCGCTCCGGCGCACACCCGCGCGTCCGCTTCTCAGATACGTGCGCCCCGGCGCAAACCGCACGCGAGCGCCTCAGGAAGCGCCGGGCACCCGCTCCACTTCCCGGATCCGACCGTCCTGGATCTCCACCACGCGGTCGGCGAGGTCCAGCAGGGCGGGATCGTGGGTGGCGACGACCGCGGTGACGCCCTCGGCCCGGACCACGGAACGCAGCGTGGCCATGATGGCGTGGCCCGTGGTCGAGTCGAGCTGGCCGGTCGGCTCGTCGGCCAGGAGCAGCTTCGGCCGGTTCGCGAGGGCCCGCGCGATCGCCACGCGCTGCTGCTCACCGCCGGACAGCTCCTGCGGCCGATGGTTCGCGCGCTCGGCCAGGCCGACGAGATCGAGCAGCTCCATGACCCGGTCGTCGCGGGCGGAAGGATCGGCGCGGACCAGGCGCAGCGGGACCTCGACGTTCTCGGCGGCCGAGAGGATGGGCACGAGGCCGAACGACTGGAAGATGAAGGCGACGGTGTGGCGGCGGAACTCGACGAGGCGAGACTCGTTCATGGACGAGACCTCGAGACCGTCGACCAGGACGCGGCCCGAGGTCGGCTTGTCCAGTCCACCGAGCAGGTTGAGGAGCGTCGTCTTGCCGGAGCCGGATCGGCCCTTCACGGCCATCAGCTCCCCGCGTCCGACGGCCAGGTCGACCCCGCGCAGCGCGTGGATGGTCGAGTCACCCGAGGGGTAGTCGCGGGCCAGGGCATCGGCGACGACCATCGGCCCGCCGTGGTCCGGTGCCCATCGGTCATCGGCGGTCATCGGTCTTCCTCCGGCGTGGTCGAGGACCCGTAGGGCCAGATCTCGATGTGGTCGTCCTCCAGGTGGACGCGCACGCGGCCGTGCAGCCCGAGCGCCTCGACGTGCGCCTTCGGCAGCTGGAGCCGGCCCGCCCGGTCGAGGACGGCGAACTCCTCGGCGATCAGCTCGTGCTCCCCCGCATCGGTCAGGGAGGAGCGGCGGAGGGTCTCCGACGAGGTCCGGCCGTCGCGGATGGCGACGGTGCGCTGGACCTGTTCCGAGACCAGCGGATCGTGGGTCACCACCACCACCGTCATGCCAAGTTCCTGATTCACGTGGCGCAGGAGGTCGAAGATCTCGGCGCTGGTGCCGGTGTCGAGCTCGCCGGTCGGCTCGTCGGCCAGGAGCACGTGCGGCTCGTTGGCGAGGGCCACGGCGATCGCCACGCGCTGCTGCTCACCGCCGGAGAGCCGCTCGGGCCGGTGATCCGCGCGCTCGCGCATCCCGACCAGCTGCAGCAGCTCCAGGGCACGCTCCCGGTTGTCCGTGCCGTCGAGGAGCATCGGCAGCTCGACGTTCTCGAGGGCCGACAGGTAGGGCAGCAGGTTCTTCGCGGTCTGCTGCCACACAAAGCCGATGGTGCGGCGCCGGTACTGCGTCCGCTCCCGGCGCCCCATCTGGGTCAGGTCGTGCCCGGCCACCGTGGCGCGGCCGGCGGAGGGGACGTCCAGGCCGCCGAGGATCGACAGCAGGGTGGACTTGCCGGAGCCCGATGCGCCGACGATGGCGATCATCTCGCCCGGATCCACCAGCAGATCCAGGCCCTGGAGGGCCACCACCTCGAGGTCGGCGACCTTGTAGATCTTCACCAGGTTGTCGCACACGATCAGCGCGCCTTCGCCGTAGCGCCGCCGCGCTGCCGCTCGCTCGGGCCCATGCCGCTCGATCGGGCCGGTCGGTGCCAGCGCCGCGCGAGACGGTGCGGGCGCCTCGGTCGGAAGGTCCAGGATCTCACCGTGGCGATCGGGCATCGGGTCGGACATCCTCCGTATCTTGCCGCTCATTCGACGCCCTCGCGCGCCACCAGGACCGGGTCGGCGCGCCGCTGGACCCACGCCGCGGCGACGATTCCCAGCGCGACGATCGCGGCAAGGGCCCCGACCACCAGGAGCAGCTGGCTGAGGTCCACGGTCAGGACGGGGTCCACGGCCCCTCCGGTGAAGGCGCCGAGCGCCAGGCCGGGCAGCAGCAGCCAGCCGACGGCGACGCCCAGGCCGATGCCGGCCAGCGCAGCGACGAGGACCGGTGGACCGTGTTCCAGGATCGCGAGGCCGACAACCTGCGACCTGGAGAGGCCCAGCGTGCGGAGCTGAGCCGTCTCCCGGGCCCGCGCACCGGCCGCCAGGACGAGGGAGATGATGACCGCCAGCGCGGCGTAGGCCACGGCAAGGCCGACGGCGATCGCGAAGCCGGCCTGCACCGCCTCCACCAGCGGACGCTGGCGCAGCGTGCCCACCAGCTCGTCTCGCGCGACGACCCGCGCCTCGACCCCGTCGGATTCGAGCGCGGCGCGGAGGTCCGGCCCGAGGCCGTCCGGTCCGGCCACGAGCACGCTGGTGGGATCCAGCGGACGGCCGCGAAGCGCGGCCATGGTGATGTCACGCGGGACGATGGCGAAGGACGAGCCCTCCTCGACGCCCGGCCAGCGGTCGACGACCGCGGACACCTCGAAGGTCGGGAAGCGAGCGCGCCAGGTGATCTGGAAGGAGGCTCCCTGCCGCAGGGGGGCGGTGCTGGAACGGACGAGCGCGCGGGAGATGATGGCCGGCACCGGCGCGTCGGCCGTCCCGGGCGTGGGGTCGCCGGGCGCCTCGAAGAACGCGGACGGCAGCCGGACGTCGAATGGCGTGGTGGCCAGGAGGTCGCGGTAGGCCGCGGGGTCGACGGCCACCACGTGCACCGGCGCCCCACCCGCGATGCCGACCGTGCCGTCGAACTCGCTCAGCGGGGCGACCGCCTGCACGCCGTCGAGGGAGCCCAGCTCGGGCACCTCGGAGAGGCCGGAGGGAGCGACGATGGCATAGTCCGCGCCGACCGACTGCCACGCGGCGTCGACCTGGCCCTGCGAGATGGTGGCCAGCATGGTCGAGGAGAAGACGCCGATGGCGATCGTCAGCAGCAGCACGATCAGGGGGAGCTGGCCGCTCCCCAGCTGACGCTGCGCGCGGCGCAGGCCCAGCGCGGGCGTGAGGCCACGGGCGCCGCTGGCCAGCACCTCGAGCAGCCGGATCGGATACGGGTAGATCCTGACGGTGACGAGGCCGACGGCCAGGCCGACCAGGGCCGGCACCGCCGCCAGGAACGGGTCGACGGTCGGCAGCTCCCCCGTCGCACCGCCACCCGTGAGGCCCCGCTGGCGCAGGAGCACCACGCCGACGATGGCCAGGATCACGGCGAGGGCCTCGAACGCCAGGCGCCGGGGGCTGACGGCGACGGAGGGCGGAGTCTCCCGGCCGAATCGGCTCAGGGGTCGCAGCGCCCACGGGAGGGTCACCCCGACCAGCAGGAGCGCCGATGCCGCGGCGATCGCCGCGGCGCCGACGTCGGTCAGCGGACTGGGACGGGCCTCGACCCCCAGCACCGCCAGCCACGCCGCCACCACGGCGGGCGGGACCGCCAGCAGCAGCCCCTCGGCGACGTGCGAGGCGATCACCTGCCAGGCCGAGGCCCCCCTCCCGCGCAGCAGCCCGATCCCCGACTGCCGGCGGCGCACCAGCAGCACCGCCAGCACCGCGATGGCGACGAGGGCGACGGCCGCCGGCCCGATGGCCGCCGTCACCAGCACGGCCTGCGAGGCGCGGAACTCGGCCAGGTAGTTCGCGAGGAGGTCCGGCAGCGCCGTCTGGAGCGTGGTCCGCAGGGGATCCGCCGAGGTGGCGAAGGTGGGCATCGTCGACGTGAGGCGCCGGAGGTCGGTGACGAGTGACTCGAGCATGCCGGCATCGAACCGATCGGCGTCGATGCCGTAGCGGAAGGCGTAGCGCATGGGGAAGGGCGTCGCGTCGAGCATGGCGCCGTAGGCGTCCGGAGAGGCCAGGACGGTGCCGTGGACCTCGACCGTCTCGAGGCTGATGCGCACCATCTGCGGCCGCTCCAGTGCGTAGTCGCCGACCCAGATGTCGGCGTCGGGATCGGTGACCTCGAAGATGCCGACGACCTCGGCCGACACCGTTGCGGCGGCGCCGCCGAACTGCCCGACCAGCGGATCGTCGGCGTCGGGGAACATGTCCAACCGGTCGCCGACCGACGCGTACATCTCCCGCGCCGTCGTGCTGGACAGCGCGACCTCGAAGACCGAGACGTCGATCTCCTCCGCGCCGAGCGCCGTGGGGTTCGGGATGCGCTCCTGGCGCACGCTCCCGCCGGGCATGCGGCCCTCCACCAGGCGCACCAGGTCGTCGAGACCGTGCGTGAACTCGAACGTGACGAACCGCGGCCGGATGGGCGTGCTGTCCGGCACGACCCAGCCCGCGCTGCGTGCGACGAGCGCCTCCTGGTCGATGACCGATCGGACGGAGTCCGGCAGCGCGCGCTCGACCTCCGACTCCACCGCCACCACCGGCGCCAGGCCCTCGCCGCCCCCCTCGATGCGGGTGATCCGTCCCAGCTGCAGTCCGCGCTCCACCGCCCTCGCCGACGCGACCTCGTGGCGGAGGCCCGCATCGGCGGTTTCGTTGAACAGCCTGGGCGCCACCGCCGCGACGAGCGCCGTCACCCCGACCAGCACCGACAGCAGCAGCGCGGGCCACCAGTCGCGGCGCAGGCGCGTGACCAGCAGGCGGAACGGCGCCATCACTCGGCCCCCGAGCGGAGGACGCCGCTCACGCGCACCCGCGCCAGGAGGCTGCTGATGGCGAGAACCGTGACTCCGAGCGCCGCGGCGGCGACCAGGTAGAGCAGCGCGTAGGCCGCCCAGGGGATGACGACCTCGACCGGCGGCACCGGGACCGATGCGTCCTGCGTCAGTGACACGAAGGGCAGCACCACCCACGCCAGCACCAGCCCCAGGCCCGTGCCGACCAGCAGGCCCATCGCCACCAGGAACGCGCTCTCGATGGTCAGCCAGGCCGACAGCTGCCGGTGCGACAGCCCGATCGCCTGGAGCAGCGCGAACTCGCCGAGGCGTTCGCGCGCCGACGTCACCGCGCTGACCAGGAAGCCGATGCCGGCGAACGCGACCGCCGACAGCGATCCGAGCACCAGCGCACCGATCAGCCCGAGCGCGATGGGGTCGGTCGTGAGGTCGCGCGTCAGGTCGTCGACGTCGATGACCGATGCGGCGGAGTACGGCTCCTGGCGCAGTCGCTCGGCGACCGCCGGGCCGGCGCCCGGGTCGGTGGCCATCCACCACTCGTCGGCCTCCAGCGGCGCCGCGTCGCCGACCGCCGCGACGGCGGCGAGGGTCGGCAGGTCGACGACCACGAAGGCGTCGCCGGTCCCCAGGGTCGGGAAGGCCCGCACCGACCCGACGATCTGGTACGCGCGACGCTGGTTGAGGCCACCCAGGTCCACGACGTCGCCGACCGAGGCACCGGTCAGCTCCAGGTAGCGAGCGGAGGCGAGTGCCGGGATCGGCAGGTCGGGGTCGACGCGCGCGCCGCCCACGGACGCGTCGAGCGCGGCCGAGGGCACGAAGCCGAGGCCGCCGATCGGCTCCGCCTCGCTGGCGGAGATCGGCTCCGGCGAGTCGATCGGCAGGGTCTCCCGCCCGCCGTCGGCGGTGGACAGCTCGACCGATGCAAGCGTGACGGCGCCCGCGCCGAGGGTGTCCTCGGGAAGCTGCACCTCCACCCCGACGCCGATGAGGGCGAGAGGCGCGCTCGGCGTCCCGCCGTCGGTGGCGAGCGGGATGGTCGCCACCTGTGCGCCGAGCCCGACCCCGAGGCGCGGTCCGGTCAGGCGCTGCACCAGGCCATCGGCGTCGCGGACCAGGGCGACGGGCAGCACGCCGAGGAAGCCCGGCGCGAAGGTCGGCGTCGACTCGTCCTGCTGGACGGTGGCCAGCGTCGCGTTCACGTCGAACGTCACGGCCACCGCGTCGGTGGGCAGCTCCAACCCGCCCTCGGTCGCCTGGGGCACCGGGAGCCGGGCCATGAGCTCGCCGATCGGCTGGTCCGCGAGATCGGGCCGGAACGCGATCGCGTCGGCCGCGGCGGCGTCGATGCCGAGCACCGTGCCGCCACCGGTCGGATCGAAGTCGAAGCGCTCGCGGGAGACCGGCTCGGCCGCCCGGACTCCGTCGACGGCACGGTACGCCGATCCGAGCGCCCAGTCGGGCAGGTCGGGGAAGCCGGAGACGACCAGGCGGACGTCCATGCCGACCCGGTGCCCGGCCTGGTCGGCCTGCGAGCGTGTCCACGTGCTGCCGTAGGCGCCGGCGAACGTGCCGAGTGCCGCGGCGAGCATCAGCAGGAGCGCCGAGCGGGTGTAGCGCAACGGCCGTCGCGCGAGCTGGCGCGCCCCCAGCGGCGCCACCAGCCCGGCCCGTCGCTGGAGCAGCCGCTCGGCGAGCTCCGCAGCCAGGGGGACCAGTCGCAGCGCCACGATGGAGCCGGCGATGAGCCCGAGCGCCGGAGCGGCGACCAGCAGCGGGTCGAGCCCGACCGAGCCACGGACGCTCTCGGTGATCGGCGCGCCGTACTGCCGGAGCTGCCAGATGCCCACGGCCGCCAGGACGACGAGGGCGACATCCAGGCCCAGCCGCTGCGCGAGCGTTCGGTTGGCCTGCCGCGCCACCGTCTGTCGCACCTCGGCCAGGCCGCGGCCCGCGCCGAGCGACGGGACGACGAGGCCGAGGATGGCTGCCACGCCGGCGAGCCCGGTCGCCAGCAGCACCGTGGTGTCGACGCTCGGCGCGATCCGGACGCCCGCCTCGGCCAGCGGTCCGGCCAGGTTCAGCAGGTTGAGGACGCCGATGCCGAGCCATGGGGCCAGCAGCACGGCGGGAACGACCAGCACCAGCGCCTCCAGGAACGCGAAGAGGATCACCTGGCCGCCGCCGGCGCCGCGGGAACGCAGCAGCGCCGTCTCCATCCGTCGCTGGTCGAACAGCAGGCCGGCCACCAGGAGCAGGGCGTAGCCGGCCAGGACCGCGAACTGGATGGTCAGCACCACCACCCCGGATCGGCTGACGAGCAGGGAGCGGTTCGCCGCGCCGAGGATGTCGTCGAGCTTCGTGTCGACCTGGAAGAAGGCGTCGTCGCCCAGCTCCTGGGTGAGCCGCCGCGGCAGCGCGGCCGTGTCACTGCGCATCCAGGCGACGTCGTCCACCGCCAGCCGGTCGAAGTCGGGCAGGGCGCGGAACTCGAACGTCACGTTGCCGATGGCGCCCCGCGAGAACAGGTCCTCGGGCGCCACCACGAACGGCCCGTGGGTCGCGAACGAGGCGCTGGTCGTCATCCCGTCGAGCTCCAGCGGCTCGGCGTTCCAGTACGGGTCGGCCCGATCGTCGGGCTCCCAGATCCCGCTCACCTCGATGTCCAGCGGACCGCCCGATGCTCGCTGGTTGCTGATCGTCAGCGTGTCGCCGGTGGAGAGGCTCAGCTGATCGGCCACGGCGCGCGACACGGCCGTCTGCATCGGCTCGTGGCCGCTCGCCGGCCAGGCGCCCTCGAGCAGGGTGGCGTGGCGATCGATCTTCTCGTACGACGCGAGCTCGGCCAGATCGGTCAGCTCCGTCGATGGCGCGTCCGGCAGGGCGAAGGAGTCCCCGTGCGCGATCGTGTCCAGCTCCCCGCCGGTCCAGCCGAGGATGCGTCCCACCTGGCGATCGGTTGCCTCCTGGAGGGTCTCCAGGTCCTCCGGTGACCAGCGCAGCTCCACCACGATCGAGGTCTCGGTGGGGGGCGCATCGGCCAGGATGCGCCGGAGGCCGGTGAGCGCCACGGCGTCGCCGTACAGCACGCCAACCGCAACGAGGCTCGTCGCGAGCAGCACGACGAGCCAGGTGGCGGCCACGATGAGCCAATCGGCGAGGCTTCGCTGCACGACGACGCGCAGCGGGGCGGTGAGCCCCGTGAGCATGCTGGTCCGGCCCTCCCTACCTCTATCGTAGGGCGGCGGTGGCCGATTCGTTCAGTACCCGATGCCCGCCGGCCTCGCCTGGCGGTTCAGCTGACGGCACCCTCGGGGCGTCGGGCGGTCGAGGGGAAGGCGCGTCCCAGCGCGTGATGACAGATGACGGCCCCGTCGACGTAGCCGACGAAGTCGGTGCAGATGAGGCAGCGCTCCACGCCGCAGACCCCTTCGGTCGGGCACGGGACACGGCCGTCACCCAGGGGCAGGCGCCAGGTGCGCGACCGATGTGAGCGGCTGGCCACGTGAACGGGAGGCATCCGGCTCCTCCTTCGTCCTGCCAGCATCCGCAGCCGATCCGTCCGCGTCCTAGGGTCCGACGGAACCGGAAACGCGGGCCATTCGACCCGACCGATGCACGGGTGGCCCACGGGTCGGCCAGTTCGCACCGGAGGGGTGGTTGTGGCGCGGTTCGGCCGCTGCATCGGTCAGTCCCGAACATGAAGAGCGCCGCGGCGTGCGGCTCACGCTCCGTGGTGCCCGATGCATCGGTCAGTCGGCACCTCGCGGCGCGCTCCGGCGGTCTTTGCTCGCCGCATCGGCCACTCGGGTGCTTCGGACTTCACCCGGCAACCTGCCCGCGATGCGTTTGGTCAGTCGACGGTGCGCCGCGCGGCTTGACGTGCCCACCGGCGCGCGGCTCGTGCGCCGACGCGAGCACTCCGGTGCCCGAAGCGCACCCGACAGTCCCGCCGCGTGCAGAACGAGCCACTGCGGTGGCCGGTGCCACAGCCGGGCATGCCAGCGCGTCACTGGATCCGTGGATATGACGGCGAAACGGGGGGCGATCAATGGGCGGCACATCGGGTCGCGCCTGGCCGGCGGGGCGCTGTTGGTCTCGGTCCCACTCTGGTTGGGGGCGCTCCGTTGGTGGGCGTCGTCCCAACACGGATACCTCGACGTCGACGCCATGGGTCCGTCGCCGTTCGTCTGGCTGCTCCTGATGGGCGTCGCCGGGCTCGCGTTGGCCATCGGGGCGCTTCCCCGGGCGGGCACCGGTGGTGTCGTCGCGGTCCTGGGCTTCCTGCTGCTCGCCGGTGCGCTGGCCGTCGTCAACCTCGCCGCAGCGGCCGGGAGCGGCATCAGCTCGGCCGGCTGGCTGATCGCCGGCTTCTCGTTGGGCCAGGTCGCGGTGTTCATCGCGGGCGCGAGGCTCGGCTGGATGCATCAGCGGCGGTGAGCAGCAGGCGTGCTGTAATGGGCGCAGGCGACGGGCCGTTAGCTCAGCGGTTAGAGCAGGGGACTTTTAATCCTCGTGTCGTGGGTTCGAATCCCACACGGCCCTCTCCGAGCACGCGTCGCGAGGATGGACGGTCGCGGGCCCTCGCCGCCCTGCGCGGCCCCGGACGCATCGTGCTGGCCTGCGTGGTCGCCCTTGCCGTGACGGCCTGCACGGGGCGATCGCTGGACCAGGTGCTGGCGGTCGACGACGTCTCGCAGGCGGCGTTGGCCTGGCTCACCAGCGAGCGCGCCGTCGCCGCGCACCGCGACGGCGGCGGTGTCCGCGTGGTCGAGTACCGCCGCGAGAACGGAGGCTGGGTGCGCCAGGTGCTCGCCACGGCATCGGTCGGGAGTGCGAGGGAGGGCGTCGACCTGGTGAGTTCGGGCGGCGACACCCGAGACGAATGGAACACCTGGGTGTTCGGCGTGGCGGCCGCCCCGGCGGCCCGCGTCGAGGTCGCCGATCTGGACGGCGTGGGAGGCCAGGTCGTCGACGGCGCATGGGTGCTGGTCATGCACGAGCGCGATCTCACGCCCGGAGACCTGGAGTGGCGCTTCCTGGACCCTTCTGGCGCCGTGGTCCAGTCCGGCTCCGGCCTCACCCGCCTGCCGTGGGAGGGGAACTAGACCGCCATCCCCTGCTCGGTCAGCGCCTCTTCGATGACGGCCGTCAGCTGCGCCACCGTCTGGACCGATGGAACCCTCCAGACCCGCTCTTCGTCCGCATTCGCGACCTCGACCTCACCCTCGCCGATGACGATCAGCGGCAGGTCCGCGTACGTGTCGCGCAGGTGGGCGATGAGGACGCGCATCTCCTGCGGGCTGCCGAGCGCGGTGTCGTAGATGAGGGCATCGGCGCCGTCGAGGAGCGGACACGGCTGGTCCCCCATCAGCGGGCAGTCAGCATGTGCCGGGCCGGCGCAGGTCTCGACCTCGTAGTTCGCGAGCTCCAGGGCGGCGGCTCGATCCCACACGACCCTCGGGTTGGGGTGGACGACGAGCAGACGAGTCATGACCGGCAGGCTGGCCACCTCACGGTCGATGTCCTAGGGCCGAATGGCACCGCTGGCCCGGCAATTGTCCCGGGACGGACTTCCCCCGGACGGCAGGCGTGGCGGCACGGGCCGGCCTCAGTCGACGCGCAGCGCGTGCCCGATCAGGGCGGCGGCGACCGCCGCGGCCCCGGCGATGAGCACCAGCCGCACGCCGTCACGCCACCACGTGCGTCGCGTGACGGTCGCGCTCCAGGCGCCCAGGACGAACAGCGCGCACAGCGACGTGGTCAGCGAGGCGGCCACCGCCAGACCGATCGGCAGCAGGAGGAACGGCGCCAGCGGCACCAGTCCACCCAGCAGCGCCGCCACGGCGCACACCACGCCAGCCGCCAGCGGCGAGAGGCGCGAGACGCGCCCGGGCTCGAGGTCCGCCTCGGCGCGGGTGGCGGTGTAGAGGACGCCGCCCATCGAGATGGCCTCCGCGACCGCGGCCGAGAGGCCGGCCAGCCCCACCAGCTCGGCGCGTCCGGCGCCGATGGAGACGCCCAGCACCACGGCGAGGACGTTGGTGAGGTTGTCCTGCGCACCCATCAGGATCTCGCGCAGCGTGGCCCGCTCGGCCTCGACCCAGCGGGAGGCTGGTCTGGCCGCCATCTCGGTCGTCGTCATGTCGTCCTTGTACCGGTGACGCCGCGGGTCGCGGCAGGGCCGATCGGCTCACGCGGGGGTGCCGCCCGACCGCCGCTGCACCGGGACGTGCGGCGGCTCGCCGTGCCATCGGTCGCGACCATCCGGGCCTCAGGACGAGTCGGTGACGCCCAGCTGGAGCAGGACGACGTTCTCCACGGACGCATCGCCGGCGAAGCGCAGGTACCACTCGCGTCCCTCGCCTGTCGCCGACAGACCGGCCTCCGAGATGGCGCCGTTCAGCGCCTCGTAGGACTCGCCGATGTGCTCGAGGCCGCCCCAATGGAGCAGCGCGGCGCAGCGAATGGGTGCCAGGTCCACCAGCGCGGCCTGGCCAGCCGGCCGGACCCACGCCCAACCGGTGACCGGCACGCCCACGTCCATGCGCCACGCCGGAACGCCGGGCAGGTAGCGAACGACGACCGGGCCCGCACCCCGCAGACCGGCGTCCGCCTGGGCTGCCTCGAGCATGGGCATGAGGCGGCTGAGCTCCGCGTCGAGATCGGACGCGGGCGCATCGGTGCTGACGGCGAACAGGCGCGCCGCGCCGGTGGTGAGGATGCGAGCTCGCCCGACCAGGTGGTCAGCGCGAATCCCGGTGGTGTCGAGGATCGTCGATGTCATGCGCCGCTTGTACCGCGGGGCTCGTGCGCATCGGCAGGGCCGAACGGCACGCCGGGGACGCGACGGGCTGGACGGCCGCCCTCGCGCGCATCGTGGTCGTGCGGGCAGCGCCGTTCCTCGGCGACGCGAAGTCGCCGGTCGGACGACCCCGCGATGCCAAGGTCATTCGTCGGCGCCTAGGATGCTCGCCGTGAGCAGCGGCAGCGTGGCGCGACCGATCCTGGTGGTGGACGACGATCCGACGATCGCGCGCCTGGGTCGCACCGACCTGGAGGCGGAGCGCGACACGACCACTTCCTGGTTCAGCCTGCCCAGGGCATGACCGACCGATCCGGGCGTCCCGGTGTCCGCCACGGCGCGCGCGACGCGCTGCCGCTGGCCGTCGCCGTCGGCCTCTTCGGCGTCTCGTTCGGCGTCCTCGCGACGTCGGGTCACGGCCTGGGCGGCGTGGCGGCCATCGTCATGAGCGCCACGACCTTCGCCGGCTCCGCGCAGTTCGCCGCCGCCTCGGTCCTGGCCACGGGCGGGCAGCCGATCGCCGCCATGGCCGCCGCACTGCTGCTCAACGCGCGCTACCTGCCGATTGGGATCAGCATCGCGCGGGCGCTGCGCGGCAGCCTCCCCGGTCGCTTCCTGCGGGCCCAGCTGGTCGTCGACGAGTCGTGGGCCATCGCGTCGCTGGGCGGCGGCCACTTCGATGCGGACCGCCTGGTCGGAGCGGGCGTGATGATCTGGCTGGCCTGGGTGGGCGGGACCATCATTGGCGTTCTCGGGGGTGACTCGCTGGGCGACCCGGCGGCGCTGGGCCTGGACGCCGCCTTCCCGGCGCTGTTCCTCGCGTTGCTCGCCGGTCAGCTGCGGTCACGCAGCGCGATCACGGCGGCGCTGCTGGGTGGCGGGATCGCGCTGATCCTGGTGCCGTTCACGCCGCCCGGCGTGCCGATCGTGGCCGCCGCCGCAGGCGCCCTCATCGGCCTGGTGCGCCGATGAACGACGCGTGGCTCACCGTGCTGGTGGTCGGGGCCGGCACGATCGCCATCAAGGCCGCCGGCCCGGTGCTGCTGGGCGGACGGCCCCTGCCGCGCAAGGTCGACGCGGTCGTGTCGCTCCTCGCACCGGCGCTGCTCGCCGCGCTGGTGGCCACCGCGACCTTCGGGCAGGGCCAGGCGCTGGTCGCGGACGCACGGCTCATCGGCATCGGCGCCGCGGTCATCGCGCTGGCGCTCCGGGCGCCGGTGCTGGTCGTGATCGTGGTCGCGGCTGCGGGCGCGGCCCTGGCCCGCCTGGCCGGGATCGGCTAGGAGCAGGTCACCAGGGGAGCAGCTGGCGCAGGACGAAGAGCACGTTCGCCGGGCGCTCCGCCAGCCGGCGCACGTACCACGGATACCAGAACTCGCCGTACGCGATCAGCACCCGGGCCCGGTAGCCGGCGCGCGACAGGCGGCGGAGCTGATCGGTCCGGATGCCGTACAGCATCTGCACCTCGTAGGCGTCGCGCGAGATGCCCGCCACGTCGGCCGAGGTGGCGATCTGCTCGATCAGCCGCACGTCGTGGGTCCCGAGGCCCAGGCGCTCGGCCCCGTCACGCAGGATGACGACCGACTGCGACACGAAGCTGGCGTCCACCTCCGAGCGGGACCGATACGCGATCCGCGCCGGCTCGTCGTACGCGCCCTTCACCATCCGGATGGAGGGGTGCAGTGGTGCGAGGCGCGTGATGTCCGCCGCCGTCCGCTTCAGGTAGGCCTGGAGGCAGATCCCGAGGTTCGGGTGCTCCGGCTCGAGCTGCTCGTACAGGGCCACCGTCGTCTCGGTGTAGGCCGACCCCTCCATGTCGATCCACACCGTGCCGGCGCCGATCTCACGTGCCCGGGCCGCCAGGACGCCCAGATGCCGAGCGCACACCTCCGGGTCGAGGTCCAGGCCGAGCTGGGTGAGCTTGACGCTGATCTCCCCGTCGATGCCCCGCGCCACGATGCGATCGAGCAGGTCGCGGTAGTGGGCGGCGACCGCATCGGCCTCCGACAGGTCGGTCAGGTTCTCGCCGAGATGGGTGAAGATCGCGCCGATCCCGTCGCCGCGGTAGCGCTCCGCCGCCGCCAGCGCGTCATCCATCGACTCGCCCGGCATGAAGCGGCGGACGGCTCGCCGGGCGAACCAGAGGCGCGGCACCAGGTCGCGCAGCATCCGGTTGCGAGCCATCCAGAGGAGCACACGTCGCATCGCGCGCGATGGTAGCGGTTCACCGGAGTACGCTAGACGGTGGCGGTGCCCACCGTCCTCCCACAGCCATGCACGGGGACCTCAACCACCCATGCGCCTGCCCTTCATCCCGCGCGAGGAGAAGTTCTTCGACCTGTTCGTCGAGGACGCGCAGAACGTCCTCGCCGGCGCCCGAATGCTCGAGGAGCTGTTCCGCTCCTACGACCAGCGCGAGCGGCTCGCCAGCCAGCTGCGCGACACGGAGCGCCGCGGCGACGGCATCAGCCACGACATCGGTCAGCGCCTGGCGAAGACCTTCGTCACGCCGTTCGACCGCGAGGACATCCACCAGCTCATCAGCCGCCTGGACGACGTCATCGACTTCGTCGAGGAGGTCGCCGACACCTGCATCCTGTACAAGATCGACGCGCCGACGCCGACCGCCACCGAGCAGGCGGGCATCATCGTGCTGCAGTGCGAGGAGATCGTCCGCGCGCTCGAGAAGCTCAAGGGCTTCAAGGGCGTCGAGCCGCACTGGATCGAGATCCACCGCCTGGAGAACGAGGGCGACCGCATCGTGCGCCAGGCGATTGCCGACCTCTTCACCAATGGCGCCGACCCGGTCAACGTCATCAAGTGGAAGGACGTGTACGGCCTCCTCGAGGACACCATCGACGCCTGCGAGGACGTCGCCAACGTGATCGAGAGCATCGTCGTCAAGCATGCTTGACGCCATCACCATCAGCCTCCTGGTCGTCCTCGCGCTGTCGGTCGCGTTCGACTACATCAACGGCTTCCACGACACGGCGAACGCGATCGCCACCAGCGTCTCGACCCGCGCCCTCGCCCCGGGCTGGGCGATCGCCATGAGCGCGGTGGCGAACTTCGCCGGCGCGCTGACCGGCACGGCGGTGGCGCACACGGTCGGCGCCGGCCTGGTCGACACGCGCGTCGAGTCGCAGGCCGTCATCGCCGCGGCGCTGATCGGGGCGATCGCCTGGAACCTGCTCACCTGGCGGCTCGGGATCCCCTCGTCGTCCAGCCACGCCCTGATCGGCGGTCTGCTCGGCGCCGCGCTGATCAGCGCCGGCTTCGGCGCGTGGCAGATGGACGGCATCGTCAACAAGGTGCTCGTGCCGCTGGTCGGGTCGCCCATCGTCGGCTTCGCCGGCGGCCTGCTGCTGATGGCGCTGATGTTCAACGTCTTCCGGCGCGCGCATCCGGCCCGGCTGAACGGGGTCTTCCGGCGGCTCCAGGTCCTGTCGGCGGCGTACATGGCCTTCAGCCACGGCAGCAACGACGCGCAGAAGACGATGGGCATCATGACCCTCGCCCTCGTGACCGCCGGGGTCATCCCGACCTTCGACGTGCCGCTGTGGGTGATCCTGGTCGCCGCCTCGGCCATCTCGCTGGGCACCGCGGCGGGCGGCTGGCGGATCATCAAGACCATGGGCACCAAGGTCGTGAAGCTCGACCCGGTCCACGGCTTCGCCGCCGAGACGACGGCCGCCACGGTCATCTTCGGCGCCTCGCACTTCGGGATGCCGGTGAGCACGACGCACGTGATCAGCTCCGCGATCATGGGCGTCGGCTCGTCCGACCGGCTCAAGACCGTGCGCTGGGGGGTGGCCCGCTCCATCGTGGTGGCCTGGATCCTGACCCTCCCCGCCTCCGGCCTGGCGGCCGCCCTGGCCTACGTGGTGGTGAAGCCGCTCTTCGGCTAGCGGGCAGGGCCAGCCGGTCCCCGGCTGCGCACTCGAGTGCCCGTTCCGTCACGCGGCGAGCCGCCCACGCGCGGTTTGGGCACCCGAGTGGCCACGCGTCAGCACCACGCACGCGCCACGACGCACCTCACGTTGGCCCGCGACCATTTCAATGCCCGAATGCCACGCAACGCACCCGCCCGGTGAAGACGCGGACACCGCAGTGACCACCCGGCATGCGAACCGAGACGCGCTGGGAAGCAGCCGAGGGCCACCCGTCAGCGCCCCTCCACGCCGTCTGTGGCCGGTGCACTCGAGCGCGGGTCGCCGCGACGGTCGCGCTTAACCGAACGTTGACGTTGCCCTAGCGCCACGTTGAGGCGCCACCGGGACGATTCGTCCGTGCCGTCATTGCAGAGGACCGAATCGACCGTGAATCGAGACCACCGGCGACCGATGGTCGCGGCCGGCCTGGGACTGACCCTCCTCCTCGCCGCCTGCGGCGGCGCCACCGGAACCGACCGCTCCGTCGAGCCGAGCGGCGGGACCGGGCTCTCCGCCGACCTGGTGGGAGCGGGCGCCAGCTTCCCCGAGCCGATCTACCTGGAGTGGATCGGCCAGTACCGCGACGTCGAGCCCGGCGTCAGCATCAACTACCAGGGCATCGGCTCGTCCGGCGGCCGCGAGCAGTTCATTGCCGGCCAGGTCGACTTCGCCGGCTCGGACGCCTTCATGAAGGACGACGAGATCGCGGCGGCGCTCGACGCCAGCGGCTGCGCCGACGTCCTCCACATCCCGACCGTCTTCGGCGGCGTGGCCATCGCCTACAACATCGCCGGCGTCGACCAGCTCACCCTGGACGGCGAGACGATCGCGAAGATCGCGCTCGGTGACATCACCAACGTCAACGACCCGGCCATCGCCGACCTGAATCCCGGCGTCGAGCTGCCCGACCAGGCGCTGACCTGGGTGCACCGATCCGACGGCTCCGGCACGACCTCGATCTTCACGAAGTACCTGGCCGACGTCAGCCCCGACTGGGCCGAGCAGGTCGGCGCCGGCTCGGAGGTGGACTGGCCGACCGGGATCGGCGGTGACCAGAACGACGGCGTGGCCGCCGCGATCGCCCAGCAGCCCGGCGGCATCGGCTACGTCAGTTACGAGTTCGCCAACGAGGCCGGCCTGGCCGTCGCGGCCGTGGTCAACGCGGATGGCAACCCGGTCGTGCCCTCCACCGGCTCGGTCAGCGAGGCGGCCACCAGCGTGGACGTTCCGGACGACTTCCGGTTCGACATCCTCGGGGTCGGTGGCGAGGGCTACCCCATCGCCGGTGCGACCTGGATCCTGGCCTCCAGCTGCGGCATGGAGCCGGCCAAGGCCGATGCGCTCAAGGGCTTCCTGACCTGGGCGATCACCGAGGGCGATGGAACGGCCAGCGAGCTCAACTACGCCCCGCTGCCGGATGAGCTCCAGGCGCGCGTCCTCGACCAGATCGAGCGGATCAACGAGGAGGGATGACGCCGTCGCAGGACCGATGATGGGCTCGAGCGGCGGGTTCGCCCGCGGACGACTGGGTGACCGAGCGTTCCGGTGGCTGGTGACGGCCGCCGGGGCGCTCGTCCTCGTGATCCTGGCCTGGATGATCGTGTCCACGACGCTGGAGTCGTGGCCAGTGTTCGCGAAGGAGGGCCTGGGCTTCTTCACCAGCACCGACTGGCGCCCCGGCTCGTCGCGGTCCGAGGTGACCGGCGACTACGGCGCGCTCGCGTTCCTGTTCGGAACCGTGGTCACCAGCGTCATCGCGACGCTGATCGCGGTGCCGCTGGCCGTGGGCATCGCGCTCTACCTGGTCGAGGTCGCGCCGCGCCGGCTGCGCGGGCCGCTGACCGCGACGGTGGACCTGCTGGCCATGATCCCCAGCGTCGTCATCGGCCTGTGGGGCGTCCTCTTCTTCGTCCCGGTCGTCGTCTTCCCGGCCATGGAGGCGCTGGCCTCGACCGTCGGAACGGTGATCCCCCTGTTCGCCGGTCCGCCCATCGTGCGCAGCATCTTCGCCGCCGGCGTGGTGCTGGCCCTGATGGTCCTCCCCATCGTCACGGCCATCGTGCGCGAGGTCTTCGCCACCACGCCGGTGGACGAGCGGAACGCGGCCTTCGGGCTGGGCGCCACGCGCTGGGAGGTGATGCGGCACGTGGTGCTGCCCCGGGCGCGCGCCGGGATCATCGGCGCCACCATGCTCGGCCTGGGACGCGCCCTGGGCGAGACCATCGCCGTGCTGCTGGTCATCGGCGGCTCGGCGCAGATCACCATCAACCTGTTCCAGCCCGGCCAGACGATCGCCGGGCAGATCGCCAGCGGCTTCGGCGAGGCCAGCCCCGAGGGCATCCGCGGCCTGATCGCGCTGGGCGTGGCCCTCTTCGCGCTCACCATCCTGATCAACGTGGCGGCTCGGGCCATCGTGTGGCGCATCGGCCGCCCCGGCGGAGACCGCGCGCTGTGACGAGCTCGTCGCTGGCGCGCCGGAGCGCGCACTCGCGCCGGCGGGAACGGTTCGACCTGGCCATGCGCGGCGTGCTCCTCCTCGCGGTCCTGCTGGCGGTCGTGCCGCTCGCCTCGATCCTGCTCGTGGTGGTCGCGAGCGGCATCGGCGCCATGAGCTGGGAGTTCCTCACCTCCACCCAGCCGCTCTCGTTCCGGGAGGTCGGCGGCGGGTTCCTCCACGGCCTGGTGGGCACGACCATGATGCTCGGGATCGCCATCCTCATCGCCGTGCCGCTGGGGATCGCCGCGGCGGTGTTCCTCACGGAGTACCCCGAGCACCGGCTGACGCGGCCGGTTCGCTTCTTCACCGACGTGATGACCGGCGTCCCGTCGATCTTCGTCGGCCTCTTCGTGTACGCCGCCCTGGTGCGGGAGGCGGGTCTCGGGTTCGGCACCCTGCCGGGTGGCGTGGCGCTGTCGATCCTGATGCTGCCGATCGTCGTCCGCAGCGCGGAGGAGATCCTTCGGCTGGTGCCGGCCGACCTGCGCAGCGCCAGCACGGCCATGGGCGCGCGGCGCTGGCAGACGACGCTCTTCGTCGTCATCCCCGCGGCCGCGTCCGGCCTGGTGACCGGCGTCATGCTGGCCGTGGCCCGAGGCGCCGGCGAGACGGCCCCGCTCATCCTCACCGCCTTCGGCACGCCGTACCTGGTCACGGCGCTGACCGGCGAGCCGCAGACGGCACTGCCGCTCCTGATCTTCGAGGGGGCGCGGCTCCCCTTCCCGGCGGCGCAGGCCCGAGCGTGGGCCGGCGCACTGGAGCTGATGGTCCTCGTCCTCGTCCTGACGCTGCTCGCGCGCTGGATCGGTGGACGGAACCGATACGGTCGATGACACTTCAGGCGGGCGAGCGCACGGAGACCGAGTTGACGATCCAGATCCGACCCATCCACCAGGGCACGAGCCGGCAGGACGCGCCGATACCCGCATCGGTCCCCGCCACGGACGCCGTCTTCGAGCTGCGCGACATGTCGGTCCACTACGCCGGCTTCCGGGCCGTGCGCGACCTCTCGCTGACCGTGCGGCGCAACCGGATCACGGCGCTCATCGGCCCCAGCGGCTGCGGCAAGTCGACGGTGCTGCGCAGCCTGAACCGGATGAACGACCTGGTCCCCGGCGCTCGGGTGGAGGGCACGGTCCTCTATGACGGCGAGGACATCTACGCGCCTGAGGTGGACGCGGTGGAGGTTCGGCGGCGCATCGGCATGGTGTTCCAGAAGCCGAACCCGTTCCCCAAGAGCATCTACGACAACGTGGCCTTCGGCCCGCGCCTCAACGGCTTCCGCGGCGACCTGGACGGCGTGGTGGAGGCGTCGCTGCGCCGCGCGGCCCTGTGGGACGACGTGAAGGACAAGCTGCGGCAGAACGCGCTGGCCCTCTCCGGCGGACAGCAGCAGCGGCTGTGCATCGCCCGCGCGATCGCGGTCGAGCCCGACGTGATCCTGATGGACGAGCCGGCCAGCGCCCTCGACCCGATCGCCACGCTGCGGATCGAGGAGCTGATGCGCGAGCTGAAGGAGAACTACACCATCGTGATCGTCACGCACAACATGCAGCAGGCGGCGCGCGCCAGCGACGAGACCGCGTTCCTGAGCATGGGCGACGACCGGGCCGGCTACCTGGTCGAGATGGCGCCGACCGAGCAGCTGTTCACCCGGCCGGCGAACCAGCTGACCGAGGACTACATCACCGGACGGTTCGGCTAGGAGGCCGCGAAGATGGAGAGCGAGCGAACCGATGCGGCGGAGCAGGAGCGCCTCGGGCCACGCGCGACCTTCGACCGTGCGCTGGATCGCGTGAAGGACGACGTCCTGCGCCTCGGTGCGCTGGTGGAGGACGCGGTCGCCCGGGCGGGACGCGCCCTGGTGGAGCGCGACAGCGAGCTCGCCGACCGCGTCCGCTGGGACGACGCGCGCGTCAACGACCTGCAGCGCGACATCAACACCGAGATCACCACGCTCATCGCCACCCAGGCGCCCGTCGCGCGCGACGTGCGAGAGCTGCTGGCGCTGTACCACGCCTCGGCCGAGCTGGAGCGCATGGGCGACTACGCGGTCAACATCGCGAAGCTGGCGCAGCAGCTGGCGGCCGAGCCGGAGGCGCCGATCCTGAAGCAGATCCCGCGCATGGAGCAGATCTGCCGCGCCCAGCTGCGCGCCGCGATGCGCGCGCTGGTCGACGTCAGCGAGCAGGACGCTCGAGCGGTCTGCCAGCGCGACGACGAGCTCGACCACCTGTACAACAGCGTGTACGAGGATGCCGTGGACCTGATGGAATCGCACCCGGAGCGGGCGCGGCAGGCGATTCACATGCTCTTCGCCGCGCATCACCTGGAGCGGCTCGGGGACCGCGTGACGAACATCGGGGAGGACGTTGTCTACCTGGCCACCGGCCAGGTCGAGGACCTCAACCCCTGAGGGGCTGAGCCGATGCGCCGCCGCCTGCTCGTCGTCGAGGACGACGCCACCCTGCGCCAGGCCCTGCGCTTCAACCTCGCCCGCGAGGGGTACGAGGTCGGCGTCGCCACGAACGGGCCGGAGGCGCTCGAGGCGGTTCGCCGGCGCCGCCCCGACCTCGTCCTGCTGGACGTGATGCTGCCCGGCATGAGCGGCGTCGAGGTGCTGCGCGTCATGCGCCAGGAGGGCATCGACACGCCGGTGATCATCGTGTCGGCCAAGACCGAGGAGCTCGACCGCGTGGTCGGCCTCAAGGTCGGCGCCGACGACTACGTGACGAAGCCGTTCAGCCGGCCGGAGCTGCTGGCGCGCATCGAGGCCGTGCTGCGTCGGGGGCGGCGTGCCGCGGAGGCCAGCGAGCGTGCGCCGAGAGACGGCGTGCTCGTGTTCGACGGGCTGCGCATCGACCCCGCGCGGCGCGAAGTGACGTTGGCCGGCGAGCCGCTGCGCCTCACCACCAAGGAGTTCGACCTCCTCGCGCACCTGGCGGCGGCACCGGGCCGCATCTTCACGCGCGACCAGCTGCTGTCCGGCATCTGGGGCTACGACTACGAGGGCGACTCCCGCACCGTCGACGTCCACCTCAGCTGGCTGCGCACCAAGCTGCGCGGCCACGGCGGCCACAACTGGTTCCGCACCGTGCGCGGCGTGGGCTACGCCTTCGCGCCGCCCGAACCGTGACCACGCCCGACGCGGCCGCGGCCTTCGAGGCGCTGCTGGCGCGGCGTGGCGGCGACGCCGTGCTGCTGCTCGACGCCAGCCTCCGCGTCGTCCGCGCCGGCGACGAGGTCGCCGCCCTCGCCGAGCGCCCCGTGGAGGCGCTGACCGGGATGAGCCTGATCGCCGCGCTCGGCTCGGCATCGGTCGACGCGCTGGCCCGTCGCGCCGCCGCGAGCGGGGATCCGACGAGCGGCGAGGCGGACCTGGGCCACCTCGGCGCGCGGACCTTCGCCGTCGACGCGCTGCCCATCGAGGGCGGGGGCGTCGTCCTCTCGCTCCACGACATCACCGCGCTGCGACGCATGGAGCGCGTCCGCCGCGACTTCGTGGCCAACACCGGCCACGAGCTCCGCACCCCGCTGACGTCCATCAAGCTCCTCGCCGAGACCCTCGCCTCCGGTGCGGGCGAGGATCCGGCGCTGGCCGCGGAGTTCGCGGCCCAGATCGAGCGGGAGACCGATCACCTCGTGCAGCTGGTGGACGAGCTGCTGGAGCTGACGCGGATCGAGTCCGGCGAGACGAACCTGGTGCTCGAGCCCGCCGATCCGTCCGACCTGCTGGCCGCCTGCGCGGAGCGCATCGCCCCCGTGGCGCAGCGGCGCGAGGTGGCGGTGCGGGTGCTGCCACCGCCCGACGGCCATGCTGCCGTTCGCGTGGACCGCCAGCGGTTGGGGCAGGCGCTGCTGAACCTGGCCCACAACGCGGTCAAGTTCAGCCGGCCCGGTGGCGAGGTCCGGCTGTCGTGGCAGCGGACGGACGGCCACGTCCGCCTGGCCGTCGCCGATGACGGCGTCGGCATCCCCGAGCAGCACCAGCCGCGCGTCTTCGAGCGCTTCTACAAGGTGGATCGGTCGCGCACGCCGGAGCGCGACGCGGGGGTGCCGGGCGGCAGCGCGGGACTGGGGCTGTCGATCGTGCGGCACATCGCGGAGGCGCACGGCGGGTCGGTCGGCATGAGCTCCGAGGAGGGCGTCGGGTCGACCTTCTGGATCGAGGTCCCGGCCGTCGGCTGACGGCAGGCGGCACCCGTCTGGGTGCGAGTGGACCGCTCAGCTGCTGGATCGACCCCGTGAGGGTGCAGCGGAGCCGGTGACTGGCCCCCGCCGCCCTCCCGCCGGTGCCTTCGGCCCGCCAGCGGCTGACTCGCAGCCGGATGGGGGCGTGCGGAAGAGGGCCGTCAAGCCCGCAGCGCCAGCTCCAGGAAGGCCAGCACGTCGGCACGCTCGTCGATCAGCTTGCTGACCGGCTTGCCGACGCCGTGGCCGGCATCGGTGTCGATGCGGATGAGCACCGGCCCCTCCCCGCCCTGGGCCGCCTGGAGCGCGGCCGCGAACTTGAACGAGTGGCCCGGGACGACGCGATCGTCGTGATCGCCGGTCGTCACCAGCGTCGGCGGGTAGGCGACGCCGGGCCGGACGTTGTGCAGCGGCGAGTAGGCGCGGAGCCAGCCGAACTGCTCCGGGTCGTCCGCCGAGCCGTAGTCGCTGGTCCAGCCCCAGCCGATGGTGAAGCGGTGGAAGCGCAGCATGTCCATCACGCCGACCTCGGCGACCGCCGCGCCGAACAGCTCGGGTCGTTGCGTGACCGAGGCGCCGACCAGCAGCCCACCGTTCGAGCGTCCCAGGATCCCGATCCGCGCCGGCCGCGTCCACCCGGATTCCGCCAGCCAGCGCGCGCAGGCCGCGAAGTCGTCGAAGGCGTTCTGCTTGTTCGCCAAGCGACCGGCGTCGTGCCATGCCTTGCCGTACTCGGCGCCGCCGCGCAGCGAGGCGACGGCCAGCAGGCCGCCGCGCTCCATCCAGGCCAGCCACTCGGGCTTGAACATCGGCCCGATGGGCACCTGAAACCCGCCGTAGCCGTACAGCAGGCTCGGAACGTCGCCGTCGGGCGCCACGTCCCGGCGGTGGGTGAGGAACAGCGGGACCCTGGTCCCGTCGTCCGACGTCACGAACGCCTGCTCCGTCACGTACGCGTCCGGGTCCCAGGCGAGCGACGGGCGCGCGACCGTTCGCACCGTCCCGTCGGCCATCCGCACCGCCAGGACCGATGCCGGCGCCGCGAAGGTCAGGAAGGTGACGAACAGCTCGTCGTCCTCGCGGCGCCCGGTCATCTCCCCGACCGTGCCGATCGCCGGCAGCGCGACCTCGGTGACGACGGTGCCGTCCAGCTCGTGGATGGCCAGGCGGTGGTGGGCATCGTGGAGGGTCAGCACCGCCAGCCGGTTGCCGACCAGGTGCACCTGCTCGATCGCGTCGTCGCGCTCCGCCACCAGCTCCCGCAGCTCCGGCGCCTGCGTCGCCTGCGTCGCCACGTCGAGGGAGACCACGCGGCCGTTGGGCGCGGCGCGATCGGTCAGCAGGTAGAGCGTGCCGTCGACCGCGCCGATCGGCTCGTAGCGCGCATCCGGGGTGTCCAGCAGGCGGCGCACGACGATGCCCTCCACGCCGCCGGTCAGGTCGGCGACCCAGAGCCGGTTCTCGGGATCGGTCCCACGCCAGACGCTGATCACCAGGAGGCGGCCATCGTCGGTGACCGTGGGCTCGAAGCCCCAGTCGGGATGCTCGGGCTCGGCGAGCACCAGCGGGTCGTCGGCCGCATCGGTTCCGAGGCGGTGATAGCGCAGCTCCATGCCGAGGTTCGGCGCGTCGTAGGCGGCGTCGGGCGGAGGCTCGGGGTAGCGGCCGTAGAAGAACCCGGCGCCGTCGCGCGTCCAGGCCGCCGACGCGAACTTGCTCCAGGGCACGCGGTCGGCGAGATCCTCGCCGGCGCCGACCTCGCGGACCGACCAGGTGCGCCAGTCGGAGCCCGCATCGCTGATGGCGCAGGCGATGCGCTCCCCGTCGTCGCTGATGGCCAGCGCGGACAGCGCCCGCGTGCCGTCCGTCGAGAGCACGTTCGGGTCGAGCAGCACGCGGCCCTCGGCGTCCGGCGCCTCGGCGACCCACAGGACGTCCTGATCCTGGAGGCCGGTGTTGCGCAGCTGGAACCAGCGATCGCCGCGGTGGATCGGCGCGCCAGCGCGCGGGAAGTCCCACAGCTCGGCCAGGCGAGCGCGGATCTCGCCGCGCGCCGCCAACCCGGAGAGGACCTGCTCGGTCATGGCGTTCTGCGCGGCGATCCAGTCACGCGTCGCCGGCGCATCGGTGTCCTCGAGCGGGCGGTAGGGATCGGCCACGGTCGTGCCGTGGTAGTCGTCGACCTGGTCGCTGGTCGGCGCAGGCGGATAGGAGAGCTTCGGCATCGGCGCCAGACCGGGCGGTCAGCCCGGCAGGGTCTCCAGGTAGAGGTCGTCCGGGTAGCAGTAGCCCCACGCCTCGCCGGGCTCGTGCGACCTGATGATGGGATGGCCCGTGGCGTGGGCGTGGGCCGTGGCGTGCCGGTTCGGCGACTGGTCGCAGCAGCCGACGTGGCCGCAGGTCATGCACAGGCGGAGATGCACCCAGCTGGAGCCGATGCGGAGGCAGTCCTCACAGCCGTCGGCGCTGGGCTGGACGTCCCGGATCTGGTCGAGGTGCGTGCAGGCCTCGTTCATCGGGGGCATGGTACGCGCGGAAGGCCGGGGAGATCCCGGCCCTCCGTCGCGTCGTGGTGGCGCGTGGGTCAGGCGCTGGCGCGGGCGGCTTCGCGCTCGTCCATCTCCGACTCGGCCTGCGCCTCGGCCGGCACATCCGCGGCGGCGGACATCACCTCGAGGTCGATCTCGATCTTGATGTCCTTGCTGACCAGCAAGCCACCCTGCTCGAGCGCGACGTTCCAGGTCAGCCCGAAGTCCTCGCGATTGATCTTCGTCGTCGCGCTGAAGCCCGCGCTCTTGCCACCCTGCATGTTGGTGACGGTGCCGGCGTACTCAGCCTTCAGCGTCACCGGCCGGGTGGTGCCGCGGATGGTCAGGTCACCGCGGATCTCGTAGTCATCGCCACCCTTGGACACGATCTCGGTGCTCTGGAAGGTGATCTCGGGGTGAGTGGCAACGTCCAGGAAGTCGGCCGAGCGCAGGTGGTCGTCGCGCATCTGCTGATTCGTGTCGATGGAGGCCGCGTCGAGCACGACGCGCACGCTCGAACCGGTCAGGTCGTCGGGGTCGAAGTCCAGGTCGAGGTCGCGGATCGTCATGCTGCCGCGGACGGTCGTCACCATCATGTGCTTGGCACTGAAGGTGACGGACGAGTGGGCGGGGTCGAGGGTCCAGGTCATGAGGTGAATGTCTCCGTGGCGTCTACGGGTTCGGGGTTCGGTGGTTTCGGGGTTCGGTGGGTTCGCGGCGTTCGCGAGGGTTCGTGATATGATTGACATCGCAATCATATGGGATCGGTGTTGGTTTTGCAACAACGAAGTTGTGTCCTATGACGACTGACGCCCCGCAGGTTCCGCGCCACGACCCGCGAATCTCGGCCTGGCGCACGTTCCTGGAGGCGCACGCGCGCGTCGTCCGCGAGCTGGAACGGGAGCTCCAGGCGGAGGCCGACCTGCCGCTGACGCACTACGACGTGCTCTTCCAGCTGTCGCGCGCCGATGAGCGCCGGCTGCGCATGAGCGAGCTCGCCGATCGGCTTCTGCTGTCCCGGTCCGGCGTCACCCGACTGGTCGATCGGCTGGTTGCCGATGGCCTGGTCGAGCGCGTCTCCTGCGACTCGGACCGTCGTGGCGCCTGGGCATCCCTGACCGATGCCGGCTACCGGCGCCTCCGCGCGGCCGCCCCGATCCACCTGCGCGGCGTGGCGGCGCATTTCCTGGACCGGCTGGGCGCCGATGAGCTGGACGAGCTGGACCGGCTGCTCCGCCGGGTGACGGACGGGGCGGCCCCCCACCGCGGCTGACGGAGCGGGCCGGGCCGTCGAGCGCGTCTCCCGCGCGCGCTCGTGTGCGGCCCAGCGCACGGAACTGAGAAGCAGGCGCGGGGTGGTGCGGCTCAGCGCACGGAACTGAGAAGCAGGCGCGGGGTGGTGCGGCCCAGCGCACGGAACAGGCGAGAGGGACCGCTTCAAACGCCTGATCCGCTCACGATGTGCGGCCCTCCGCACACCTGGGCAGCTGCTTCACGGTTGCGTGCGGCCCAGCGCAAACCCCCACCCGCGCTACCGGCGAGCGATGCCGCTACGAGCCGACGCTGCCGGCGGCCTCCTCGCGCAGTGAGCGGATCATGCCGGCACGCGGATCGTCGGGGGCGAGCTCCAGGAACCGGTCGAAGGCCTTCAGCGCCGCCTCGGGGTCGTTCTCGCCGCGCAGCGCGATGAGCCCGTCGAGGAACGCCACCTCCACCGGATCCGCGGTGTCGCGCTCCGCGTATGCGTCGAGCGCCGCGCGGGCGTTGACGTAGTCGCCGGCGCGCAGGTAGGCGGCCACGATCCGCTCGTACGCGTCCGCCCGGTCGGGCTCGAGCTCGATCAGCAGCCGCAGGGCGACCGCGGCGCGCACCAGGTCCTCCTGGCCCGTGCCCTCCAGGTACGCATCGGCCAGGTCGGAGAGCGCGGCCGGGTCCGACGGGTCGTCGCGCAACGCGTCCAGCAGCTCCGAGATGCGGGTCTGGCGCGCCGTCTCGGCGGCCTGCGCGTCCGCCAGCGCCTGATTGACGATGGTCGAGTTCGCCACACCGCTGGCCGGGATGGCCGCCCCCACCAGCAGCACGCCACCGATGAGGGCCGCCGCGATGGCGCCGCGCCGCGGGCCGCGCGGGTCGCTGGGCGACGGCTCGAGCTCGGGTGCCGCGTCGACGGCCGTCCGCGTCGCGGCGGCGTGGGCTTCGGCGTCGGCGAGGGCGGATCGGTAGGCATCGCCGGTCAACGTCCCCGAGCGGTGATCCGCCTCGACGTCGCGCAACGCCTCCAGGGCGACGCGGTGCCGGAGCAGTGCCGTCTGCCGGGCATCCTCCAGCTCGACCGCCGCGTCGCGGGCGGGCTGCGCACGGCGCAGCGGGGCGAGGACCACCACGCCGGCCGCCACCAGCCCCAGCGCGAGCAGCAGCAGCTCAGGCATCGAGTGCCTCCGCCTCGTCGTGCAGGCGCCGGCGCTCGGCCTCCGACAGCGGGGCGCCGCGGTGAGCCGACGCCCGATCGCCGCGGCCGCGCAACAGCCACCAGCCGAGCGCAGCGGTCCCCACCAGGACGGCGGCGAACGGGATCAGCCACCAGGCCGGCGTCGATGGCGAGAGCAGGATCCACTCGCCGTAGCGCGCCACGAAGTGGTCACGCACCTCCTGCTCGGTGGCCCCGGCCGCCACCATGGCGTCGACCTGGCGACGGATCTCCTGGGCGGCCGCGGTCGGCGAATCGGCGACCGAGAGGCCCTGGCAGTCCGGACAGCGCAGGCCCGAGGCGATCTGCCGGGCACGCTCGGCCGTGCTGGCCTCCGGCTGTGGCCGCAGCAGCAGGACCGCGACCAGCGCCGCGAGCAGCGCCACGCCCACCAGCGCCATCCAGCCCCTCATCCGCTGACCCCGATCGTGGCGAGCTTCTGGCGCATGGTGTCGTCGGTCAGCGGGCCCCAGTTGCGTGCCCGCACCACGCCCTCGGCGTCGACGAACCACGTCTCGGGTGGGCCGGTCACCCCGAAGTCGACGGCCAGGGCGGCCGCGTCGACCAGGTGCGGGTAGCCGGCGTCGCCGTAGCGGGCGAGGAACGCCTCGGCATCGGCGGGGCTGTCCTGGTAGAGCACGCCCACGAACGCGACACGGTCACCCAGCCGCTCGGCGGCATCGGCCAGGACCGGGTGCTCCTCCACGCAGCCCGGGATGCACCAGCTGGCCCAGAAGTTCAGCACGTACGGTCGGCCGGCCAGGTCGGCCGAGGAGACCGTGTCGCCGTCGAGCGTCGTGGCGGTCCACGCGGGCGCGGCGCGGCCGATCAGCGGCGTCGCGATCTCGCGTGGGTCGCGACCAAAGCCGGTGAGCAGCAACCAGCCGAGCGGCAGGACGATGGCCGGGATCAGCAGCCAGCGCAGCGTGCGCATCGGTCAGGCGCTCTCGACCGACGGCCTGGCGGGCACCGGCATCGGGTCCGAGGCGGTCGCCACGCGCAGCCGGCGCTCCGGCCATGCGGCGAAGACCGCGCCGATGCCCACGATCGCCCCGCCGATCCAGATCCACACCACGAAGGGGTTGATGAAGACGTGCAGCGTCACGGCGCCCGAGTCGGCGTCCGAGGCGAGGAGCGTGACGTACAGGTCCTCGCCCAGCGAGCTGCGCACCGCCGGCGTGGCGATGGCCGCCTGCGAGTTGGGGTAGTCGCGCAGGGCGGTGCGCAGCGTGCCGGACTGCGGGCCGTCGTAGCGGACCTCCGCAGCGGTCTCGATCACCCGGGCGTCGTCGGGCAGCGGGGCCACGACCAGGCGGTCGTGGGTCACGGTGTACGCGCCGATGGTCGCGCTCTCGCCCGGCTTCAGGGTCACCGTCCGGTCGGTCGAGAGGCCGCTCGAGATCGCGACGGCGATGGCCATCACGAGCACGCCCAGGTGCACCGTGTAGCCGCCGTAGCGGCGTCGATTGCGGGTCGCCAGGCGCCAGGTGGCGGTGGCGGGGTCCTCGCCGCGGCCCCGCGCCCGGGCCCGGGCGCCGCGAACCACCTCGTCGACCATGATCCCGGCCACCACCACCGCCAGGGCCAGGATGCCGAGCGACCCCGGCTCGCGCAGGCCGAACACGAATGCCAGCACCGCGGCCACCGCGCCGGCCAGCAGCGGCACGGCGAACCGGTCGCGCACGGTGCGCCACGAGGCGGCGCCCCACGGCAGGGCCGGGCCGATGCCCATCAGGAAGAGGAGCGCGACGATCATCGGCACCGTCACGGCGTTGTACCAGGGCGCGCCGACGCTGATCGTCTCGCCGCTGGTGGCCGCGACCAGGAGCGGCAGCAGGGTCCCGAACAGGACGGCGAAGGTCACGCCCAGGAAGAGCACGTTGTTGAGCAAGAACGCCGATTCGCGACTGACGGTCGAGGAGGGGCGGCCGCCGCCGGTCAGCTCGGGCAGGCGCCAGACCAGCAGCGTCAGCGCACCGCCCAGCGCGGCCACGATGGCCGCCAGGAACCACGGCCCGATGGCCGACTGGGTGAAGGAGTGGACGCTGGCGACGACGCCCGAGCGGGTGAGGAAGGTGCCGACCAGGGTGAGCACGAAGGTGGCGATGACCAGCGCGCTGGTCCAGATCCGCAACCCGTTGCGGCGCTCGGCGACGATCGCCGAGTGGACGAAGGCGGTGGCGGTCAGCCACGGCAGCAGCGCCGCGTTCTCGACCGGATCCCAGGCCCAGTAGCCGCCCCAGCCGAGCACCTCGTAGCTCCACCACGCCCCGGCCACGATGCCGAGGCTGAGGAAGGTCCACGGCACCAGCGTCCAGCGACGCACGATCCGCAGCCACTCCTCGTCCAGCCGCTTCGTGACCAGCGCCGCCACCCCGAAGGCGAACGGCACCGCCAGCCCCGTGTAGCCCAGGTACAGCAGCGGCGGGTGGAGGGCCATGAACGGGTGGTTCTGGAGCAGCGCGTTGGGTCCCAGTCCCTCCGCCGCGACCGGCGTGGTGCGGGCGAACGGGTTGCCCGGCCACGTCATGACGGCGAAGAAGAAGGCGTTGACGGTCGCCAGCGTCGCGCCGACCCACGGCATCAGCTGCCGATGCCGGTCACGGTGGCGCCACAGCACCAGCGACGCCCACCCGGAGGCGAGGAAGGCCCAGAAGAGGATGGATCCCTCCAGCGCGGCCCACAGGCTGATGGCGCTGATGAACGGCGGGGTCGTGGTCGCGTTGTTGCGGGCCACGTACAGCACGCTGAAGTCGTGGGTCAGCAGCGAGATCACCATGGCCGCGCAGCCGATGGCGGCCGCCACGAAGGAGCCGATGACCGCGCGGCGCCCGCTGGCCACCAGGCGCTGATCCCCGCGCCACCCGCCGAGCACGAACGCGACGACGGCGTAGGCGGTCAGCCCCAGGCCGATGAGCACCGACGCATGGCCGATGGTGGGGATCACCCGTTCAATCCCCCGGGGCGAAGACGTGGTCCGACGGCTGCGTGCCGGGCTCGGGCGCCACGTAGTTCTCGTCGTGCTTCACGATGACCTGGTCCGCCTCGAAGACGCCGTCGTCGCCCAGGCGACCCTCGACCACGGCCCCGGAGCCCTCGCGGAAGGAGCGCGTCGGGGCCACCGTCGAGTGGACCGTGACATCGGTCTCGCCGTCGGTGAGCACGAAGGTGAGGTCGGTCGCGGGGCCGCCGACGCTTCCCGGCTTGACCTGGCCGCCGAGCCGCACCGTTTCGCCGATCGCCGCGTCGCCGCGAGCGAGCAGCTCCGTCGGCGTGAGGTAGTAGACGAGCGCGTTGCCCACGCTGCTGAACGCGAGATAGCCGACCACCGCCAGGACGATGGCCACCAGGACGAGCACGCCCCACGGCCGGCGGCGCGGCGGAAGGGCGGGCTCGGGTGGTGCGACGACCGTCATCGGTCCTCGGGACGTCGGTCGCGGGCGGCGCGCAGCCGGCGCCAGAGCGTCAGCGTGTAGGTCGCCAGGCCGCCGAGGATGACGGCGTAGGCCCCGATCACGTAGCCGACATCGGTCATCGGGCGGCCTCCGTCGACTCCGGTCCGTGTGGCGCCGGTGGTGGCACGGTCGCCCGTGGTGACGCCGCACGTGCCGCGCTCAGTCGCTCGAGCCGGACCGCCTCCTCGCGCGCCATCTGCACTCGCGCCAGCTGGTAGCGGCGGATCATGAGGTACACCCAGGCCAGCGTGAACGCGGCGAGCATGCCGAGCAGCGTGCCGACGAAGACCATCGGGGCGGCCGGGTTCAGCATGCGTGACGGCGAGCCGATGGTCGCGCCCTGGTGCAGGCCACGCCACCATTCGACGCTGAAGTGGACGATCGGGATGTCGACCGCGGCCACGATCCCGACGATGGCCGCCCGCGTCGCGCGCCGCGCCGGGTCATCGGTCAGGCGCCGGAAGAGCAGGTAGCCCACGTACAGCGCCAGCAGCAGCGCGGTGGTGGTGAGGCGCGGGTCCTCCCACTGCCAGAAGACGCCCCACACCGGGCGGCCCCACATCATCCCGCCCCAGATGGCGAAGGCCGTGAACATCACGCCGATCTCGGCCCCGGCCAGCGCGACCGCGTCGAAGCGCAGGTCGCGCTTCCACAGCCACAGGATCCCGGCCAGGGCGGTGACGCCGAACGAGAGGTAGCCGAGCCACGCCGATGCGACGTGCGGGTACATCACCCGCTGCGCGTCACCCTGGTTCAGGTCGGCCGGCACCACGAACAGCGAGACGATCGCCATGGCGGCGATGGCGGCGGCGGCCACGAAACCGAGGATGCGGGTCTTCATCAGTCCTCCAGGAGGTAGCCGTAGGTGGCGGCCCCGGCCGCGACCATGATGACGTCGAACGCGACGAGCAGCTGGAGCCAGCTCCCCAGCTCGCCGAACGGGTCGCCCGTCAGCGCCGCCGAGGTGGCCTTGACCGCCCCCAGCAGGAGCGGCGCGAGCACCGGGAGCATGAGCAGCGGCAGCATCACCTCGCGGGCGCGGAGCCGCACGGTGACGCCGGCGTAGAAGGTGCCGACCGCCGCGATGCCGGTGGCGCCCAGGACCACGGTGACCAGCAGCGGCAGCAGCGCCCCGCCGATGTCGACCGCGAAGAGCACGCCGACCGCGCCGAGGACCACCAGGCCGAGCACGAGCATCACGGCCAGGCCGCCGAGCGCCTTGCCGGCATAGATGGCGCGCCGCGCGACCGGGTAGAGGGCCAGCTGCTCGAGCGCCTCGTCATCGGTCTCGAGCAGGTGCAGGCGGCTCACCGCCAGGATCCCGGCGAAGACGATGGCCAGCCACAGCAGCCCGGGGGCCGCCGCGGCCAGCCGCGCCGAATCCGGACCGAGCGCGAAGCCGAACAGCAGGAGCACGATGGCCGCGAAGAAGAGGGTGCTGACGGTCGCATGGCGGCCGCGGAGCTCGGCCAGGGCGTCCTTGCGGGCGATCGCCAGCGCGACGCGCGCCTCCGAACGCAGGCCGCTCACGACACCACCTGCTGCGGACGGGTCGCCGACGGCGCGTCCAGGGCCGACGGGAGCTCGGACACGCCGTGGCCCCGCGTCTCGGCCACCACGCCGCGGTCGAGCACGACCGATCCGTCGATCGTCACGGCCAGCCGCTCGGGCGCGTGCGAGGTGAGCAGGACCGTGACGCCGGCCTCGCGCCACGCGGTGAGCAGCTGGTCGACCAGCGCCATGCCATCGGCGTCGAGGGCGGCGTACGGCTCGTCGAGGAGCACCAGCGAGGCGCTGCCCAGCAGGATGCGACCGAGCGCGAGGCGCCGCCGCATGCCGGCCGAGAAGCCCCGGACCCGATCGTCGGCGCGACCCGCCAGACCGACGTCCTGGAGGGCACGGCTGACGCGCTGGCGCGGCTCGGGCGTGCCGAGCATCTCGGCCGCGAAGGCCAGGTTCTCGCGAGCCGTGAGATCGTCGTACAGGCCGGTGGCGTGCGACAGGTACGCGACGCGGACGCGAACCAGCTCCGGCTCGCGCCCGATGTCCAGCCCATCGACCTGGGCCGTCCCGTAGCTCGGACGGATGACGGTCGCCAGCAGGCGAAGCAGGGTCGTCTTGCCCGCGCCGTTCGGGCCGAGCAGCGCGACCGTGGCGCCCGGCTCCACGCGCAACGAGACGCCCGCCAGCGCGGGCGACCCGGCGAAGAGGCGTGCCAGGTCGGCGGTGACGACGGCGGGAGGACGTTCGTCGAAGGCCCCGAGAGAGCGGGGCGAGACGTAGATGGTCTGCGGCATGCTCGACTGGCGGGGCTCGAAGGTGGGCGCTCTGCACTATGCGGCCCGGGCACCGGAGCGTCAAACGCGTCGTAACCGCGCCCGTATCGGTCTCCAGGACAACCCCGACCACCCATGGAGCACCCAGACCGATGCATCGCCACCCGACCGCCGTCGCGGTCCCCATCCTGATCGCGGCCTTCGCCCTCGCCGCCTGCGGCCAGGGCGCCGCACCCTCGACCGTCGCGCCGACGGCGCGCGCGACGCCCTCCGCCCCTGCGGGCTCGTCACCATCGTCGGAGGCGTCCGCCCCGGCCGAGCCCTCCACGAGCGCCGTCCCCTCCGGCGACTCGACCGAGGTCCGCGTCCGGCTCGACGGATTCGCCTTCGATCCCGGGGAGCTGACGATCGCGGTGGGCACGAAGGTGACCTTCCTCAACACCGATCCGGCGACGCACACCGTCACCGAGGGGACCGACGGCGTCGCGGCGGACGGTGCCTTCATCAACGACGAGCTGGCGGCGAACCAGGCGACCAGCCACACCTTCGACGAGCCGGGGACGTACCACATCACCTGCCTGCGGCATCCGACCATGAACATGACGATCACCGTCACGGGGTGACCTGCGGCGGTTGATGGCCCGGGGGGTCGGTGCTACGGTTCGCGTCCTGATGGATGCCGGCCTGAGCGAAACGACCCCCGCGACCCGTTCGCGCGCGGCTCGACGCGCCGCGGCGCAGCGGGCCGAATGCGCGGCCACGGCCGCGCTGAACGTGCTCGGGCAGAAGTGGGTGCTGCGCATCGTGCGGGCGCTGGGCGAGCGGACGCAGCGCTTCTGCGAGCTGCAGGACGCGCTGGGCGGGGCCAACTCCGCGACCCTGTCACAGCGCCTCAAGCTGCTCGAGGACGAGGGGCTCATCGAGCGTCGCGCGATCAGCTCGGTTCCGCCCTGGGTCGAGTACTCGCTCACGGACAAGGGCACCGACCTGCGCTCCGCGATCGCCGGGATCGATCGCTGGGCCGAGCGCTGGGCGGCCAACCAGTGAGCCACCCGGTCGCCGAGGAGCGCCCCGTCGAGCACGGCGACGCCCTCAACATGATCCGGGCCCACATCGCGGAGGCGCCCGGGCCGGAGGCGGCCGCCCAGCGGGTCGTCGACCTGCTCAACGAGCGGTTCCGCCACTACGACTGGGTCGGCGTCTACTGGGTCGAGGGCGATGACCTGGTGCTCGGGCCGTGGATCGGTCCGCAGGCGACGGAGCACACGCGGATCCCGATCGGCACCGGCGTGTGCGGCGCGGCCGCGGCCTCCGGCCAAACGGAGATCGTGCCGGACGTCAACGCGGATCCCCGGTACCTGGCGTGCTTCGCCAGCACGCGGAGCGAGATCGTGGTGCCGATCTTCCAGGAGGGCGAGGTCGTCGGCGAGATCGACATCGACGGATCCGACCTCGACGCCTTCGGCCCGACCGACGCCCGGTTCCTCGAGGAGGTCGCCGCGCTGCTGGCGCCGCTGCGTCCCGGCGCGTAACGGCCCGCGTACCGGATCGATGACATGTCCAGCGATCCGGGCCCCTTCGAGCAGGTCTACGACCAGCACGTCGTCGGCATCTACCGCTTCATCTACGCCCGCGTCGGCAACCACCCCGACGCCGAGGACCTGACGGCACAGGTCTTCGTGCGCGCCGTGGAGCAGCTCGACACCACCCGCGAGCGCGGCCAGATCGCCGCCTGGCTCTACCGCGTCGCGCACAACGCCATCGCCGACCACTGGCGCGCCTTCTACCGCCTGCCGCTGGTCGGAGCCGATCACGTCGCCCCCGGCTGGGAACCGGCCGATCCCTCGCCCCTGCCCACGGGCGAGGCTGCGGACGTCACCGCCGGCGCAACCGAGGACCGCGCGCGTGACCGGGTGCGATCGTTGCTCGACCGCCTGCCGGAGCCGTACCGGCGCGTCCTGGAGCTTCGGTTCCTCCAGCGCCTCTCGGTCGCGGAGACGGCCCACGCCATGGGCATCACCGACGGCAACGCCCGGGTCCTCCAGTACCGCGCGCTGCGGCGCGCCGCCCTCCTCGGAGACGCCACCGATGCCTGACCACGAGCGGGACGAGCGAGCCGACCTCGACGCCGCCGAGCGGTTCGACCACTACCTCGAGGCGCTCCTCGGGACGGGGCGCCCGTCGCCGGACGCGGTCGGCGACCGGGACGAGGCCGAGATGGCCCGAACCGCGGCCGAGCTCGCCGCCCTGGCCAGGCCGGATGACGCCGAGCCGGATCCCGCGTTCGTGGAGCAGCTGCGGCTCCGCATGCGCGAGGCCGACGCTGGCGTGGCGGCGGTGCGCACCCCGCCCCCGGTGCGCGAGCCATCGATCATGGAGCCACCATCGCGGACCCGCTGGCGCGTCAGCCGGCGTGACGTGCTGCGCGCGGGCATCGGTGCCGCCGCCGGCCTCGCCGCGGGCGCCGTGGGCCTGAGCCTGGTGGGTGACCGTCGCGAAGGGCCGTCGGGCCTCTGGCGGGACACGCCGCTGGTGGCGGGCGAGGGCTTCTGGGCCGAGGTGGCGACGCTGGCCGAGCTGCCGCCCGGTGCTGCCGTCCGCTTCTCGACGGCCGCGTTCGACGGGTACGTGGTCAACGACGGCGGCGAGGTGCGTGCCCTCTCATCGGTCTGCACCCACATGCAGTGCACCCTGCACTACCGGCCGGACTGGAAGGACCTGCGCTGCCCGTGCCACGGGGCCAGCTTCGACCTGCGCGGACGGCTGGCGAACGGCCCCGCGGCCTGGGGCGACGGCGGCGGCTACCCGGGCGACGCCCGCGCCTACCCGGTCGACCTGCCCGACCTCGCCCGGCCACGGGTCAAGGTCGAGGACGGCACCGTCTACGTCTGGACCGCGCAGGTCTAGCGATCGGGCCTAGAAGCGGACGACCTCGAAGAGGTAGCCGATCAGGTAGGGCACGGCCAGGATCATCAGGATCACGAGCAGCACGATCCCGGCGTAGAGGAAGAGCGTGAGGTCGGGTGGCTCGCCCCGGTCCGGGGGCGGGGTGAGCCGCCGAGGCAGGTGGCTCGGCCGCCGGGGCGGCCGATGCTCATACCGATGCGGCTGCGAGACGTCCGGCAGCCTCGGACCCCGATCCGACACGCGCCGCCTACCGCGCCCCCTCGCGCACGCCGCGGTGATCGCGCTCGACCGCGTCGACCAGGCCACGCAACCGCTCCATGCGGACGTCGCGGTCGGCCACGTAGCGCTCGATGGCGGCCACGATGTGATCCGGCCCGAGGTGCGCCTCGTCGATGACCTCGTCGACCGTGCCGCCGGTCCGCCAGCGGTTGTCCCAGTCGGAGCTCAGCGAGTACTCCTCGCTGATCGGGCCATCGACCCAGTCGCGCATCAGCTTGTAGGCGCGGTTCGTGATCGCCATGCCGTCCCAGCGGTCGGCCGGCGAACAGATCTCGTCGCGGTAGGCGGCGTCCTGCATCCGGAACAGCTGCGGGCTGACGGCGGCCACGATGCGCACGTTCAGGTTGCGCCGATCGAGCTCGGGGAGGACCTTCACCACGTTGGCGGTGGTCATGGTGCCCTGCACGTACACGGTGCCGGCGCACGGCGTGCCGGCCTTCGGCTGTCGCAGCACGTAGGCGCCGCGCGCAGCCTCGAGGTGCGACGCCATGCCCAGCGCCTCGCGATCGGGGATCTCGATCGCCGGCCGGGTCAGGTGCAGCGCCACGATGGGCACGTCGGAGGCGAGGGCCGCGGCCAGCAGCACCGGCACCTCGTTGTACTCCCACGGGAGCAGGTCGATAACGTGGCCCTCGGGGAAGAGCTGGGTCACGCCGGTGGCGAAGATGCCGAAGTGCGTCCGCGAGTCCTCGGCAGTCTCCGGGCCCGAGTGGCCGGCGACCCACAGCACCTTGCCCAGCTTCAGGTTCGAATCCTGGGCCAGCTGGCTGAAGAGGCGCATCGGTCCGTACTTCAGGTAGCTGAAGGAGCCGTAGGTCGAGCAGGCGGCCCAGAAGCCGTTGAACCGATGGAACGGGTCGTCGGCCAGGTTGACCGTCGCGATGCCGACGCTGATGCCCGCGTTCGTGAACTCGGTGATCTCCTGCGGCAGCAGCGTGCCGCGCGGGTTCGTGTCGCGGTTGTACCAGCCCCAGCCCGGCAGGTCCTCCCAGTCCTTGGCGAAGCCGGCGATGTTCGTCGACTCGGCCAGATCGGCGGAGCAGGCGATGACCAGCGGGCGGTCGTACTCGGCACGGGCCGTGGCGTTGACCCACGCGCCCCATGCGGCGAGCGCGGCACGGTTCGGGGCCTTCTCACCGGGCTTCTTCCACATCGACGCCGGGTAGGCGGACACGTCGGTGAACCGCCGGTCGTCGAAGATCTCCGCGCCGTGACCGCCGAGGGTGAAGCCCTCCACGCGCTCGGGCACCGACGCCGCGAGCTCCAGCAACCGATCGGTGATGCGGTCGACGACCTCGGCGTTGTCGCGCAGCACGCCGAAGGCGACCTCGAAGTTGCGCCGCGCCTGCGCTTCGCGCTCGCCGGCATCGGCCGGGGCCGGCTCGTCGACGCCGACGTACTCGACGCCGTGGCGCGCCATGAAGGCCTTGCGCACCTCCCAGAAGGGCGCGGAGTTCATCGGGTGCGGCGTGCCGTGGCTCTTGTTGTCGTACGTGCCGTAGCCGCGGCCCTTGCGGGTCTTGAACCAGGCCATGGACGGGACGCCGGCCGCGTTGTCACCGCGGGCCGCCTCGAGGACGGCGCGGGTCACCGGCTCCCACTCGGAGCCCTGCTCCGTGCCCGTCACGCGCCAGCCGTAGGGCTCGAACCACTCCGGCGGGGTGCCGTGCACCACCTCGTGGATCGCCACGTCGTCGATGCCGTAGTCGTTCCAGTCGATCAGGAACACCAGGTTCGAGAGGCCCAGCCCCCAGGCGCTGTTGCGCGTCTCGTGGCTGGCGCCCGGCGTGAGGCCACCCTCGCCCTCGACTGCGAAGACCTTCACCTCGCCCGCCCCCGCCAGGCGCAGGGCGGTGGCCTCGCCGGCCGCCGGTGGCATGCCGTGGCCGGACGGCCCGGTGTTGAACTTGAGGAAGAGGGTCTTGCCCTCCATCTCGGCGTGCCCGGCCAGGCCGCCCCGGCGCCGCAGCTTCAGCAGGTCCTCCCAGGTCAGCGCCCAGTGGCCGTCGTCGGGGAAGGCGAAGCGCTCGTCGCCATCGCGCTGGTGACGGGCCCGCAGCGTCTCGTTGAGCACGGCCAGCGTGGTGTAGACCAGCGGCACGGTGTGGCCCGCCGAGAGGACGAAGCGGTCAGCGAACGGCAGCCACGGCCGCCGGATGTCCCAGCGCATGGCGCCGGACAGCAGGAGCGAGAGGAAGAGGTGGACCTTGGATCGTGAGCCGCCGGGGTGCCCCGACTGGCGGTAGTTCAGGGTGAGGTCGATGGCCTCGTCGATGACGTCCTTGACCAGCTCCCACGCCTCGAAGTCCGCGCTGGCGCGGTCGAACAGCGCGTCGACGTCGTGCGACGCCGGTCGCGTCGCCGTCATGACGCCGCTCCGACCAGCTCCCCGGTGCGCTCGAGCTTCGCGAGGGACTCGCCCACGCGCTCCAGCGCGCGCTGGAGGTTCTCGCGCGAATTCGCGTAGCTGAAGCGCAGGTACCCCTCGCCGTACTTCCCGAAGGCCGTACCGGCGAGTCCGCAGACGCCCGCGTCGTAGAGCAGGTGGTCGGCGATCTCGACGCTGGTGCGCCCGAAGGAGCTGACGTTCGGGAAGGTGTAGAAGGCGCCGTGCGGCATGACGCAGGTCACGCCGGGGATGGCGTTCAGCCCGTCCACCATCAGCTGGCGACGCGCGATGAACTCGGCGCGCATGGCATCGGCCGCGTCCTGCGGCCCGGTCAGCGCCTCGACCGCCCCGAACTGGGCGAAGGCGTTGGTGCAGGACACGCTGTTGATGACCAGGCGGCTGAACGACGGGACCAGCCACTCCGGCACGATCCCGTAGCCGAGCCGCCAGCCGGTCATCGCGAACGTCTTGCTGAAGCCGTCGAGCGTGATGGTGCGCTCCGCCATGCCGGGCAGCGTGGCGATCGACAGCAGCTCGCCCTCGTACTGCAGGCGGCCGTAGATCTCGTCGGCCAGGACCACCAGGTCGTGCTCGACGGCCAGCTCGGCCAGGCGGCGGATGTCGGCATCGGTCAGGACCGATCCGGTCGGGTTGTGCGGCGTATTGAACACGAGCAGCTTCGTGCGCGGGGTGATCAGCGAGGCGATCTCCTCCACGTCCATCCGGAACTCGTTCTCCTCGCGGAGCGGTGCCGGGACGGCCGTGCCGCCGGCGTAGCGGGCCATCGACTCGTAGATCGGGAAGCCCGGGTTCGGGTAGATGACCTCGTCGCCCTCGTCGATCAGCGCCAGCATGGCGTAGAACATGATCGGCTTGGCGCCGGGGGTGACGACCACCTGGTCCGGCGAGGTCTCGATGCCCTTCCAGTGCTTCACGTCCGCCGCGATCGCCTCGCGCAGCGGCGCGATCCCGGTCGAGTTGGTGTAATGCGTCGCGCCCTCGTCCAGCAGGGCGCGCGACGCGGCCTCGCTGACGTTGCGGGGGGTGTCGAAATCGGGCTCGCCGATCTCGAGATGGATGACGTCGCGCCCGGTCGCCTCCAGCGCGCGCGCCCGGGCAGCAGCCTCGAACGCGGTTTCCGTGCCGATGCGGTCCATGCGCCTCGCGAGTCTCACGCCAGGCTCCTCACTGTGCAGAACGAATAGGAGCCTCCAGTGTACCGATGATCCCCCTTGCCGGGCCTGGCCGGTCGCTTGCTATACTTTCCAAAGCGAACCCAGCCCACGCACCGATGCGCCCGAGGCGCGAGGAGACCGATTCACCAATGACGATGTCCGAGACCCCCCGCGAGCCGATCTCGATGCTCGGTGGCGCTCCCGTCGGGGAGCCACTCGTGACGGTGACCGAGGCTGCGGCCCGCAAGGTGGTCGAGCTTCGCGACCGAGAGGGCAAGGCCGATGCGCGCCTCCGCCTCTTCGTGAAGAGCGGCGGCTGCTCCGGCTTCAGCTATGGCCTGGCCTTCGACGACCGCATCAACGACGGCGACCTGGTCGAGGACCACGACGGCGTGCCGGTGGTCATCGACCAGTTCAGCCAGCAGTACGTGAACGGCGCCGAGATCGACTACGTCGATTCGCTGATGGGCTCCGGCTTCGCGATCAACAACCCGAACGCGGTGAGCAGCTGCGCCTGCGGCTCGTCGTTCAACACGGACGGCTCCCCCGCCAAGGCGGGCGGCTGCCACTGATTGCACGCCTCCTCCGCGACCGAAGCCCCGGCCTCGCGCCGGGGCTTCGTCGTGCCCGGCGTGGAGCGGCGCCTATCATGCTCCCGTGAGTAGCACGTTTTCCGAGCCCGGGGAGCCGGACCGCGCCGAGCGCATCCGGCGCGAGTTCGCGGCCGCGTGGGGCGGCGTCGGTGCCGCGTGGGGCATCGCGCCGTCGACCGCCACGGTCCAGGGCTACCTCCTGGTCTCGGATGGTCCGCTCTCGGAGCCGGAGGTGCGTCGCGCGCTCGGCATGAGCCACCGCGCGGCCAGCCTGGCGCTGGCGCAGTGCGAGGAGTGGGGCCTGATCCAGCGCTCCGGCGCTCCCCGCCGTTCCGGCGTCCGCGGGCCCGCCGCGGTGGCATGGACGGTGGTGGGCGACCACTGGGAGTGGTTCCGCCGCGTCGCGGCCGCCCGCAAGCAGCGGGAGACGGATCCGGTCCTGCCGGTCATCGAACGCTGCGCGGCGCTCGCCCACCGGGCCGCGGCATCGGACACGCGCGGCGGCGAGCTGGCGGGGCTCGCGGCACGCCTGGACGCGCTGCTGGGCTTCGTGACGCGCTTCGACCGGGGCGTCGAGGTCTTCGTCCGCGGCGACGCGGCCGCCATCCAGCAGCTCTTCGGCGCGCTCGATCGGCTCTCACCGGAGGCGGCGGATCGGCTGTGGCGCCTGCTCGGCGAGCTGGGCAGCGACGAGATCGCCCGCGCGCTGGACGCGCTCGCCCGGCTGTCGCCGGACGCGACGCGACGGCTCGTCGGCCTCGCCGATCAGCCCGTGCTGCAGAAGCTCATCGGTCTGCGCTGATCTGGTCGAAGACGACCGCCTCGCGCACGTCACCGGCGCAGTAGCCGGTGACGTTGGCCCAGTAGCCGTTGGGGCCGCCGGGCAGCATCTCCGTTCCGAGGACGGTCCCCGACCCGCGCACCGCGTCCCCGTCGCGCAGCTCGGTCCCGTCCGGCAGCCGCGCCGGATTCGACAGCGCGGACCCCGATGGGAAGATGACGAGCCGCTCCGTCCCGGCGTCGTCCAGGTAGACACAGCCGTTGCCGGCGACGGTCAGCGTCCCGGCAAGGTCCCGCCGAGGACCGCCGTACGACTCCCCGGGGAGCTGCTGCGGCAGGCCCATGCCGCCCTCGTCCGGCACGGGCGTCGGGGACGCGAACGGCGCGATCGCGCCGCACCCCGGGAGCGCGAGGGCGACGGCGGCCATGAGGGCGGCGAGGACGGCCCGCGTCCTACTCGCCAGAGCCGTCGTCCTCGAACACGTGCGCCCCGGCGGCCACGGCGCGCCGCTCGCCGCCGCCCAGCGACGCCGGCAGTGGCATGGGCACCGCGACCGGGGTGATGAAGCGCTGCACGATCTCGCGGGTTCCGGCGATCTTCAGCTGGTCGAACAGCTGTCCGAACTTGGCGCGAAGGTTGGCCGCCACCTGCTGGGCCGCCTCCTCGGGAAGGGTCCACAGCTGGCGCTTGAATGGCCCGATCGCCTTCTTGCGCGTCTTGTACAGGAACTGCTCGTCCGTCTCGCCGTCCTTGCGCTCGTCGGCGCAGTTGACGACGCACCAGTCGAGCATCTCGGCGCGCAGGTCGGCCGGCAGGCCGGGCTCGTCGTACAGGATGTTCTGGAACCCGGTCGCCAGGTGCACCTCCGCGGTGCCGTGCTCCGGGAAGTGGTGGAACGCGTCCTCGGGCAGCGTCGATGCGCCGTGCTGGACGCAGCCGGCGAGCCCGTACTCCTCGCGCGCCACGCGACCCAGCCGGTCGAGCGTGCCGAAGTCGAGCTTCACCGCCGCCACGCCGCCACCCGGCAGCGGGACGCCGCCGTGCGAGGTGCCGGTCTGGATGCTGACCTTGCTGACGCCGACGGTGTCGTCGTCCCCCAGGGCGCGACGGTACTCGTCGAGGTAGGCCCGCAGCTCCTCCTCGGTGGAGTTCGCCTTGCCGACCTCCCCGATCTCGCCGCCGATGCTGACGGTCACGCCGTCCGGCTGCAGCTCGCGGATCAGGCGCGTGAGCTCCGCACTGTTGTCGGCGTTGACCTTCTGCTGCTCGGGCACCGTCGGCTGGTCCAGGTCCACCAGCGTCGAGCTGTCGATGTCGATGTTCAGGAAGCCCGCTGCGATCGCCTCGCGGGTCAGGTCCTTGAGGCCGTCGAGCTCCGCCGACGGATCGGTCCCCCACTTGGTGCGGTTGAACTGGAAGTGGTCGCCCTGCAGGAAGACCGGCGTGCGCCAGCCCTCGCGCAGGGCGGCGGCCAGGATGACGGCGGCGTACTCGGCCGGGCGCTGGTCGGTGTACGCCATCTCGCTCTTGGCGATCTCGAAGATGACGGTGCCCGCGTCGCGCTCGAGCGCCGCGGCGAAGGCCTGGCGCGCCGTGAGGTAGGTGGTCGCGCGGACGTTGATGGCGGGAACGGTGAAGGCGTTCGGCTCGATCTCGCCGCGGCCGCGCGCCATGTACAGCTCGTGGATGGAGGCGGAGCCGCAGCCCAGAGCCTGCGACGCCGACCAGATGACCCAGCGCGCGGCGTCACGCACCCCGCCGTCCTCGGCCAGGGCGGCGGCGAACGCCAGGTCGTCCATCAGCGCGCCGCGGAGGCGGGACTCGTCGTGCACCTCGAGGCCGGTATCGGTGATCGTGGCGACTCCGGCGAGGCGCTCCCGGAGATCGGCGACGGTGGCGATGGTCATGATGCGTCCATCCTACTAGCGGAGCCCGGAGGCGAGCGTGAAGGCCAGCAGGGGCGATGCCAGCAGGCCGAGGAACGCGGCCAGGAGGTACCAGTCGCGAGCGGCACGGCCGTCCGCGACGCCCCGCCGCTGGAGGCCGCGCGTCCACCAGCGGACCGCCGTCAGCCCCGCGACGTAGAGGGCCGCGGCCAGACCGACCACGGCGACGGCGAAGGGCCGCACCGCCTCGCAGTCACCGAACGCCAGGGGGCCGCCCGGCGGGCAGGGCGACGTCACCTCCAGGCCGATGAGGGCGCCGGCGGCGCCCAGGACCAGCGCGGACCAGGCGAGGTGGACGAGGAGCGAGCGGCTCAGCGCTGGGCGAGCGCCGCGCTGTGCCGGGCCGCCTCCGCGGCCTCGCGCCCGGTGATGCGCCGGAACTCGAACCACAGGTAGACGCACGCGGCGGCGCCGAGGCCGGCGGCGATGGTCCCGAAGCCGATGGCCTGCAGCGGGAAGCGCGGCGGCCAGAACGAGCCACCGGCCAGGTTGAAGGCCATGATCGGGATGATGAGCAGGACCGCCATCAGGTAGTTGAGCAGGACGAAGATGCGGATGGCGGACCAGCCGAAGCCCCGGCGGCCGCGAGCCGCCTGGATCAGCAGCGCCAGCACCACGATCAGCGCCAGGTTGGTCATCCCCACGCCGTTGGCGACCAGGAAGCCGACGTCGTCGCTGAACTTCAGGAACGGCAGCTCCACCGTGATCAGGTAGTACACGTAGTTCGGGATGTAGAAGATGATGAAGTACATGAACAGGAAGAGCGGCACGCCCTTCAGCACCGCCACGAGCCACGTCTCGTAGCCGTACAGAAGCCAGTTCATGAAGTCGTCGGCGCCGCCGAGCAGCCGGCTCATCGGGCCGCGGGGGCGATAGGCGGGGTACGAGCTCATCGGCTACTCACCCGTGTCATCCAGCAGGAAGCTGATCAGGGCCTGGAGCGCGCTCTGGCTGAGCGAGCTCTCGGGGTGCGGAGGCATCCCGGTCGGCTGACCGTCGTTGTAGTTGCCCGACGAGTCGCGAATCCACTTCTCGAGGAACATCCGCGGGTCGGACTGGTAGTCGGCGATCATCTGGTCGACGCCGGACGGCGTCACCGGCAGCCCCTCGGTGATGACGTCGGTCTTGATGCCGGTGATGTCCGGCCCGGCGGGGGTGCCGGCCAGGTCCGGTCCGTGGCACGAGGCGCAGCCCGCGCTGGCATAGACCTCCGCGCCGGCCTCGACGGTGTTCGGGATGTCCTCCTGCGGCTGGTTGGCCGCTTCGGCGGCCCATGACTCCACCAGCGCCACGACGGCGTCGATCTGCTGCTGGTTGAGCGGGCCGCCCACCTCCGCGCTCCAGGCCGGCATCTGCGAGTTGACGTTGCCCGATACGACCACGCCGCCGTAGCTCACGGCCAGGTGCACGTAGTTGGGGTTCGCCTTCAGCTTGTCGGCCAGGCTGCGGGAGTGCAGGTTGGGACCGATCACGGCCGCGCCGGCCTCGCCGCCCGTCCCGTCGGCGCCGTGGCACTGCGCGCAGCCCGCCGCCGCCGGCTCGGCCGGGTTGTTCGAGAAGATGATCTCGCCGAAGTGGAGGAGCTCCTCCTCCTGCGTGGCCGCGGTCGTCTCGCGGCGCGGCTCGTCGGTGAGCCAGTAGATCATGGTGAAGGCGGCGAGGGCCGTGACGAGCAGCACCCCCAGCGTCTTGAGTCGCATCGGCTACCCCGTGCAGTGCGCCATGTCGGTCGGCGCACGATCGTCGAAGGTGACGGTGCCGACCGGCGGGCCGGAGATGACCTCGCGGGTGACGACCACGTAGGCGCCGTCCTGGACGGAGACGGAGAAGCGATCCATGCCGCGCGGCGCCGGGCCGTCGCGCTTCTCGCCCAGGACCGTGTACTTCGATCCATGGCAGAGGCACTCGAACCACTGGCTCTGATCGCACAGCTGCGGGATCTGACAGCCCAGGTGCGGACACTTGCGCCACAGCGCCAGGACGGAGCGATCCACCGGCGCGGTCTTGTCGTCGACGTTCGTGCCGGGGTCGGGGACGGGCGACGCCACGGTGCCGTCGCCCTCGACCCGCGCCTTGGCGGCGGGCACGTTGACGAAGAACAGGTTGGCCTCGTTGTAGACGTACGGGAGCCCCTCGGCCCATTCGGGGAAGGCGGTGGTGATGTCCTCCGCCGTGCCGAGGGTGATGTCCGACCCGAGGCCCGAGGTCAGGTTCGGCCACATGAAGGCCAGCGTCCCGCCCAGGAACTCCAGGCTGAGCAGGCCGATGCCGACGCCCAGCACCCGCCGCATGAAGCTGCGGCGCGTGATCTCACCGGTCGGCGGCCCCTGGACGGCGCCGTAGGAAGCGTGCTGCGTGGTCATAGCGTGAAGAAGATTCCCTCCCACGGCCAGACCCAGTTCCAGCCGGGCCCGCGGAAGAAGGAGCCGATGAAGGTCACGATCAGGCCGCCGATCATCAGGCACAGGAAGAAGACCCACATCAGCTTCCGGTCGCGCGCGGCCTTGTACGGCGTGCGATCGACGAAGGGGATGATCAGCAGACCGCCGATGTAGACCGGGATGACCAGCACGCCGGCCACCGTCGGGTTGAAGTAGCTGAGCAGCTCCTGGAGGCCGAGGAAGTACCACGGCGCCTTGGCGACGTGCGGCGTCACCGACGGGTTCGCCATCTCCTCCAGCGGGGCGCTGATGAAGACGGCCGTCACGGTCAGCAGGACGGTGATGAGCATGGCCATCACGAACTCGGCACGCAGCAGGTGCGGCCAGGTCAGGACTGTCTCATCGGGCCGCTTGTCCACGCGGACCATCGACTCCTGCTTGACGTAGGCCAGGAGGCGGAAGCGCTCCGTGCCAGGCACCCCGGGCGGGCCGGGAAGCTTGGGCCCGCCGGCCGCCGGGGCGGCGATGGGCGCGCGCTCCGGTGCCTGGGTCGGGGCGTTCTTGTCGGCCGTGGCGTTCGGCCGCTTCTCGATCGTCATCGGTCAGCGCACCTTACCCTACACCGGCCCGGAGATGCCGCCGTCCTTCCGGATCCTCCAGAAGTGGACGATCATGAAGATGGCGGCCAGCAGCGGGAACATGATCACGTGCGCCACGTAGAAGCGCAGCAGCGTTCCCTGCCCGACCTGGATGCCGCCCAGCAGCATGAAGCTCGACTCGGAGCCCAGCAGCGGCGCGTACTGCGCCATCTGGGTGCCGACCGTGATGGCCCAGAACGCGATCTGGTCCCAGGGCAGCAGGTAGCCGGTGAAGCTGAGGGCCAGCGTCAGGAACAGCAGCAGCACGCCGACGACCCAGTTGAACTCGCGCGGCGGCTTGTAGGCGCCGTGGTAGAAGACCCGGATCATGTGCAGGAAGACGGTCAGCACCATCAGGTGCGCCGCCCACCGGTGCATGTTGCGCACGAAGGCGCCGAAGGCGACCGATGCCTCGATGGCCTGGATGTCCTGGTAGGCCCGCGTCACGCTCGGCACGTAGAAGAACATCAGGTACAGGCCGGTGACGGTCAGCGCCAGGAAGAGGAAGAAGCTGATCCCGCCGAGGCAGAACGTGTACGTGTAACGCACGGCGTGGCGCTTGACGCGCACCGGGTGCAGGTGCAGGAACACGTTGTTCATGACCGCCAGCGCACGGGTGCGGCTGGTGGTCGGGTAGGGCTGGCGGAAGAGGCTGCGCCAGACCGCCGACTCCTTGATCCAGCGCGTCACGGCGTTGCCGCCGGCGCCGGGCTGTCCGTCGCTCATCGCTCCACCGCCATGCCGGCCTGCTGCCCCACCTGCCCCAGCACGTTGTCCTTGTAGCTCTCCAACAGAACCTTCCCGTCAGGCGTGAACCGCTCGAGCTCGAGCCGATCCATCGTGATGCAGTTGGTCGGACATCGCTCGACGCAGAGGTTGCAGCGGATGCAGCGCTCCTCGTCGATGATCATGGCGATCCCGCGCGGCCACGACTGGAAGAACTCCTGCTCCGGGTCGTCGCCGCCGACCTGCGCCTTGTCGATCATGTAGATCACGCCCTCGGGGCA
>DASSOH010000039.1:0-6654 GCA_035700865.1 Candidatus Limnocylindria bacterium | reverse complement strand
CGGTATGGAGCGACTGCGTGCCGCCGAGCACACCGGCGAGCGCCTGGATGGCCACCCGCGTGAGGTTGTTCAGCGGCTGCTGCGCGGTCAGTGAGACGCCGGCGGTCTGGGTGTGGAACCGCATCCAGGTCGAGCGCTCGTTCTCGGCCCCGAAGCGCTCGCGGCAGAGCTTGTACCAGATGCGCCGCGCGGCCCGGAACTTGGCGATCTCCTCGAAGAAGTCGTTGTGCGAGTTGAAGAAGAACGACAACCGAGGCGCGAAGTCGTCGAAGCGCATCCCGCGCGACAGCGCATCCTCCACGTACGCGATCCCATCGGCGATGGTGAAGGCGAGCTCCTGGACCGCGGTCGAGCCGGCTTCGCGGATGTGGTAGCCGGAGATCGAGATGGTGTTCCAGCGCGGGAGCTCGCGCGTGCCCCACTCGACGGTATCGGTGACGAGCTTCAGGGACGGCGCCGGCGGGAAGATGTACTCCTTCTGCGCGATGAACTCCTTGAGGATGTCGTTCTGCAGCGTCCCCGCGAGCTGCGCGCGCGGGACGCCCATCTTCTCGGCAGCCGTGATGTACATCGCCCAGATCATCGCGGCGGGCGAGTTGATGGTCATCGAGGTCGAGATCTCTCCCACGGGAAGCCCGGAGAGCAGGATCTCCATGTCGGCCAGCGACGAGACGGCCACGCCGCAGGTGCCGAACTCGCCCTCGGCCATCGGGTCGTCGTGGTCGTAGCCGTACAGCGTCGGCATGTCGTAGGCGATCGACAGCCCGGTGCCGCCGGCCGCGATCAGCTTCTTGAACCGATCGTTGGTGTCCTCGGCCGTGCCGAAACCGGCGAACATGCGCATGGTCCACAGCCGGCCGCGATGGCCGGTCGGATGGATGCCGCGTGTGAAGGGCGGCTCGCCCGGCAGTCCCAGGTCATCGATCTCGTCCCAGCCAGCGGCTTCCGACGGCGGAGGACTGAACCGATACCGGGGCCGACCCGCGTCGGGATCGTTGGCCGGATCGTGCAGGTCGGCGGGCGTGTAGACGCGCTCGATCTCCACCCCCGACTGGGTGATGAACCGCGGGCGCCGCTCCGGCGCGCGCTCGAGGGTGGGGTCGAGGCGCTCCCGCGCCCATCGGTCCTGGTGCTCGCGCCAGCGCTGCTCGTCCGTCATGGGGCGCAGTGTGCGGGCAAGACCGATGCCGCGGCAACTCACGACTGCGCGGCAGCCGCCATGGCCGGCGTAGGATGCGTGCCATGACCGATGTCTTCGACTTCGACGCCTACCTGCGCCTGCCCCGCCTGTCGGGCCTCCGCGTCTCGCCGGATGGGAGCCGCCTCGTCGTCAGCCTGGGGCGACCCGGACCGGACGGCAAGAAGATGCACAGCTCCATCTGGGAGCTGGATGCCTCCGGCACCGATCGCCCGCGACGGCTGACCCGCTCCGCGCCCGGCGAGAGCGCCGCCGCCTTCGCCCGCGACGGCTCGCTGCTGTTCACCTCCTCCCGGCCGGATCCCGACCGCAAGCCGGATGACGACGACGAGGAGGTGAGCGGCCTCTGGCTGCTGCCCGCCAACGGCGGCGAGGCCCGACTCCTGGCCCGGCCGTCGGGTGGCGTGGACACCGTCGTCGCGGCACGCAACGCCGATGCGCTCGTCTACGCCGGCTCCATCTTCCCCGGCGCCGATGCCGCAGCGGACAAGGAGCGGCACGACGCCCGCAAGAAGGCCGGCGTCGAGGCGCTGCTGTTCGACAGCTTCCCGATTCGGCACTGGGACGCCTACCACGGCCCCCGCGAGCGGCACCTGTTCGCCGCCGAGCTCCCCCAGGGCGAGGATCGGATCGAGGACCGGCGCGATCTCACGCCCGACGCCGGGCTCGTGTCCCTGGTCGAGCAGAGCTTCGACATCAGCCCGGACGGCGCGACCGTGGTGACCGGCGCGGTGACGACTGACGAGATCGGCCGGACGGACTTCGGCATCGACGTCATCGACCGCGGCTCCGGCGAGCGCCGGCGCCTGACGCCGGACGACGCGTGGTACTCCGACCCGGCGATCAGCCCCGACGGCCAATCGGTCGTGTGCGTCCGGATGGAGAAGGACACGCCCGAGCGCATCGGCGACCACACGCTGTGGCTGATCGACCTGGCCGAGGGCGACGGCCGCGACCTCATGCCGGAGCTCGACCTCTGGCCGCACGGCGCCGTGTGGGCACCGGACGGATCGGCCGTCTACTTCGTCACCGACTATCGCGGTGGCGGGGCCGTGCATCGCTGGGACGCGGCCTCCGGCGAGGTCACGAAGCTCGCGGACGACGGCTCGTTCTCGGACCTCACGGTCGGCGCGGACGGGGCCGTCTACGCGCTGCGCTCATCCTACGCCGCGCCGCCGCACCCGGTGCGCATCGGTTCGACGACGGATGCCGGCAGCGAGCCGATCCGCTCGTTCGCGGAGCTGGACCCCGAGGCCCTGGCGCAGCTGCCCGGGCGGGTGGAGCGCATCGGTGCCCGCGCCTCCGACGGCGTCGAGATCGGCTCCTGGCTGGTCGAGCCGAAGGGTGCCTCCGCCGACGCCCCGGTCCCGCTGGTCGTCTGGGTCCATGGTGGGCCGGTCGGCAGCTGGAACGCCTGGAGCTGGCGCTGGAACCCGCACCTGCTGGCGGCGCAGGGCTACGCGGTGCTGCTGCCGGACCCGGCCATCTCGACCGGCTACGGGCACGCGTTCATCCAGCGCGGCTGGGGCCGATGGGGCGCCGAGCCCTACACCGACGTCATGGCCGCCGTGGACGCCGCGCTCGAGCGCCCCGAGCTGGATGCCGAGCAGACGGCGCTCATGGGCGGCTCGTTCGGCGGCTACATGGCCAACTGGGTCGCCGGTTCGACGGACCGGTTCAGGGGCATCGTGACGCACGCCAGCCTGTGGGAGCTGCGCGGGTTCCACGGCACCACCGACTACGGCCCGGACTGGGAGCGCGAGTTCGGCGACCCCTACGCGGACCCGACTAGATACGAGGAGTGGTCGCCGTCACGGCTGCTGTCGCAGATTCGGACGCCGATGCTCGTCATCCACGGTGAGCGCGACCTCCGGGTGCCGATCAGCGAGGCCCTGCGCCTCTGGACGGACCTGCGTCGCCACGACGTGCCGGCGCGGTTCCTCTACTTTCCCGACGAGAACCACTGGATCCTCAAGCCCCAGAACGCCCGCCTCTGGTACGCGACCGTGCTCGCCTTCCTGGGCGAGGTGCTGCGGGGCGAAGCGTTCACCCGGCCGGAGCTCCTGTAGGAACCGATGCGTCAGCCGGCGCGCCCGGCCTCGCGCTCGAGGCTCTGGGCGCGCCGCGCCTCGAACCGTGACGCCTGGGCATCCAGGCCGTCCAGGAAGGTCCGCAGCTCGGCCCGACGCCGCTCGGCCTCGGCGTTGAGGCCGGTGGCCTCGAAGACGCCCCAGTGCCGAAGCAGCGGCCATACGACCTCGTCGTGGTGGATGCGCAGGTCGTAGATCCCGGCCTTCGCCATCTGCGCCGCCTTGCGGGTGAAGTTCACCATGCCGGCCCCGGGCATCTCGAAGGCCATGATCTCGTCGGCGATGGCGCACACCGCGGCCGAGGGCTCCAGGGCCATCGCCTCGGCCAGGATGTCGCGGTAGAAGACCATGTGCAGGTTCTCGTCGGCCGCGATGCGGGCCATGATCCGGTCCGCCACCGGGTCGCTGGAGTAGCGACCGGTGTTGCGGTGGCTGATCCGCGTCGCGAGCTCCTGGAAGGCGACGTAGGCGAAGCCGCGCAGCACGTTCCCGCCATCGTCGTGGTCGTAGGCGATCTGCAGCTGGTTCATGCGTGATCGCTCGAGCGCATACGGGTCGATGTTGCGGGTGACGACCAGGTAGTCCCGCAGCACGATGGCGTGGCGGCCCTCCTCGGCGGTCCATCGGTTCACCCAGTTGATCCACGCCCCGTCGCCGCGGCCGAACATGCGGTGGATCTCGCGGTGGTAGCTCGGCAGGTTGTCTTCGGTCAGCAGGTTGACCTCGAACGCGATCTGCGCCACGCCGCTGATCCGCGGCTGGTCGGGCGTCCAGGGTTCCTTGTCGTAGTCGCGGCCGAGGGAGTAGGGGATGTAGTCGTGCGGGAACCACTCCCGGGCCATGCCCAGGTGGCGGTTCATGAGGCGCTCGGCGGCCGGCTCCAGCTCGGCGAGGAGGTCGCGCGCCGGCGCGGGCGGCAGGGTGGTCGTCATCGGTGCTCCAGGTACGTGGGTGAGGCGCACCGCGGATGACGACGCGCGAGGAGATGCCCCCGCGGCTGACATGGTTGCACGAACCGGGCCGCGCCGCCTCCGCGACCCTCTCAGCTCCTGCGCTGATCCTCGCCCGAGATGCCGCGGGCCTCGAGGGCCGCAACGAGCCGTTCGGGATCGCGAACCGTGACGGTCAGCGCCTCCATCCGGCCGCCGCGGACGTACCGGCTCGGCACCCACTCCCGGAAGCAGAGGCACACGCCGTCGCGGGCGCTGGTCCCGAAGGTGAACCCCTTGTCCACCAGCGACCCGCGCGGCCCGATGGCCTTCCACCAGTGATACGGGCCGGTGATGCGGTAGCCGCAGACGTTCTCGACCGCGGTTTCGACCGAGAGGCGGCCGAAGGTGGCGACCAGGCGACCGTCATCGGTCAGCTCGACCTGGGCGCGCCCGGGGCGAACGCCGATGAGCCGCAGGACCCATCGCCACGGCCGCTCGGATCGGAGGGGAAACGACGCAGTCACGCCAGCGGTACGTCCGCGATCGTCGGCCGGACCAGCCGGCTACGGGTACAGGCCGCGCAGCGAGGTCGCCTCGGCCACGCGCGCCACGGCGACCATGGTGGCGGCGCTGCGCAGGTCGACCTTCTGGGAATCGGCCATGGCCTGCACGCCGCCCATCGCCTCGTCCATGACGCGGTCGAGCTGCCGCGTCACCTCGTCGGTGGACCAGAAGAAGGCCTGCATGTCCTGCACCCACTCGAAGTAGCCGAGGACCGTGCCGCCGGCGGTGCACAGGATGTCGGGGATGAGCGCGATCCCCGCCGCGCCAAGGATCGCGTCCGCCTCGGGGGTGGTGGCGCCGTTCGCGACCTCCGCCACGATGCGCGCACGGACCGAGCCGGCGTTCGCCTCCGTCAGCTCGCCCTCCAGGCCGGCCAGCACCAGGATGTCGGCGTCCATGGCGAACACCTCGGCCTTGGGCATCGCCTCGGTGTCGGGCATGCCGCGGACGGCGTCCTGCTCCCGCATCCACTCCACCGCGCGCCTGATCCGGATGCCGTCTCGCGCCGCCACGGCCTCGCGGTCGTCGGCCAGCGCCACGACCCGGGCGCCGGCCCGCACCAGCTCGTCCGCGATGGTCATGCCGACGCGGCCGAACCCCTGGATCGCCACCCGCGCGCCATCGAGCGGCACGTCCGCCGCTCGGGCCGCCGCGACGATGCACCGGAACGCGCCACGCGCGGTCGCGCTGCGGCGGCCACGCGTCCCCCCGATCGCCAGCGGCTTGCCGACGACGGAGGCCGGCGTGGTGTGGCCGGCGTGCATCGAGAAGGTGTCCATCATCCAGGCCATGGTCTGCGAGCCGGTGTTCACATCGGGCGCCGGGATGTCCTTCTCGCGGCCGAGCAGGGGAGCGATCTCGGTGGCGTAGCGGCGGGTCAGTCCCTGGCGCTCGTTGCTGCTGAGCCGGCGGGGATCGACGCGCACGCCGCCCGCGGCGCCGCCGAACGGGATGCGGACCAGCGCCGCCTTCCACGAGTTGAGCATGGCCAGGGCGCGCACGTCGTCGGGCTCGAGGTTCGGGACGTAGCGGATGCCGCCGTTGGCGGGTCCCCGGTTGACGTTGTGGTGCACGCGGTAGCCGGTGTACACCTCGACGTGGCCGTCGTCGTGCGTGACCGGGAAGTTGACCGTGAGCTCCCGTTTGGGAAGCCGAAGCACGCGATGCATGGCGTCATCCAGCTGGAGCCGCTCGGCCGCGGCGTCGAGCTCGTTCTGGGCCGTTGCCCACAGGCTGCCGGTGCGTGAACCGATTCCCATGCGCCGATGCTACCCCGTGGCCGCCATCCCACGCGGTCATCGATCGCCCGCATGGCAACATGAGGCCCTACCGCATCCATCGATGCGCCGGCGTCCCGACCTGCGGCGACCGGCGCCGACCGAGGAGGACCCGCGATGGCGCCACGCGTCATGACCGTCTCCGGACCGATCCCTCCCGAGAAGCTCGGATTCACCCTCCCGCACGAGCACGTCGGCATCGCGCTCTGGCACGTCGAACGGCGCTGGGACTACTGGGAGCTGACGCCAGACGACGACCTGATCCTCGAGGAGCTGCGCGAGCTTCGTCGTCGCGGCGGCGGCACGCTGGTCGAGCTGACCCTCGACGGCGTCGGGCGGGATCCCCATCGGCTACGGCGCCTGGCGAGCGCCACGGGCCTGAACATCGTGATGGGCGCCGGCTGGTACCGCGGCGCGCACTACCCCGCGGAGCTGCTGGTGGAGCGCCGAACGGTCGACGAGCTTGCCGATCTCATCGTCCGAGAATTCGAGAACGGAGTGGGGGACACCGGCATCCGGCCGGGCATCATCGGCGAGATCGGCACCGACAAGCCCTGGGTGTCGCCCGCCGAGGAGCGGGTGCACCGGGCGGC
>DASSOH010000038.1:0-27849 GCA_035700865.1 Candidatus Limnocylindria bacterium | reverse complement strand
GGCCGGCTGCGGCGCGTCGCGTCGTGGCTGCATCGGCATCGGCGGGCCCAGCTGGGCCTGCTGCTGTCCGGACCGATGGGCTGGATGGTCATCGCCTACCTGGGCTCGCTGTTCATCCTGCTGCTCGGCGCGTTCTGGGATCGCGACCCCTTCACCGGCCAGGTGCAGCCGTTCGACTGGAGCCTCGACGCGTTCGCGGACCTGGTGACGAACCCGGTGTATCGGACCATCGCCATCCGGACCATCACCATCGCCGCGGCGGTGACCATCACCGACGCCCTGCTGGCCTTCCCCATCGCCTACTACATGGCGCGCGTGGCCTCGCCGCGCGTCCGCCAGCTGCTGGTGGTGGCCGTGCTGCTGCCCCTGTGGGCCGCGTACCTGGTCAAGGTCTACGCCTGGCGCACCATCCTGCAGGGGAACGGGTTCCTGGAGTGGGCGCTGACGCCGTTCGGCGTGGATGCGCCGGGGCTGGGGCAGATCCTCAACGCCTGGGTCGTGCTGAGCTACCTGTGGCTGCCGTACATGATCCTGCCGATCTTCGCGGGGCTGGAGCGCATCCCGAATTCGCTGCACGAGGCATCGGCCGATCTGGGGGCGAAGTCCGGCGCGACGTTCCGGCGCGTGACGCTGCCGCTGGTCTTCCCCTCGCTGGTCGCCGGCTCGATCTTCACCTTCTCGCTCACGCTCGGGGACTACATCACCCCGGACCTGGTGGCGGACGCGAAGTTCGTCGGCAACGTCATCTACGACAACTCGAGCCTCGGGAACCTGCCGCTGGCCGCGGCCTACAGCCTCCTGCCCATCGTGATCATGATCTGGTACCTGCTGGTCGCCCGTCGCCTGGGCGCGTTCGAGTCGCTGTGAGGCGCGTGCCATGAGCGAGTCGTTCTGGACCCGCGTCGGCCTGCGCGTCGCGACCGTGGTGGTGCTGCTGTTCCTGTACCTACCGCTGGTGATCCTGGCGATCTACGCCTTCAACCCGTCGCGCCTCCAGGTCTGGCCGCCAACCGGCCTGACGCTGCACTGGTTCGCGGAGGCGGCCGGCAACCCGGGCCTGCGCGCGGCGGTGGTCAACTCGCTCATCGCCGGCGCCGGCGCGACGGGCCTCGCCCTGGTCCTGGGAACGGCCGCCGCCCTGGCCGTCCAGCGCTTCAGCTTCTTCGGCCGCGACGTCATCTCGTTCCTGTTCGTGCTGCCGATCGCCCTGCCGGGCGTCGTCACCGGCATCGCGCTGCGCACGACCTTCCAGACCCTGGACGTGGACTTCGGCCTCGGCACGATCATCGTCGGGCACGCGACCTTCTGCGTCGTCATCGCCTACAACAACGTCATCGCCCGGCTGCGACGCACCTCGCGCAGCCCGGAGGAGGCGTCCGCCGACCTGGGGGCGGACACGTGGACCACCTTCCGCCGCATCACCATCCCGGCCCTGGGCACCGCGCTCCTCTCCGGCGGCCTGCTGGCGTTCGCGCTGAGCTTCGACGAGATCATCGTCACCAACTTCACGGCCGGTCCCGGCACGCAGACCATTCCGATGTGGATCCTGGCCGCCATCCAGCGCCCCGCCGAGGTGCCGGTGGTCAACGTGGTGGCCTTCGTCCTCATCCTCCTGTCGGTGATCCCGGTGTACCTGGCGGAGCGGGTGAGCGCCGGCGTCGGCGGCGGTCGCTACTGACGCGACGCCGTCGGAATGGCCGGATCGTCCGGCTGTGGAGGTGGCGGAACGGGCGTACCCTAGACCCATGACGCCCGGCGACCCGAGGGCCGGGCCAACCCCAGGGGAGAGCCCACACGTGACCACCGAACTTGCTCCGCCGGCGCGCAGCCTGCCCCGGAGCCTTCCGATCATCGCCGGCGTCGCCGTGGCCGCCATCGCGGTCGGCGGCGTTGCCGGCGCGTTCCTGCTCGGCGACCGCACGGCGGGAGCGGGCAGCGCCGCCGGCTACGTGCCGGCGGACGTGCCGTTCTACCTCGAGCTCCGGCTCGATCCTTCCGATGCCCAGGACGCGGCGCTCCGCGAGCTGCTGGGCCACTTCCCGTCGATCGAGGGCGTCGACCTCGAGCGCCCGCTGTTCGACCAGCTGGGCGAAGCCGTGGACGACGCGGCCGCCAGCGCCGATGCGACCGACCTGCGCTGGGCCGACGACGTCGCGCCCTGGTTCGACGGGCACGTGACGCTCGCCGTCACCGACGTGCCGCTCGAGCCGGCCGCGGATGGGTCGCAGCCGATGCCGGAGATGCTCGTCGTCCTCGGCTCCACCGACACCGACGCGGCCCGTGCCGCCGCCGAGCGCATGCGCGCGGAGGCCGGCCCGGACGCGACCTTCACCGAAACCGAGCATCGCGGCGTGACCGTGGTCACCGCGGAAGACGACGAGGGCGCCTACGCCATCACCGACGACGCCGTCCTGCTGGCTCCGACGGCCGCACAGGTCCAGGCGGCGCTCGACGTCGCCGCGGGCGAGGGTGAGGCGCTCGCGGGGGCCCAACGACTGACCGATGCGGCGGCGGCGCTGCCGAACGACTGGCTCGCCTTCGCGGTCTACGACCTCGGCGACCTGGTCACGGCATCGCTGGAGGCCGAAGGCGCCGACGTGCCGACCGAGCCGCTGCGCGCCCTCATCGCCGAGCAGCCGATGGCCGGGGCGATGGCCGTCACGGCCGACGGCGACCGCCTGGCGCTGACCTCGGTCAGCGACGCCCCGAGCGGCGACCTGGCCATGGAGAACGCCGACCGCGGCCTCGCCGACGAGGTTCCGGCCGACGCCCTCTACTACGCCGACGGCGGCAACATCGGCCCGGCGCTGGCCGCGTTCGTCACCGCCATCAAGGAGAGCGCCGCCGGCGAGCCGGAGGCGGCCGACCAGATCGCGACCGCCGAGGCGGCGCTCGGCGCCGACCTCGAGGAGCTGGTCAGCTGGGTGGACGATGCGGCCCTGGTGGTCGCCATGGACGGCGACGCGCCGTATGCCGGCGCGGTGCTCGTGCCGAGCGATCCGGACGCCGCGCAGCGGCGCATCGGTCAGGTGATCACGCTCGCCCGGCTGGGGACCATGGACTCCGGCTCCGGGATCAGCGTCGAGGAGACGGACGTCGACGGCACCACGGTCACGTCCATCGCCTGGCGAACGCCCGCCTTCGGTCCCGAGGGCATGGTGCCCGGCCCGGACGGGATGGCGACCATCGAGCTGGCGACGACCGACGATCGCGCCTACCTCGGGATCGGCTCCGGGAGCGTGGCGCGCCTGCTGGCCGTCGACGCCGGCGACTCGCTGGCGACGGTGGACCGCTTCTCGCAGGCGGTCGACCAGCTCGGCGGCAGCGACAACGCCGGGACCGTGTGGCTCGACCTGCGCGGGGTGCGAACCGCGATCGAGTCGGCGCTCGGCCCGATGCTGGACGAGATGGACCCCGACGGCGCCTACGAGCGCGAGGTGCTGCCCTGGCTGGAGCCCCTCGACCGCATGGTCGGCGTGACCCGGGTCGAGGACGACCAGGTGGTCCAGCGCTCGGTGCTGCTGGTCGACTGATGCTGCCATCGCCGCTGCGACCGCTCCCCGGGGCCAACGGTCCGGGGACGGCCGCGGCGGAGGATCGGCTTCGTGCGGCCGGCGTGACGCCGTCCGCCTGGAGCAACGCGCCGGGCGACACGTACGCGGCCCACGAGCACGGCTACGAGAAGCTGCTGGTCTGCGCGCAGGGGTCGATCACCTTCCTGGTCGGCGTCGAGGAGGTACCGGTGACGCTGCGTGCCGGCGACGGGTTCGTCCTGCCGGCCGGGACGCGGCACGCCGCCGTCGTCGGCCCGGAGGGCTGCACCTGCCTGGAGGGCCACCGCGCCGCGTCGAGCGAGTCGCGCTAGGCCTTCGGGTTGCGTCGTCGGGCGGCCGCCGCCCGAGCCTCGCGTTCGAATCGGTTGTCGTCGTACCAGCGTCCGCCACGGCGACGGACGCGCATCGAGTCGGCGAGGTACGCGATCGGGAAGGTCCAGCCGATGCGCGCCCACTGGCGCGCGTGCTCGAGCTCGTGCTCGAGCTCCGCATCGGTCAGGGCACGCCAGGCGAAGACGTGGCGCCCGATGGTGATGGCGAGCCAGTTCGGGATGACGCGGGCGCCCAGCGGCCGCAACCACGGCACGACGTGGACGGTGGGCGCCTTCACGCGGCGTCGTCGGGATGGAGGAGGAGGTCTCGTCGCGAGCCCCAGCGCTTGAGGAAGCGGTAGAAGTTGCGCTTGCTCAGGCGGTCGCGCTCCGCCTCCGGCAGCGACGTCCAGCCACGATGCTCGTGGCGCTCGAATGGGAGCGGCTCGGTGCGCACCGCGCGCCAGCCCGCGTCGCGGACCGCGAAGCTCAGGTCGAGGTCGGCATTGCGGTAGTAGCGGAACCGCCCGTCGACGCCCCCGACGGCGCGCAGGGCCGCGCGGCGGATGGCCAGGCAGTAGCCCTCGACGGCATCGACCTCCCCGGGCGGGGCGTCCTCGAACTGGCGCGCATCGCGGCTGGTGACGCCCCACCCGCCGGCGATCCCGACGTCCGGGCTCTCGAAGGCGGCCAGGAGCGGCGTCCACGCGTCCCCGATTGGCTCGAGCGAGGTGTCGAGCAGTACCGTCACCTCGGCACGGGAGCGGCGGAGGCCGAGCGTCACCGCGTCGCCCCAGCCGAGGCGGCCCTGGCTGTCCACGACGGCGATGGGCAGGTCGACCTCGGCAAGCAGGGGCGCCAGCTCGAAGGCCGGCTCGTTGGCGACCACCACGAGCTCCCACGGTACGGCGGGCGGATGCTGTGCGAGGCCGCGGAGGAAGCGGCGCAGGTCGTCGGGATGATCCTCGGCCAGGACCTGGAGGCCCAGCGCGAGCTCGGGGGGCGCGTCGAGCAGCGACGGCAGGTCCGTCCCCGTCCCGGTGGCGAGCTTCGGTCGGGCGGTCGAGGTGCCGCCCGAGTCCTGGACCTCCCAGCCCAGCGCGGCCATCCGATCGCGGAGCGCATCGGCCGTCGCCCAGTCGCGCGCCGCACGAGCGGCGTTGCGCTCCTCGAGCAGCGCGCGCACCTCGGGGGGCGGGGAGGCATCGGTCATGAACGCAAGTACTCCTGGGGGTGGCCCGAACGTACCGGTCGGTCCAAGGCCACCGCAACCTTACTATCCGATCACCAGCCGCACCGACTGCACCGGCCCGGTGCACCGCGCGCGGCCAGTGCCCTAGACGAGGACCAGACGCAACCCATGATGACGAACGAGGTCGGAAGGCTGCTGACGGCGTCCGAGGTCGCCGAGATGCTCCACCTGCACGTGAACACGGTCAAGCGCCTCGGTGATCGCGGCGAGCTGCCGTTCTTCCGTGTCTGCAAGCGCGGCGACCGTCGCTTCCGCTACGACGACGTGATCGACTTCCTGCGCCGGAGCAAGTAGCGCCCGTTCATCCGACCCCATTCGATGCTCCCGGTCCCACACCGGGGCGCGCCGCTGCCAGGGGGGCGGTGGCACGAACGACCGCCGAGGTGCCAATCTCTCGGCGGTCGTTCGGTGTCTGCGTGACGTTCTGTGCATAATCGGCCGCGCATGCCCGACGAACCGACGCTGCGCCTCGAGGAGGGGCGCCGGCTCCTGGACTCCGGCGATTTCGACGCCGCCGTCCGCATCCTGGCTCCACTCACCGGCCATCCGGATCCCGACCTGGCCGGCGAGACCTGGCTGGCCATCGGCACGGCACGCTACCGCGCCGACGACGAGCCGGGTGCGCTGGCGGCATGGCAGCAGGCGGCCAACACCAACGGCGCCAGCGCCTGGCTGGGGTGGCGCAGCGTGGCGGAGCAGCTGGTGCGCGACGGCGACCTGGAGTCGGCCATCGGCGCCTACCGGGAGGCCGATCGGCGCGCCCCGCCCGGCGAGCGCGGAGCCATCGCCAACCGGATCGCCTGGCTGCTCAAGGAGACGGGTCACGACTTCGAGGCGCGCCGGCAGTTCAATCGCGCGCGGGGCGCCTACGCCACCCACGTCCCGGTCGTGACCTGGACGATCATCGCCATCTGCGCCGCGGTCTTCGGCGTCGATGCCCTGCTCTCGGGCGGCAGCCTGCTGTCCGGCGGGCTGATGGGAAGCGTCGGGCCGGTGGGGGAGAGCCAGCTGCTCAACGGGATCCTGGTCGCCAACGGCGAGTGGTGGCGCATGATCACCAGCACCTTCGTCCACCTGGGCCTGATCCACCTGGGCTTCAACATGTACGTGCTGTACCTCTACGGGCCGGTGGTGGAGCGGATGTACGGCTCGCTCGAGTACGGGCTGATCTACCTGCTGTGCGGAGCCGGCGGAAGCGTTCTCACCATCCTGTGGGACCCGACCCAGTTCGCCGCGGGCGCGTCCGGCGCCATCTTCGGCATCATCGGCCTGCTGTTCGCCGTCTCGCGCCGCCACCATGCGGTCCTCGGGCGCGAGGCGCGCAGCATGATGGCCGGCATCGGCAGCTACCTCGTCTTCCTGCTGATCTTCACCTTCGTCATGCCGCGCATCAGCTGGACCGGCCACCTGGGTGGCCTGATCGTGGGCTTCGTGCTCGGCTGGCTCCTGCCGCCCACCGGCGTGGCCACGCTCGGGAGCCTGTGGCGCTCGCCGACCGGCGACCAGCTGCACCGCGGCATGCCGGTGACGCTGCGCCTGGCGGTGTACGCCGGCGTCCTGGTCGTCCTGGTGATCGGGTCGCTGGTCGCCGTCAACCTGGTCGGCTGATCCGGGCGCACGGCGCGGCACGGCGCATGCGATCCTGCGCGGCATGTGCTTCGACGCTGATGCCCGACCTCCCCTCCCGCCGGTCCGCGGCGGTGCCATCGACGCGCGCGACCTCACGCTGACCAGCCGCGACGGGACGCGCTTCGCGGCCCACGCCGCGCGGGCCGAGCAGGCCGGCGGCGCTGGAATCGTCATCATCCCCGACGTCCGCGGCCTGGCGCCGTACTACGAGGAGCTCGCGCACCGGTTCGCGGAGGCCGGCGTGCATGCCGTCGCGATCGACTTCTACGCCCGCACGGCCGGCCCGGACAAGCGCGGCGCCGACTTCGCGTACGAGCCGCACGTGCCGCAGGTGACCGCCGACGGCGCCGCCTCCGACGTGGCCGCGGCAGCGGCCTTCCTGCGCGGCCCGGATGGCGGCCAGGCGAGCGACCTCTACACCGTGGGCTTCTGCCTGGGCGGACGCCTCAGCCTGCTGCAGGCGACGTCCGGGCTCGACCTCGCGGGCGTGATCGGCTTCTACCCGTGGCCGGTCGGGACGCACCGCAGCGGCCTGCCGGCGCCGGCCGACGAGGCGCCGCGCTTTGGGTGCCCGGTGCTGGCCCTGTACGGGGGCGAAGACCGCGGCATTCCCGCGGAGGCACGCGAGACCTTCGACCGCGCGCTCGACGAGGCCGGCGTCGAGCACCGCAGCCGCGTGTACGAGGGCGCCCCGCACTCGTTCTTCGATCGCAAGGCCACCGAGTTCGCGGATGCCAGCACCGACGCCTGGCGAGAGGTGCTCGCCTTCATGCACGTGAGCGACGCCGCCCGCTGAACCGCTGACGGCGCCGCTCGGCGGCGCGACATGCGAAGGGTCTAGGCGCTGGCCGCGGTTCGCTCCGGCGACGAGGCGCGCGACGCCGATGGGCGGACCGGGCGGGTGTACAGGAAGAGCACGACCGCCACGTACACCAGCCAGGCGACGAGCGTGGCCCACTCGGGCGTGCTGGTGTAGCCGACCAGCGCGCGCAGGATGGAGCCGACGACGCCCAGCGGTCCGGCATCCGGGCTGTGCGGCAGGATGCCGCTGATGTCGAACGCCGTCGCGGTCCCGACCGTGATCCAGCCGGCCTCGATGAACTCGTGGACGGCGTACGAGAGCAGCCCGGCCGCGATGAAGATGAGCGCCACACCGGTCCAGGTGAAGAAGGTGTGGAGGTTGATGATCCGCGCGCCGCGGTAGAGAGCCCAGCCGATGACGACCGCCAGCGCCAGGCCGATGATCGCGCCGACGAGCGTGCTGCTCGCCTCCGACCCGGCGGCCGTCGCCTGGCCCATCAGGAACAGCGCCGTCTCGATGCCCTCGCGGATGACCGCGGTGAACGCGAGCGCGCCAAGGCCGATCAGCCCGCCGCTCACCAGCGCGCGGTCGACGCCCGCCTGCAGCTCGCCCTTGATGTTCGCGCTGGTGCGCCGCATCCAGAACAGCATCCAGGTGACGACCGCGGCGGCGATCAGCATGGCGAAGCCCTCGAAGATCTGCTCCGCCGGCTCCTCGAAGCCGCCGATGGTGAGGAACAGCGCGACCCCGATGCCGACGCTGACCGCGATCGCGGCACCCACGCCGAGCCAGATCGCGCCGAAGTGACGTTGGTTTCCCGTCTTGGCCAGGTACGCGAGGATGATGCTCACGATGAGGGCGGCCTCGACGCCCTCGCGCAACCCGGTCAGGAGCCCGGTGCTCAAGAAACCGACGTCCAACATGCTCTCCCGTGCCTCGGGTCCGACCCTGATTGGATCGCGGGGCCCAACGGCGAGTTAGGCTAGCCTTAGGGCATCCCTTCGTCAAACCGAATCACCGACCATTTGGTCGGGATTGGCGGTGAGCCGGCCGGCGACGCCATCGGTCTAGAATCGGGCTGTCCCACCGAACCGACCCCCGAGTTCCCGCAGGGAGCACCATTCCCCATGATCGACTTCTCGCTGACCGATGCGCAGCGCGAGGTGCAGCGCACGGCGCGCGCCTTCGCGGAGCGCGAGATCCTGCCCCGCATCTCCGAGATGGATGCGAACGCCACCTACGACCGGTCCCTCTACGAGAAGATGGGCGCCGAGGGCTTCCTCGGCCTGCCGATCCCCGAGCAGTACGGCGGCGCCGGCATGGACTACATCGCCTTCGCCCTGCTGTGCGAGGAGATGGAGCGGGCGGACACCGCCTTCCGCGTCATCCTCAGCGTCCACACCGGGCTGAACTCGCTGACCCTGCTGCAGTGGGGGAGCGAGGAGCAGAAGCAGCAGTACCTCGTCCCGCAGGCGCGCGGCGAGAAGCTGGCGACCTTCGGCCTGACGGAGCCGGGCGTCGGCTCCGATGCCGGCCAGCTGCAGACCACCGCCCGGCGCGACGGCGACCGCTACATCCTGAACGGCAGCAAGATCTGGATCAGCCTGGCCGATACGGCCGACCACTTCCTGGTCTTCGCCACCGTCGATCGCTCCCTCGGCCACCGGGGCATCACGGCCTTCATCGTCGAGCGCTCGTTCCCCGGCTTCTCGTCGGATTCGCTGCACGGCAAGCTCGGCGTGCGCGCCGGCAATACCGGCATCCTCAACTTCGACGACTGCGAGGTCCCGGCCGCCAACCGCGTCGGCGAGGAGGGCGAGGGCTTCACCATCGCCATGAGCGCCATCGACCAGGGTCGCTACACGGTGGCGGCCGGATCGGTCGGCCTGGCGCAGGCGTGCCTGGACGCATCGGTCAAGTACGCGCACGAGCGCCAGACCTTCGGCGAGGAGATCGGTCGCCACCAGCTGGTCAAGCAGATGCTGGCCAAGATGGAGCAGGGCCTGGAGGCGGGGCGCCTGCTGGTCTGGAAGGCCGGCTGGAAGAAGAATCGCGGCGAGCGCAACACGCGCGAGACCTCGCTGGCCAAGTGGTTCGCCACCGACCATGCGGTCGCGTCGGCCATGGACGCCATCCAGATCCACGGCGCCTACGGCTACTCGAACGAGTATCCGGTCGAGCGCTACCTGCGCAATGCCAAGGGCTCGGTGATCTACGAGGGCACGTCGCAGATCCACACGCTGATGCAGGCGGACTACCTGCTCGGCTACCGGAAGGACAAGCCGCTCCGCATGCCGCAGCTGCCCTTCGAAGGGGAGATGTAGGCCGTCCCCGGTACGCGGTTCTCTCGGTGAATCTGCCGAATTCACGCCAGGTGTGAGCCGGGCGACGGCGGTGGGTCGTCCCGGCGGGTTGAAGCGCCCAGGTGTCGCCGTGGTGTGAATGGCGACGCTCGGGAGCGTCTCCGGAGCCTCGGACCGCTCCCAGGTGCCCGCCTGGTGTGAATTCGGACGCTGGGGGCGGGCGCGGAGCCCGGCACCGCACCCGGGTGGCGGTGAACCTGCCGAATTCACGCCAGGTGTGAGCCGGGCGACGGCGGCGGGTCGTTCCGGCGAGTTGAAGCGCTCAGGTGTCGCCCTGGTGTGAATGGTGACGCTCGGGAGCGTCTCCGGAGCCTCGGACCGCTCCTGCGTGCGCACCTGGTGTGAATTCGGACCCTTGGGTGGGGCCGAGCCCGGCACCGCTCCCACGTGGCGTGAATTCCGACGATCGCTGCAGGCACGACGGAGAACGCGGCACCGCGGCACGGTCGGCGGCGCCGATCAGCCTTCCGGCACGAGCAGCAGCCGCTGGCGCACCGCGGCGTCGACGGCGTCGCGCGACCAGGCGATCGGCACGCCCTCGCCGCGCTGCCACAGCTCGAAGAGGTCGTCGTAGTGACGCGACAGCGGGTTGCCGGACTGGCCGCCGGCGATGACGTAGCGGGAGCGCTCGGGATCGGCCAGGTCGACCACGGTCCGGTGGGTCGCAATGGCTGCCGGGTTGGCGAACGGTTCCAGCGGCAGGACGCCGGCCTGCGGCACGGTGTTGGTATCGCCGCCGACCGCAACCGGGCCGACGTTGAAGAGCGGCGCCAGCGTGCGCTGCGCCCCGAACGTGTGCAGCAGGCGCAGCGGCCGGACCGATCCCCACGCCCACCGCTCGGGCTCTGGCCCGACCTGCGCCTCGAGGCGCGACACGGCGGCCGCGAGGGCGGCGTCGACGAGCGAGGCTGCGTCCGAGCGATCCCGCAGCGCGGCGACCAGCTGGCTGACGATTCGCGCGCCGAACGACGTTCGGGGCACCGCCATCCCGAATCCACGACCGAGCGCCCAGGCCCACCCGACCGGTGCCGCCTCGCGGACGACGGCCTCCGCCAGCTCCAGCAGCATCAGCTCGAAGACCGATGCGGCCGCCGAGCCGGCCGCGACGTCGCCGTCCCACGCGGCCAGCAGCGCGCGAGCGTGGCGCGACCGTTCGTCGCGCAGCGCTGCTCCCAGGACCAGCTCGCGAAGCTCGCGCCAGGGGATCGAGGTGGTGTCGACCTGCAGCGCCTGCGCGGCCGCGACGTCCCAGCCGGTGCGGCCCTCGAGGACCTCGACGATCCGCGCGGCCCGATAGCCGTCGAGCCAGTCGACGCCGAGGAACGGCTGCGCGGCGTCATCGGACCGCGCGGCGTTGTTGGCCGAGGCGACGAAGCCGGCGTCGGGATCGACGCAGGACGGCATCGCGTCGAAGGGGAGGTGCTCGGCCGCCCACCCGACCTCGGGGTCCCAGGCGGGAAGCGGAACGGTGCCGTTGCCCGCCCGTCGCTGCGGCAGCGTGCCGATCAGCTGCCAGCCGATGTGGCCGGCGGCATCGGCGAAGACCACGTTCAGGGCCGGGCCCGGCCAGGCCGCGAAGGCGGAGCGGAACGCGTCGACGTCGCGCGCGCCGACGACGTCGAGCAGGCCGCGCACCGGCGCCGGCTCCAGCCACGTCGCGCGCAGCGAGAGCGCGGCCTCCAGGCCGGGGAGCGCGGGCGTCACGATCGGCCCACGGGCGGTCACGACGATCTCGAGCGCCTCGGGCGGCGCGCCGCGCACGGGGATCTCCTCCCGGATGACCTGGATCGGCTCGGGGCCGCCGGGTCCCCGCGCCGTGCCCGCCGTCCGGTCGATCTCCTCCCAGAACAGGTCGGCCGAATCGGTGCAGCCGGCGGTGATGCCCCACGCCAGGCACCCGTTGTGGCCGGTCGGGAACGCCGGACCGCCCACGAACGAGCAACCGGCCACCTCCCACTCGGGCGTGCGCAGGTGCGCGAGGTACCACGGGCCTGGCACCGTCGGGGCGAGATGCGGGTCGTTGGCCAGGATGGGGGAGCCGGAGGCGGTACGCTCGCCGGCGACCGCCCAGGCGTTCGAGGCGCCGGGCCCGCCGACCACGTCCCGCAGGCGCGTCAGGTCCGCGGCCAGGCGGCCGATCGGGTCACCGGCGGCCGACCCGACGGGGATGACGGCGGGCAGCCACGGGCCGTAGGTCGGGTCGACGCGCGCCAGCGCATCGGGCCCGTCCGCGAGCAGGATCTGGACCCGCGCCAGCTCGGAGTCCCAGTTGCCGGCGAGGGCCAGCGACTGGAGGCCCATGAAGGCGAGGCAGTCCTCCGCCGTCCACGGCGTCCGGGTCGCGCGCAGCATCGCCAGCTCGTGGGGGCGTGGCGTGATGCCCGCGGCGGCGTTGATGCCCGCGGCGTACGCGGTGACGGCGCCGCGGACGTCGGGGTCGAGCATCGGGAGCTGCTGCCGGGCGACGCGCGCGAAGCCGAGGGTCCGGGTCAGCCGGTCGATGGGCAGGGCGTCGGCGCCCAGCAGCTCGGCGAGCGTGCCCCGTCCGGCGCGCAGCAGGATCTCGAGCTGGAATCCCCGGTCCTGCCCGTGGCAGAAGCCCAGCCCGTACCAGGCATCCTCGGCCGAGGATGCCTCCACGTACGGCACGCCATGCTCGTCCCGACCGATCGCGACCTGCGCCCGGATGCCCGGGACGCGCCAGATGCCGCGCGTCGGCGGCAGGCGACGGCCGAGGAGGCGGAGGAGCGAGCGTCGACCTGGGCGGGCAGCCATGCCGCCGATGATGCCACCGTATACTCCGCGCCGTGAGTCGCACCATCGAGCTGGCTGCCGGCCTGGTCCTCCTGGTCATCGGCGTCGTCGTCCTGGCCAGCGAACCGATCCTGCGCTGGATCACCGGCACCGGCGTCGGCGACGAGGTCCTGGGCTGGTGGCCGGTGCTGGTCATCGGCCTGTCGCTCTTCTTCGTCGTGCCGGCCTTCTTCGGGCCGCAGTCCCGGCGGCTCCGGGCGGGGATGATCATCCCGGGGGCGCTGTTCGCCGGCAGCGGCAGCGCGCTGCTGTACACCAGCCTCACGGACCGCTGGGCGGCCTGGAGCTCGCTGTGGGCGGTGCTGCCGTTCAGCTTCGGCCTGGGCATGTACGCCGCCGGATGGATCGCCGATGCGCCGGCGTTCAAGTGGATCGGGGCAGGCGTCGCCATCGGCGGCGTCGTGGCCTACCTGGTGTTCGCCACCGCCTTCGGGGGCGAGGCGTTCCGGCTCATCGCCGCCCTCGGCATCCTGGCGCTGGGCGTGGCGCTGACCATCGGCGGCCTGGCGGAGCGGCTCAGCCGCAAGTCGCCGGTCGCCTAGGGCCGAGGCACCCGCCGGGGTGCGAGTCGACCGCGCAGGGGCCGGATGAACCCGCGTGGGTGCGCTGCCGGGCACTCGGCGGCTGTCTCGCACCCACAGCAGCGCCGTTCAGAAGGTGAGGAGCCGATACGCACCCTGACGGCAGCGGGCGACCCGCGCTACAGGAATCGGTCGAACCAGGCGCCGATCCGCTCGAGGCGGTCGATGCGCCGGTCCGGCCGTCCCGACGACTTCATCTCGTGGTGCTCCTCGGGGTAGAGGATGTACTCCACCTCGCGGCCCAGGACCTTCAACGCGGTGAAGAGCTGCTCGTTGTCGGCCGGTGGGCAGACGCGATCCTCCTCGGACTGGAGCATCAGCAGCGGGGTGTGGACGTTCGGCGCGTTGCGCAGCGGCGAGGAGCGCCACAGCTGCTCCATCCCCTGGTCGGACAGCGGATCGCCCAGGCCGGCCCGACGGTTGTAGTGGACCCCGAAGTACGAGTTGGCCCAGGCGCTGGCCTGGTTCGCGACGCCGTTCTCGGCCACGGCCGCCCGGAACCGATCGGTGACGCCGATCAGCCACTGGGTCAGGAAGCCGCCGTACGACAGGCCCATCACGGCCAGCCGCTTCGGATCGGCCAGTCCGCGCTCCACCAGCCCGTCGACCACGGCCAGCGCGTCCGCCGCGTCGACGTCGCCCCAGGTGCCGGAGAGGGCCTGGACCCAGTCGCGCCCGAAGGTCGCGGAACCGCGGATGTTGGGCATGACGACGCGGTAGCCACGCGCGGTGAGCAGCATCTCGTCGAGCGTGCCCCCGGGGCCCCAGGCGCCCGTGGGGCCGCCGTGGAGATGGAGCACGGTCGGCAGGCGCCGGCGGCCCGCGCCGGGCGGTGACGCCACCCAGACCTGGATGGGGCCGGCCGGACCCGCCACCTCGATCTCGGCGATCTCGACGGCGGGGAAGCGGCGCTGCCAGCCGGACCCTTCGGTGCTGATCTGGCGGAGGGTGCCGCCGCGCACCTCGTGGAGATCCGCCCCGGAGCCCTCGATGCCCGCCGCCATCACCACGCGGCCGTCGGTCGCCCGGATGGCCGCCGCGGCCAGCGGGAGGGTCGGGTCGACCATCGGCTCGAAGGCGCCGTCGAGCGTCGCGCGGAACGGGAGGTTGCGACCGCGAAGGCCGGCGATGACCGTCAGCGTGGCGTCGTCGAGCCAGGCGGGGCCGGGCACCGCGTCGCACGCCACGAGGTCGCACCACGCCCACTCGCCCACGGGGGCCTCGTCGGGTCCGGTGAGCCGGCGCGGGGCGCGACCGCGAGCGTCGGTCACCCACAGCGACGGCGGCTCCTCGTCCGGCGGGTCGGCGACGTCGGTGCCGACGAAGGCGAGGTGGCGACCATCCGGCGACCAGGCCGGGTGATCGGCATCACCGGCCAGCGAGGCCAGCCTGCGGACCTTCGCGCGCCCGGGCGGCGCCGCGTCGACCGCCACGCTCCAGAGCTCCAGGCGCGGGTTGATGGTGGCGTCGGGGCCGGTATCGGCGGCGTAGGCCAGCGACCGCCCGTCGGGATGCCAGGACGGATGCGTCACGTCGAAGTCGCCGCTCGTCAGCTGGCGCGGCCGGGCCCCCTCGCGAACCGCAACCACCCACAGGTGGGACCGGCGAACCACGTGGCCGCTCTCGTCGTCGCGGAAGTCCAGGCGCGTGATGCGCCGAGCAACCGGCGATCGCCCCGGCTTCTCCTCGCCGATCACGAAGCGGTGGTCGCCGGCCTGCGCCACGAGCGCCAGGCGAGCCCCGTCCGGGCTCCACAGGACGGAGCCGACGCCATGCTTCATCCGGGTCAGCTGCCACGCTTCGCCGCCGTCGAGCGGCAGGATCCACGCCTGCCCGGCGTCGTCGGAGCCGACCTTCGAGCGGACGAAGGCCAGGCTTCGGCCGTCCGGCGAGATGGCGGGCCCACCGTCGCGCACGCGACCGCGCGTCAGCTGGCGGGGCCGGCCGCCACGCCGCGGCCGCACCCACAGCTGCGACTCGTATTCGCCACGCACGACGCGGCGCAGGGCGTAGACGACGAAGGTTCCGTCGGGCGAGAGGTCGAAGGATTCGAGCGCCACCTGGGCGCGGACGAGGCTGCTCGGGGTCGCGTCGGTCATGACAGGGGAGTATGCGGCACGCGCCGGGCTCGAGCCTGCCCATGGCGGATTCCGTGGTTGTGCAGGAAAGGGTCGTCAGATTCGGTGGAATGTGCCATCCTCCGGCCTTCGAAGCGGCCGGATCCCGCCCCGGGCCTCGCCGCGACGCCACGCAGAGACGGAGGAATTCGAACCGTGCGTCGTCGCCACTCGTCAGTCATCAGCCTGCTCGGCATCCTCGCGCTGGTCGGTGCCGCGTGCACCGCCGTGCAGCAGGAGAGCCCGAGCGCCGGCGCCAGCGGCGGGGGAGAGAGCTCCGCGCCATCCGGCGGAACGGCGACGGGCGGGACCGTTCGCATCGCCATGGGTGGCTATCCCGACAGCCTCAACCCCGGGAACGGGGTCCTGGCCGAGGCCTACACCTTCTACGAGCTGATGTACGACACCCCCATCTCGGTCAACGCGGCCGGCGAGTTCGTCCCCGAGCTCGCCACCGATTGGTCGGTCTCCGACGACGGCCTGACCTGGACGATGACCATCCGCGACGACGTCAGCTTCCACGACGGCGAGCCGCTCACCGCGGAGGACGTGGCCTACAGCCTGAACCTGTACCGCGACACCGAGGACTTCCCGTTCCTGCCGTCCTACGTCGCCGACTTCACCGACATCGAGGCCACCGACGACACGACCGTGGTGCTGACCACGGAGGAGCCGATGGCGACCTTCGAGGCGAACATGGCCTTCATGTACGTCCTTCCGAAGCACATCTGGGAGAGCGAGTCGGACCCGGTGGGCTTCGAGAACGCGGAGATGATCGGCTCCGGCCCCTTCAAGCTGGTCGAGGCGTCGCAGGGCGAGTTCGTCCAGATCGAGGCGAACGCCGACTACTGGGCCACGCCGCCCAACGTCGAGGGCGTCATCTTCCAGACCATCGACAACGCCGATGCGCGGGTCACGGCCCTCACCACCGGCGAGGTCGACGCGATCACCGAGTTCCCGGCCACCGCGGCCGCGGCCCTGCAGAATGCCGATGGCGTCACGGTCCACATCGCGGACGTCGCGGCCGGGGGCGCCTTCCGTGACGTCTTCTTCAACGTCGTGACCGACGAGAACTGTCCGCAGGACGACCCTGAGACGGCCGACGCGGACGAGACCGGCGTGTGCAGCGGCCACCCGGCGCTGCAGGACGTCAACGTCCGCCAGGCGCTGGCGATGGCGACCGACAAGCAGCAGATCATCGACGTGGCGACGCTGGGCACCAGCTCCCCGGGCCTCTCCCTGGTCCCACCGGGCCTCGGTGACTACTACGCCGACGACGTCGAGGACTACGCCTTCGACACCGATGCGGCCAACGAGCTGCTGGACCAGGCCGGCTACGAGGACACCGACGGCGACGGCGTCCGGGAGTGCCTGCCCGACCAGGACTGCGAGGACCTGACGTTCCGCTTCAACTACGCCGATGACATCGACACGGCGCCGCGGGAGGCGGAGCTGCTCCAGGGCATGTGGTCCGAGATCGGCGTCGCCATCGAGATCCAGGGGCTGGATCCCGACACGCTGACCAGCGTCTGCTGCCCCAGCTTCGACTACGACATCATCCTGTGGGGCTGGGGCTCCGACCCGGATCCGGCCTTCCTGCTGGGCGTCGCGCTGTGCGACGAGATCCCGTCGGGCTTCAGCGAGTCCGGCTACTGCAACCCGGAGTACGACGACCTGTACGCCGCCCAGTCCACGGAACAGGACCACGATGCCCGCGTGGGGATGATCCACGACATGCAGCGGATCCTGGTGGAGGACGTGCCGTACATCATCCCGTACTACCAGCAGGAGCTCGAGGCGTGGCGCGAGGATCGGTTCACCGGCTGGCTGGCCGATGACCCGACGCTCGGCCTCGACGACCCCTCGTCGCTGCTCTCGCTGCGACCCGCCGAGTAGACCGATCGCGGCCGGGCGTCACCGCGGCGCCCGGCCGTCACCACCCGCGTGACCTCCGCCGTGTCCCTCGCACCCGTGTCGGCCGATCGCGCCGAGGCTGACCGATGAGCGGCCGCGGCGGCTACGCCGTGCGGAAGGTGGGCTGGGCCCTCCTGACCCTGTTCGTGGTCATCACCTTCAACTTCCTGCTCTTCCGGGTCCTCCCCGGCGACCCCGCCAAGTCTGGCCTGCGCGATCCGCGCCTGAATCCCGCGGCCGTCGAGGCGCTGCGCGAGCGCTTCGGCCTCGACAAGCCGGTCTTCCTCAACCTCGACGGGGGGAACCCGCTGGACACGCAGTTCACCGCCTACCTGGCGGCCCTGACGCGCGGCGACCTGGGACAGAGCTACGCGTTCCGTGACCAGTCGGTGGCCGACCTCATCGGCCAGGCGCTGGGCAACACGCTGTGGCTGGTGGTGCCGAGCCAGTTCCTGTCGATCCTGCTCGGCGCGCTGCTGGGGCTGGTCGCCGCATGGCGCCGCGGGCGGGCCCTGGACGTCGGCGCCCTGTCCTTCAGCCTCTTCATGTGGTCGCTGCCGACCTTCTTCCTGGGCATCATCCTGCTGGTCGTCGGCGCGAACTGGCTCGGGTTGCCGACGGCCGGGCGCATCACCATCGGCGCCGACTACGCGAACGCCTGGGACCTGGCCTGGGACGTCGGGCGCCACCTGCTCCTGCCGACGCTGACCCTCACGCTGGTGGTCCTGGGCGAGTACATGCTGATCATGCGCAGCAGCGTGCTGGACGTGTTCAGCGAGGACTACATCCTCACGGCGCGCGCCAAGGGCCTCTCCACCTTCCGCGTCATCCGCGACCATGCGCTGCGCAACGCCATGCTGCCGATGGTGACGCTGATCGCCCTCAACCTGGGCTTCACGGTCTCGGGCGCCATCCAGGTCGAATCGGTCTACTCGTGGCCGGGCATCGGGCTGCTGACGGTCAACGCGGTCGCGGACCGCGACTACCCGGTGCTGCAGGGGGCGTTCCTGCTGATCGCGGTCTCGGTGGTGGTCGCCAACCTGGTGGCCGAGCTGATCTACGGCTGGCTCGATCCGCGGGTGAGCGAGGGATGAGCCGATGAGCGCCCTCCTCGAGGCCACCAACCAGCCGACCGTCGTCGCGCCCGAGCGACGAGCCTGGCGCCTCCTCTTCCGCCAGCGGATGGGCGTGATCGGCGCGGTCATGCTGCTGGCCGCGATCGCCATCGCCGTGGCGGCTCCGTTGCTGGCGCCCTACGACCCGTACGCGAACGTGCGGGTCAGCATCCTGGACATCTACCAGGCCCCGTCCGCCGCGCATCCGCTCGGGACCGACGATGGCGGCAAGGACGTGCTCAGCGCCCTGATCTACGGCGCGCGAGTGTCGCTGGTGGTCGGCTTCTCGGCCGCCGCGATCGCCCTGGTCATCGGTGGACTGGTCGGCATCGTGGCCGGCTACCGCGGCGGCTGGATCGGTTCGCTGCTGATGCGGATCACCGACTTCTTCCTGGTGATCCCCGACCTGGCGCTGCAGATCGTGCTGGTGGCGATCATCGGTCCCTCGCTGGGAACGATCATCCTGGTGATCGGGGCGCTGGGCTGGACCACGACCGCGCGGATCGTGCGGTCGCAGACGCTGAGCGTGCGGGAGCGCAAGTACGTCATGCGGGCGCGGGCCGTGGGTGCCGGCGACCTCCACATCCTGCGCGAGCACATCCTGCCGGCCGTGCTGCCGCTGATGCTGGCCAACATGGTGCTCGTCATCAGCCTGGCCATCCTGTCCGAGTCCACGCTGGCCTTCCTGGGCCTCGGTGACCCGACGGTCATCAGCTGGGGACAGATGCTGAACTTCGCCTTCGACCGCGGCGCCGTCTCGGCCGGCGCGTGGTGGGCGCTCCTGCCACCGGGCTTCGCGATCGTGTGGGTGGTGCTGGCCACCACGCTCCTCGGGACCGCGCTCGAGAACGCGCTGAACCCGCGCCTGGAGCGGCACCACCTCGAGGCGCCCGGCTCCGACGTCGCGCGCGATCGTCGGCCGACGCCCCTGCGCACGCTGCCGGACGACCCGATCCTGCGCGTCCGCGACCTGGCGATCGAGTTCGACACGCCGGCCGGTCCGCTGCGGGCCGTTGACGGCGTGAGCTTCGACCTGCGTCGCGGTGAGACCCTGGGGCTGGTCGGGGAATCCGGCTGCGGCAAGACGACGACGGTGCTCGGCCTCCTGCGGCTGCTGCCGCCCGGCGGGCGCGTGGTCGCCGGATCGGTGTGGTTCGACGGCGAGGACCTGCTGGGCCTGGACGGGGACGCCCTGCGCGCATTCCGCTGGACGCGCCTCTCCCTCGTCTTCCAGGGCGCCATGAACGCGCTGAACCCGGTGCGGACCATCGGCGACCAGATCGCAGAGGCGGTCCGGCTCCATGCGCCGGGGACGACGAAGGCCCAGGCGCGGGCCCGCGCCGAGGAGCTGCTGGAGCGGGTCGGGATCGGCCGACGCCGCGCCAACGAGTTCCCGCACACCTACTCCGGCGGGATGCGGCAGCGCGCCATGATCGCGCTGGCCCTCGCCTGCGACCCCGACGTGATCGTGGCCGACGAGCCCACCACCGCGCTGGACGTGATGATCCAGGCGCAGATCCTCGAGCTGCTGGCCGGCCTGTCCCGTGACCTCGGGATGGGCATCATCCTGGTGACCCACGACCTCGGCGTCGTGGCGCAGGTCTGCGACCGCGTCGTGGTCATGTACGGCGGCGAGGTGGCGGAGGAGAACGACGCCGCGGCACTGTATCGCGCTCCGCGCCACCCGTACACCCAGCAGCTGCTGGCCTCCTTCCCGGACCTGGCGCACCCGGACCGGCCGCTGCGCGGCATCCCCGGCTCGCCACCGCGCCTCGACGCCATGCCGCCCGGCTGCCGGTTCGCACCGCGCTGCCCGCACGCCTTCGACCGATGCATGGTCGAGCGGCCACCGGAGTACGCCACCGAGGGCGGCCGGGCCGCCTGCTTCCTGCTCGACCCGGAGGAGCACCGGTGACGGCCGCGGCGCGCGACGACGCCCTGCTGCGCGTGGAGGGGCTGGTCAAGGAGTTCCCCGGCCGCCGCTCCATCGGCGACTGGCTGGCGCGCCGGCCGGCGCCCCCGGTGCGCGCGGTGGACGGCATCGACTTCGAGCTGCGGCGGGGGGAGGTGCTGGCGCTGGTCGGGGAATCCGGCTGCGGCAAGACGACCACCGGCAACCTGCTGCTGGGCCTGCTCGCGCCGAGCGGCGGTCGGGTCGTGCTCGACGGGCAGGAGGTCGGGGGGCTGTCCGGCGGCGAGCTTCGTCGGCTACGGCGCCGCGTGCAGATGGTCTTCCAGGATCCCTACGAGTCGCTCAACCCGCGCATGACGGTGCGCCAGATCGTGGCCGAGCCGCTCCAGGTGCACCGCGTGGCATCCGGCGCGGACCTGCGCGATCAGGTGCGCCGGGCGCTCGAGCAGGCAGGGCTGACGCCGGTCGACGCGTATCTGGACCGGTACCCATTCGAGCTGTCCGGTGGCCAGCGCCAGCGCGTGGTGATCGCGGCGGCCCTGGCGCTCGAACCGTCGCTGCTGGTGGCCGACGAGCCGGTCAGCATGCTCGACGTCAGCATCCGTGCGGAGATCCTGAACCTGCTGGGGCGGCTCGCCCACGAGCAGGGCATCGCGATCGTGATGATCACCCACGATCTGTCGACGGTCGCGGCCTACGCCGATCGCGTGGCGGTCATGTACCTGGGCCGGATCGTGGAGCACGGCTCGACGCGCCAGGTGCTGACGAACCCTCGCCACCCGTACGCGCAGGCCCTGCTGTCGGTGGTGCCGATCCCGGATCCGAGCCAGCGCCGCCGCCCCGTCATCCTGGGCGGTGAGACGCCCGACCCGTCGCGCATTCCGTCCGGCTGCCGCTTCCATCCCCGCTGCCCGGTCGCCTTCGACCGATGCCCGCACGTCGATCCACCGCTCTTCGGGGTCGAGCCGGGGCACGCGGCGGCGTGTCTGCTGGTGGAGCCGGCTTCCGGGACGGACGCGTCGAGGCGTTCGGTCTAGCCAGCGAGCAGGGGCTCGACGAGCAGAACGGCCGTCACCGCGCCGACGAAGAGCGCGGGCAGGAAGCGCACCACGCGAGATCGAAGGCGGGCGACGACCGCCGCGGTGGCGGCCGCGGCCGCGGCTCCGCCCAGCCCGGCCACGGACGCCACGAAGGCATGAGCCAGCGTCGGCGAGGCCGAGCCGACCTGGCGCTCGCCGGCCATCACCACCCCCAGGATGATCACGACCAGGGCGCCGAAGAGGCCGGCGCCGAGGGTGGCGGTCCAGGCTCGGGCCAGGCCCAGCTGCGTGGCACCGGTCGCGGCTGCGCCACCGGCCAGGAAGGCGGCCACCGCCGACGTGGCGACGAAGGCACCGTCGGCGCTGGATGGCGGCGCCAGCACGAACCAGCCGAGCGTGAACAGCGGCCCGGCGAGCATGCCCAGGGCGGCCACCCAGGTCAGCGGCCGCGTCCAGTCCTCGGGATCCTCGGGCGGCACCACCTCGCCAAGGCGGACGCTTAACGGGACGAGGTCGTCCTCTGGTGGGGAGGTCGACACCGCCGGCTCCGTCATGCCGCGGCGATGGCCTGGGACACGGGGACCGATGCCAGCCGCAGGCCCAGGATGCGTGCGCCCAGCTCGCGCACCATCCAGCCCGCCTCGGCCGCCAGCCCGTCGTCCGCGGCCGTCAGTGCCAGCTCCGCGAGCGCGTCCAGCGCCGGCATGCCCCGCGGCGTGTCGAGGTCGTCGTCCATCGCCGCCAGGAAGCGGGCACGCAGCTCACGAACCGGCGCTCGCAGCTCGCTCGCATCGGCGCAGGCGGGCTCGGCCGGGGAGAGCTCCTCGGCACGCTGGGTCGCGTGGCGGAGTCGCGCGGCAGCGTCGGCGCTGGCAGCCAGGTCGTTCTCGTGGAAGGTGACCTCGGCGCGGTAGTGCCGGCTCACCAGGTAGTGGCGGATGGCGTCGCCGGGATAGGTGCGCAGCAGGTCGCGCACGAGCACCAGGTTGCCGAGGGACTTGCTCATCTTCTCGCCCTCGTAGCGCAGCATCCCGGCGTGGGTCCAGAACGAGACCCAGGGGCGCTCCGCGCCGGCACCCTCGGACTGGGCCAGCTCGGATTCGTGGTGCGGGAAGAGCAGGTCGGCGCCGCCACCGTGGATCTCGAATCGGCTGCCCAGGTAGGCGGTCGCCATGGCCGAGCACTCGATGTGCCACCCGGGCCGTCCCGCGCCCCACGGCGAGTCCCATGCCGGCTCGTCGGGCAGCGAGGGCTGCCACAGCACGAAGTCGAGTGGGTCGCGCTTGCCCGGCATGCCCGGGACGTTGCCGCGCTCGTTGGCGATCGGCAGCATCTCGTCCCGCGACAGGTGCGACACCTCGCCGTAGCGCGGCCACGCGTCGACGCTGAAGTACACGTGCCCCTCCGCCGCGTAGGCCAGCCCGGCGTCCACCAGGCGGCCGATGGTCTCGAGCATCTGGGGGATGTGCTCGGTCGCGCGCGGGTAGTGGTCGGGCGGCAGCCAGTTGAGCGCGGCCATCTCGGTCAGGAAGGTCGTCACGTGGCGGTTGCCGAGCGCCAGGTAGTCCTCGCCGGTCTCGCGGGCCTTGCGCATCATGTCGTCGTCGACATCGGTCAGGTTCTGGACGTACACCACGTCGTGGCCGAGGTACTCCAGGTACCGATGCAGCACGTCGAAGCTGACGTAGGTGAAGGCGTGGCCGAGGTGGCCGGTGTCGTACGGCGTGACGCCGCAGACGTACATGCCGACGCGGTCACGTCCGGGGACGGGCTCGAACGGGTGCAGCCCACCACGGCGGGCGTCGTGCAGACGGAGGGTCACGCTGCGGATTCTAAAGCGGTCGCTCGATCGGCGCCGACGGCTGGACTGGACCGATAGAATCGCCGTCCAACGGGGGAGTCTGCTGCCGACACGTCCGAACTTGGAGCCCGAGCATGGAAGTCCTGCGCTGGTTGCTGTTCTTCGCGATCGCCCTGTTCCTGATCGTGGCGGGCATCTTCTTCGTCATGGGCCGCCCGATCCCGCTGCCGCACTTCTAGCCGCTCACCAGAGCTCGGGCTTCGTGCTCATGAGCAGCCCGATCGCGCCGATCATCCCCGCCATCCCGTAGGCGATGTAGCGCTGCTGCCTGGCGCGGCGGCGCCACGTCTCGTCGTCGGTGTTGCTCCCGCGGCTCAGGCCGATCAGCCGGCGCAGGTTCGGGCGGCTGATCACGGCCGCCACCACCAGGTTGATGGCGTACAGGGTGAGGGCCGTCATCAGCCAGGGCTGCGTCAGCAGCTCCGGCCCCAGGATCCAGAGCATGGCGGCGCCCGTGATCGCCAGGCCCGCGGCGATGATCAGCGTGCCGGTGCCCTGCATGGCCATCAGCGCGCGGGTCGGCGCGTTCGGGGGCCCGTCGCTGCGACGCAGGACGAACGGCAGCAGCACGCTCGGCAGCAACAGCGACACGGCCAGCGCGATGTGCGTGATCAGCAGGATCGGGAACCAGCTCATGGGCCTCCGATCCTAGCCGAGATGGGGTTGTGGCGCCTCTGGGGGCGGCCGGCGCGGACGACGCGGCCGATGGACCGATCCGTGGCGCCGCATCGTGCGACGCCACGGATGACGGGCCGCTTACCGAGGAGTCACCGGCCGCGGGTGAACTGGTTGCGGACGCCGGCCCGGCGCAGGAGGGTCGGGATGTTGACGGACCAGCCCACCCCCAGCGGCCGATCGGTGAACACCTTCGGCGAACGCGGGTTCCAGTACGCCTGACGCAGCGTGGAGAGCGAGGGCAGCCGGAAGTCGTAGGGGACGACGCCCAGCAGCTTGCCGTGCCAGGTCCGCTCCTCCGGCGGCTTGCGCAGCTCCGTCCACAGGGCACCCACCAGGGCGCCGAGCGCGGCGGTCCGCAGCAGCCAGAGCAGCGCATCGATCTCTTCGCGCACGGTGTCGGCGCGATGGGAGAGGTCGTCGCGAACGTTGTCGATCATGGGTCCTCCTTGGCGCACGGCCGTCGCAAGCGTCGTGCCGCGTGCCATCATGCCGGCGCCGATGCCGATCGCCCCCTACCTTACGCTGCTCCGAAGCAACCGGGACTTCAGCCGGCTCTACGTCGCGCAGCTGGCGAGCTTCGCCGGCGACTGGTTCGCGACCGTGGCGCTGCTGGGCCTCGCGCTGGAGCTCAGCGGATCGTCGACCGTCGCGTCGCTGGTCCTGGTCCTGCAGACCGGTGGCTTCGCGGCGGCGACACCGCTGGCCGGGATGCTGGCCGATCGCCTCGATCGGCGACGGCTGCTGGTGGCCGCCGATCTGGCGAGGATCCCGATCGCGCTGTCCTTCCTGCTGGTGCGCGGCCCGGAGACGCTGTGGGTCGCGTTCGCCGGGGTGGCGCTTCTCGCCGTGGGCGCCGCCATCTTCGAGCCCACCTCGTCCGCGGCGCTGCCGAACCTGGTGGACGAGGACGAGCTCCCGACGGCCAACGTGCTCATCGGCTCCGCGTGGGGAACCATGCTCGCGGTCGGCGCGGCCCTCGGTGGGCTGGTGGCGGTGACCCTGGGTCGAGACGCGGCCTTCGTGGTCAACGCGTTGAGCTTCGGCGTCTCGGCGGCCCTCATCGTCGGGATCGGGCGCCCGCTCCAGCTTCCGCACGAGGAGGGGCACGCGCGCGTCGGCGCCATCGCCGGCGTGCGCCACGCGCTGCGGTTCGTCAGCGGCCATCGCCGCGTCCTCTCCCTGGTGCTGTCGAAGACGTCGTTCGGGGTCGGAACGGGCGTGGTGGCGCTGCTCGCCGTGTTCGGGACCGACGTCTACGACGCCGGCGATGCGGGCATCGGGGCGCTCTTCGCGGCGCGCGGCCTGGGCGCCCTCATCGGTCCGTTCGCGGCCCGGAGGGCCATGGGGACGGACGACCGCGCGCTGATCCGCGGCATTGCCGTCTCCTTCGTCCTGGTCGCCGGCTGCTACGCGGTCTTCCCCGGCATGCCGACGCTGCTGCTGGCGGCACTCTTCGTGTTCGGCGCGCACTGCGGCGGTGGAGCGCAGTGGACGCTCTCGACGCTCGGCCTGCAACGGGCCACGCCGGACGCCATCCGCGGGCGCGTCTTCAGCCTGGACTACGGGATGGTGACGATGACCATCGCCGTCTCGACCCTGCTGGCCGGCTGGCTCGCCGACGGCATCGGCCCGCGGCCGGCCGTGTTGGTGATGGTCGCCCTCATCGTCGCCGCCGGCGCCGGGTGGGTGCGCCTGAGCTGGCCGCTGCTTCGGGACGGAGCGGCCTAGACTCGGCTGACCATGCCAGCCGCCATCCCCTTCCTGGACGCCGATACGATCCGTCGCGCCGTCCCGATCGTCGACCTGCTCGACGCGGTCGATGCCGCGTACCGCGACGTCGCGGCCGGACGCGATCGATCGCCCCTGCGCTCCCACGTCTCGCTCGACCGGGGCGACCTGCTGCTGATGCCCGGCGTGCGGGCCGGCGGTGCCGGCGCGAGCGTGAAGCTCGTAACCGTGATGCCGGACAACGCGGCGCGCGGCCTGCCGACGGTGCAGGCGGTCGTGGCCTGGTTCGACGCCGAGACCGGGACGCCACTGGCGCTGCTCGACGGGGGCACGGTGACGGCCATGCGCACCGGCGCCGCCTCCGGCGTCGCGACTCGCCTGCTGGCGCGGACCGATGCCGCGACGCTCGCCGTCCTGGGCGCCGGCGGCCAGGCCGAGTGGCAGATCCGGGCGGTGGTCGCCGCGCGCCCGATCGAGCGCGTCCTGGTCCATGCGCGCAGCCGCGCGTCGCGCGACGCGTTCGCGGCGCGCATGGCGGACGCCGTGGGGCTCGAGGTCCGGGCCGTCGACTCCGCCGAGGAGGCGGTGCGCGCGGCAGACGTCGTGTGCGCCGCGACGACCTCGACCGCCCCCGTGTTCGACGCCGCGTGGATCCGGCCGGGGACCCACGTCAACGGGATCGGCGCGTATCGGCTCGACATGGTCGAGCTTCCGCCGGAGCTCTTCGCGCGGGCGGGCCTGGTGGCCGTGGATTCGCGGGAGGCCGCTCGCGCCGAGGCGGGCGACGTGATGGCCGCCGTGCAGCGCGGCCTAGTGACGGAGGAGCAGCTGACCGAGATCGGGAGCGTCGCCGCCGACTTCGCGGGTCAGCGCGACCCGGGGGCCATCACCGCCTTCAAGTCCGTGGGCCTCGCCATCCAGGACGTCGCGGCGGCCGAGCTCATCGTGGCGAGGGCCCTCGGCCGTGACGGCGAGCCGGTCCGGGATCCACGACGCGAGCAGGCGGTCGACCAGGATCCGGACGGTCGTCCAGCGGGCTGAAGCCGGCGGCGCCTCGGCGACGGCGAAGCCGCCGACCGTGCGCTCGGCCCGCGCCCGGGCCTCGTCGGCCCGTCGCTCGAACGCGACGATCCGATCATCCGACGCGCGTCGCGGCGTCGTGACCGCGACCGGCGCCGCCTCGACGGCCGCCGACGGCGCGGTGATCACGATCGGCTCGGGATCGGGCGGGGGAGGTGGAGGCGGCGCGGTCAGCCCGACCTGGCCACCGCCCGGCAGCTCGGTCGGCGGAGGCGGCGTCGCGACGGGCGTCGGAACCGGCGTCGGCATCGGCGTCGGGACCGGGGTCGGAACTGGCGTCGGCGGCACCGTCGCACCGGGCGGCACGGTTCCGGCCGGCGTCGGCGTCGGAACCGGCGTCGCAACCGGCGTCGGGACCGGGGTCGGCACTGGTGTCGGCGTTGGGGCCGGGGTCGCGGGCGGGGGCGCCGGTATCGGGGCAGCGCTCACGGTCACGCCGGTGTAGTAGACGGCCATGATCTGCGCCGCGCTCATGCCGGCCAGGCCGCAGCCCTGGCTGCCCCACTGGAACATCTGCCAGCCGTTGGCGTTGTTGCCGCACGCCTCGTACGCGGTGCCGGCGTTGTAGTAGGTCGCGAAGAGGCGGCCGTTCTTCGTGGCCAGCGTTCCCCACGTGGCGTCGACGGCCGCGGCCATGGAGGCGTAGGTCGGGCGCGAAGGGTCGTAGTGCTGGTCGCGCGTCGTGTCGAAGACGTCGAAGCACTCGCCGGCCGTGTTGACGTAGCCGCGCCAGTGCACGACCTGGTACCACGCGTAGTTCTTGACCGCCAGCGCTCCGGCGCGCAGCGACTCGGTCGTCCAGGAGCTGATCCACTCGCGCGAGAGGACATTCTTCACGTACGTCCGGAAGTCGACGGTGTCGACGGCACCGCTCGCGCCGCGGTACACGCGGATCGTCGGCGGCGGGACGGTCTCGGACCGATACGTCCCACACTCGCCGGCAGCCTGTGCCGGCGCGGGGGTGGCAAGCGGAGTCAGCGCGGCGAGGGCCAGCAGGGCGGCCAGCGCGGCGCCGGGGAGTCGTCGATGCATCTCGCCACGACCGTATCGGTGCCGTCGTGGTGGCGCAGCCGACCGAAAGTACTGGCCCGGTCCTCG